>NZ_CP032548.1:0-309166 GCF_003867015.1 Tenacibaculum singaporense
CTATGCAACAATTTCCACACTTAAACTTTTCAGAAAAAATAGTAGGTAGGGCTCGCTATAATGGAGGTCCAAGACCCTCACAACAAACAGATGATAATAAAAATAATAGAACTGGGCACAGTTCATTTCTTACTGGAAAAACATCTAATTTAAAGCAATCTTGGGTTGAACATAATAAAAGTCGTCAAGAAAAGAACTTAGCCCCATTAAATCCTGAAATCCAACCGATATTTTTACAAATAAACCCTGACTTACTTGCTGACATTCAATTTGATTTAGAAAACCTAAATATTGAAATCATTTCTCAGGAAGACAATGGATTTATTGTTGGTGCTTCACTTGACAATCTACGCACTTTAGAAGAGAAAATAAGTGGCTTTATTGATTCTGAAAGAGGTACTGGAAGAATTGCCGATTTATGGCAAATAATAGATGGCAATAGAGAAGATTGGAAACCTCAGCATATATTATCCCCTGAACTATATGAAAAATGGAATGAAATAGATGATAATATAGATTATCATGTAGAGGTTTCTGTTGCTTTTGACAAACCTATTAAGGTAAGTTTAAACCCTGACAGTACAAGATATCAATCTCAATTAGATAAATTTAATAGACTTCAAGAAGAAAGAGATGAAAAATACTTTGAAAGAGAGAATGGATTTGAACAATTTATAGGTCATTACAAAGCAGAATTAACAAGTAGCATAATAGACCTTGGAGATAGTTTTGCTTGTCAAGTACGTATCTCAGGAAAAGGATTAAAAGATTTAGTAGTAAACTATCCTTTTGTTTTTGAAGTAGCAGAAGTTGAGCAACTTGAAACAGTTACTGGTTCAACATCCGAAGAGACTGATTTTAATTTAGAAATAATTTCTCCTGATAATGATGCTCCTGAAGTTGGAGTGATTGATAGTGGCATTCAAGAAAATCACAGATATATTGAACAAGCAATCAAAACAGTTAATTCTAAATCATACGTCGATGGAGATACAAGCACATCAGATAAAGTTCCCAATGGAGGGCACGGAACAAAAGTCGCTGGAGCATTATTATACCCTAAAGGTGTTTCACAACTAAACTCACCATATCAGTTACCGTTTTTTATTAGAAATTTAAGAGTTTTAGATAGTAATAATGGACTTAGAAATAAATTCCCTGCTGACCTTTTAAACAGAATTATACAAGACAATCCTGATTGCAAAATTTTTAATCACTCAATTAATTCAACTCAGCCCTTTAGATTGAAGCATATGAGTACTTGGGCTGCAATGTTAGATACATTAACCCATTACAACGATGTTCTATTCATATGTTCAGTTGGTAACATATCAAGACAAATCATAAAACATTATATTCAGAGTAATAATCAATATCCTGATTATTTAGAAGAACCTTTTTGTAGGGTAGCAAATCCTGCACAAAGTAGTTTTTCTTTAGTTGTAGGTTCAGTTAATCATCTTGATTTTAATAATGACAATTGGAACACTATAGGGATTAAAGATGAGGCTTCTGCTTTTTCAAAAATTGGAACAGGGATATGGGGTATGATTAAACCTGATGTCGTAGAGTATGGAGGAGCAATGCAAATTTCAAAAGATGGAGCAATTCTTGTAAGCAATAAGGATACTTCAATAGAACTCATTAGATCAACTTTGAATGGTGGAAGTGCTTATGGGCAAGATTCGGTAGGAACCTCATTTGCTACCCCAAAAGTATCTCACATAGTTGCTCAACTAAAAAAACTATATCCCAACGATGGCGTAAATTTATTAAGAGCATTAGTTGTTCAAGGAGCAAGACTACCTAACAATCACTTCTTAAATCCTAACGCTACAAGCATTAAGCACTTTGGGTATGGTATCCCTTCATTAGAAAGAGTTACTGAAAACACAGAGCATAGAATTACATTCTACAATACTAATAATATTGAAGCAGAACAAGGGCAAATTTACACTCTAAAAATACCTGATTCCCTTAGAGGTCAAGGAGATGATTATAATATATTGGTTGAGGTTACACTTGCTTATACGGCAAAGGTTCGTAGAACAAGACAAAAGACTAAATCTTATTTATCCACTTGGCTAGAATGGAAATCTTCAAAAATTAATGAACCTTACAATGATTTCAAAGAGTATGTACTCAAAGAAATTGAACAAAGAGAAACTTCGTACGATAGAGATACAAGAAGTGAGTTATCCAATTTTGAATGGAAAATTAAAAATCGAACTAATGGCAATGTACAAGGTATTAGTAGAAACAATAGCACAGTACAAAAGGATTGGGCAATCATAAAGTCATATAATCTTCCAGAAGAAGTAAGTTTTGCTGTCTTAGCACATAAAGGTTGGGATAGGCAAAAAGAACCAGTACCTTATGCATTGACAGTATCCATAGAGATACTCGGAGCAGATATTCCTATATATGAAGAAATAAGATTAGAGAATGAAGTTGAAATTCAAGTAAACTCATAAGACAATGTAGTCTTAATTAAATTTTAATTTGTTTCCTAATGGTAAAATTTGTATTTTTGTATAAATTTTACAACTATGAACATTGATAAGTACAGAGAATTGACTCCTGAATTAACAGAGCGAGCAATCCTCCACGAACTCGGAAACATACCTACTTCATATTTTGAATTTACAAATAATGAAATATCAAATTACAGTTTAAACTACACTAAAACTGGAATAACTGCTGAGGTTTCCCCAAGAGCGTTAAACAGATGGATAGAGCAAGGAGTCGTTGTTATTGATAATGCCGATAAAGGGAAAACAAAAAGGTTTAACAGACTTGAAAGCATTTGGATAAAAGTTGCTGTGGAACTACGAAAATTTGGCGTATCCTTAGAAGACTTAAAATATATCCGTACACAATTATTTGACTACACAGTTGAAGATTTTAATATGTTTAAGTTTCAAGTCCTCTTAAATATACTTGAGAAGCCTAAATACTTAATAATAAGTGAAGATAAGGAAGCAGGATTTTACACCTACGAGATTTATGCTGATAAAGTCTCTAAAGGTTTTTTATTCTCTCATATCAACGTTAGGTTTATTGATTTCATCAGAGAGGAGTTTCCAAACAATAATTTTAAAATTAATTTCGGCATTAAAGACATTGATGAGAATGTAGAAAAAGTCTCTTTGCTATATTACTTAAAGACTAATGATTTTCAAGAAATGCGTGTTATCCTTTCCGATGGAGACACAAGGTTAATTACCAATTCATCTGAACTTAAAAGCAATCAACCCTTGTTAGAAGTAATTCAAAACTGGGAGTTTAAGTGTATCAAAATTCAAATTGACGATGAGGCTGAATTTATAATTGAGAATTAAAAAAACCTGCTATGTTGAAGTTAGAAAAATGTAAAAAGGTATTACAAGCAGGAGGCAAAAAGTATTCTGATGATGAGGTTAAAAAAATCAGAGAGTTATTATATAAAATGAAAACTATAGTTGATGACGTAAAGACAATGCAAGATGAGAAACTGGAAAGGTAAAAGGACTGTACTAATTTCAAGAGTTAGTACAACAGACCAAAAAGACAATGGTTATAGTCTGCTTCAACAAAAAGACTTACTTTATGAATACTGTAACAAGCATAGTATTAATGTTGTAAAATACCTTGAAGAAGATTATACAGGAACAACTTTAGAAAGACCACAAATAAAAAAATTAAGGCAATTAATAAAGACTAATCAAGTTGACTTAGTGTTGTTTCATAAATGGGATAGATTTTCAAGAAAAACTTCACAAGGTTTAGTAGAGATTGAAAACATACAATCCAAAGGGGTTGAAATAAATGCTATTGCGGAGTATATCGATTTTAAAGTTCCACAACAAAGAATGATGCTTTTTATGTATCTCGGCTTGGGGGAAGTAGAAAACGCTGTTAGGAGTCAAAGAACAAAAAATGGTATCATAGGGGCATTAAAAGAGGGGCGACACGTAAACAAAGCACCTATTGGATATATTAACGGCAAAGACCCTAATAATCCATCAAAACCATTAATTCAACCCTGTCCAGAAAAAGCACCTTTAATAGAGGCTATATTCAAAGAATATGCTACAGGCTTATATAGTCAAGAAAGTCTAAGAAAAAAATATCATAAATTAGGTATTAATCGAACTAAAAGTCAATTCAGTAATTTATTATCAAATATAAAATATGCTGGTAAAATTATGGTTCCAGAAAATAATGGAGACCCTATGAAAATCATTGACGCTCTGCACGAAGCCATTATTGACCCTGTAACATTTCATAAAGTCCAACAAATTAAGAACAACAAGGCTAATGCAAGAATTAATACAAAAAAATCAAGTAAACACGAAGAACAATTACCTTTACGAGGAGGAGTACTTAAATGTGCTAAATGTGGAAATAACTTAACAGGAAGTCCATCAAAAAGTAGAAATGGAAATTATCACTATTATTATCATTGCAACGCAAGAAAGGGCTGTGGAGAGCGTTTTAAAGTTGAGTTAGCACATACTGAGTTAGAAAAGATTTTAACATCTCTAAAGCCTCCTACAGAAGTAGTGGAGTTGTTCAAAGAAATTCTTGTTGATGAATACAAATCAAATCAGTCTAACAGATTGAATACAGTAAAAAAATTAAAGAAACTGAAAACTCAAATTGAAGAAAAATTAGATAACCTTACTGAAAAATTCATTGACGACAGTATAGACAAGGAGACTTATAATAGACTAAAAAACAAATACAACAACCAAATAAATGATTTAATCATTGACATAGACGAACATTCAGATTATCAAAAAGATATTAATCTATATGTTGATTTTGGTGTTCAATTACTCACAAGTCTAAATAAATTCTATAAAAAAGCAACTACTGAAATCAAGAGAAAGATAATTGGTTCGATATTTTCTGAAAAATTGGTTTTTGAAGATAAAAAGTATCGAACCGCAAAATTAAACGATGCTGTTGCTGTTATATTTAACAATAACAAGGAGTTAGAGATAAGTGTGAATAAAAAAAGACACGCTATTTCTAACGTGTCTTACTCAGTAGCGGGAACAGGACTCGAACCTGTGACCTTCGGGTTATGAGTTCGAAGAATCACCTTTTTTTCACGCTTTTTCTATGTAAAAAATTGTAAACTGTTTACGAAACCGTTTACGGTAAATTAAACAATTAACTGCACCCCAATATAGAAATTTCCATACATTATTTTTAATAAAAAGTATAAAAATTATTTTATTTTCGCCAGCCTTTAAATGTTATGAAAAATGTATAAGCGAAATTATCATCCATTGATGATAGTATTATACGCTATCGGAATACCTGACAATCAACAAATTACTCAAATCCCCAAGACCACTAAACATAATTGAAATCAGTTTGCACATGAGCATTACTATGGAAGTGATTGGGTTCATACTTGTGAAAATCAGTTTGATACTATCAAAGATGTTTTTGCTTCTAAGTTTTTATTTAAAGCTATGCGTTTTTTATCGAAACTAGAAAAGGGTATTTACACATGCTAGGAGAATTTTCACAAAATAAAAACTATTAAAACTACATACTTCAAAAATTGTTGCTTCTGTGCAACATTTGGCTTCTTTATCAAAAATATCAGTAGCTACTGCTTGTAAATATTATGGGATTTCTAAAGATTGGTATTATCAAGAAAAAAGAAAAATTATTTGTAGCCTAAACCCCTTAAAAAAATGTTATAAACAATACCCCAATCAACTAACGATACAAGAAATAATTACTATTGAACAATTAATTAAAGACTCTATCCATTTTGGAAAAACTAAAACCACTTTATACTATTACGCTCTTAAAAACAATCTTATTTCCTGCGGAAAATCTACCTTTTTCAAATATACTGCTGCTTTAGGATATCAAAAGATAAAACGATTCAAACAACCCATTAAAAAAGGGTTTAGAGCAACTAGAACTTTTCAATGGTTGCATGTAGATATTACCAATGTTACTACTATTGAAGATGGCATACAAAAAGTTGCCTTTGTAAAAGATAATTTTTCTAAAGCTATTTTGCATGTAGCTTCTAGAGATGGAAAAGCAGGAAGCAGGTTTATTAAAAACCTTTTTCAAGAGACTTTTACAAAGTATGATTTACTCAACACTACTAAACCTATTAGTATTTTGTCTGATAGAGGCTCTGAAAATAAAGGAAAACTTCTAACTTGGATTAATAGCATAAAAGCCCCTCCACTTATTACTAAAATTACTGCTAGGACAAAAGAATTTCCATTTTCTAATTCAATGGCTGAAAGCAAGCACAGCATTTATAAAACCGAGTTTCTCCACGGAAAACATTCTTTAAATCAACAAATACATTTGCTCGATTTACAGCGTTTTATAGAATATTATAATCATCACAGATATCTAACCGAATTGTATGGATATACTCCTATGGAAATCATTCAAGGTAAAACTCCAAATAAAGACCTTTATAAGCAACAAATACAACTTGCTAGAAAAAAAAGAACACTAAATAATCAAGAATTTAACAATTGTAGTATAAAAGTGTCTTGTATAGCACAATAGAAACCAGAAAATACAGGATAACTACCACAAATAATTTTTGTAGCAACAAAATTTTAAATCTAAAATAACCTCTACTTTACAATTAAAAGTAGAGGTTATTTTGTTAAGCCGTAATTAACTGGTAATCAAAACATATCAATTAAGTGTTCCAATATTCGAACCCTTTTGTTGTGGTTTTTAATAAAAAGTGCACTACGGTAATTTTATATTTAATTCTTGCCACTAACTTACAAAAAAGCTATACAATATGTATAGCTTTTTAAAAATTATTCCTTTTTTTGATTAGTTACTTTAACATTGTCTCCTCTTTTTACGATATAAAAATAAGATCTTCTATTTTTTTGATGTTCTTCTTCAGTACATTTACTTTGATTTGAATCATCGCAATCATTCAGTAGTTTATCTTCACCATAACCAATAGCACTTTCAATTCTATCAGCATTAATTCCTCTTGAAATTATATAATCTCTGGTAGATTTTGCTCTGTTACTGGATAAGGTTTTATTGTATTCTTTGGTACCCCTACTATCTGTATGAGATTCTATTTTGATAATTAAATCTGGATTGTTATTTAAAACCGAAACAATATGTTCCAATTCATATTCTGCATCTTCTCGAATATTATGCAAATCGAAATCAAAATAAATTGGATTGATTACTATTTGATCTTCTACTATCAAAGATTCTAATTCAATGTTCTCAACCACTGTTTCTTTATTTATATCCAATGTTTTGGTATCCTTTTTTGCATTCCTGTAGTTTTCTTTTGAAACTACTACTACAAAGTTCTTCTCACAATCTATCTTTTTAAACAAATATTCTCCCGCTCTTCCTGTTCTTTGTTCTTCTATAGGCTCTCCCTTTGAATTCATTAATTGAACCAACACCTCTGAAATTGGTTCTCCTGTTCTAGAGTCTGAAACTATTCCTTTTATATCTTCTTTACAATTGTAGATTGTAAAACTATAAATATCATCATCGCCTTTCCCTCCTTTTCTATTGGATGAGAAAAAACCATAGGTATGCTCATCGTTAATTACAAAAGCAAAATCATCAAAAGGTCCGTTAACAGGACTTCCTAAGTTTACCGGTGATGTAAACTCATTGTTCTCTTTCTTAGACTCAAAAACATCTAAGGCTCCCAATCCTAAATGACCATCTGATGCAAAAAACAAAGTTCCATCATTACCTATAAATGGAAACATTTCTCTTCCTTCTGTATTGATTTTCTTACCTAAGTTCACTGGCTCCCCGAAAGTATTATCTCCTAAAACATCAGCCTTATAAATATCCGTTCCTCCATAACCATTTGCCATATCAGACACAAAATATAATGTTCTTTCATCTGGGCTTAAAGCAGGATGTCCACAGGAATAATCTTCACTATTAAATGGTAATTCTTGTATATTCCCCCAAACATCTCCTATTCTTTCTACTGAATAAATCTTAAGATGAGAAACCCGGTCTTTATCTCCTTGCAGTCGTTTTCCATCAAAATTATCTCTTGTGAAATATGCTTTTTTCCTATCTTTGGTTATAACTAAATTAGATTCATGATACTTGGAACTCAACTCATTTATCATGTTAGCTTCTTCAACTTCTAAAACTTTATTTTCCTTGACTGCTTTCTTTTCTGTTTTATAGATATTTAAAAATGGTTGTCTATTCCACCTATATAACTTCTTGTCTTTTTCTGACTTTGGTTTTGCTGAAGCGAAGTAAAAATCATTCTTATAAAGAAATCCTCCAAAATCAGAATATTTAGTATTCGATGAAATGTTATGAATATTTATGTACGTCTTTGGCTTGTTAGAATATTCAACAAAGTAATCTTCATTTTTTTCTAAAGCTTCTGCTCTACTGTCATTTCCCAAATCTTTTAGTCTAAGTAACCATTTGTCTGATTCTTTTACTTTTCCATTAGTCTTTAAAACTTGTGAATATCGAAAAATATGCTTTGGTGAAGCAACAGACATGTAAGAATTCATAAGCTTGTTATAGTATTTCTCTGCTAAATCAAACTCAAAGTTAAAGTAATGTGAATCGCCTAGTCTGCTCAATACTAAATAGGAATCATCTCCTTTTTCATAAATTACTTTATACAACTCCGTTGACTTTTTATACGCAAATTCATTAAAATATCTATCTGCAGCATACTTACGTTGCCCAAATGTAACTGTTGTAAATAGTATGCATATCAATATTTGTAGTGGTATTGTTCTTCTCATTTTTACTTTTTTTAAAAGAATCTTGGAGATTTAGTTGCTAACTCTCGGAATATCTCCCATTTTATCATTAATTCATAGGTACCTGAGTTGTAGTTACTATAATTTGAAGTGGTCAAATCATAAGCAAACCCAATATGTAAATTTTCGGTAGCCTGTAACCCAAGTAAAGCACTAATGGAGTCATCCCATCTCCAAGCTGCTCCTGCTGTAAATTTTTGGTTGAATAAAAAATTGGCAGACACATCTAGTGATAAAGGAGCACCACTTACAATTTTTGTTAAAAAAGCAGGCTTAAACTTGATACTCTCATTTAAATCAAAGACATATCCACCTATAAAGAAAAAGTGCATTCTTTCTTCTGCTACATCTCCGCCACTATTCGCATCATCATAATGCTCCGTTCTTATGATATTAGGAACTGCTCCTCCTAAATACCAATTATCAGTGTAGTAATAAATTCCCGCTCCAATAGTTGGTAAAAATCGATTGATATTCCCTTGTAACCTTTTATCTTCCCTATCTTGAATCAATCCTCTACTCCAGTCTACATTTAAATGTCTTCCACCTAATTTCAATCCAAATGATAAATTCCCTTCATCACTAGTTCTTACTCTATAAGAAGCATTAATATCTAAAAAAATCTCTCTTGCTGGTCCAATTCTATCATTGGTAAGGTTTACTCCTAATCCAACTCCGCTATAACCAAGCGGAGCATCATAACTTAAGGTTTGTGTATCTGGGGCTCCATCAACTCCAACCCATTGTGTTCTTCCTAATAAATTTATTATGGTATGTCCACTAGAACCAGCATATGCAGGGTTAACACTCATTGTATTATACATGTATTGTGTATACTGTGGATCTTGTTGTGCATTGATATTTAATCCGCTAAATATCAATGCTACTATTGTATATATATATCTTAATTTCATATTATTTTTTTATCTGTTAATATATAACCATCCTACTTTAGGTTTAGACCCGTCTCCGAGATCAATGACATAATAATAAGTTCCTGAAGGTAATTTTTCATCAACATTTATATTCGCTCTTCCGTTTGAAATACCTCTAAAAGCAACGTCTTCATTATTATAGCCTGATGCTTTGTAAACAGTATTACCCCATCTATTAAATATTTCAACTGAATTGTTTTGATATTCCAGACTGTCAATACAAGAAATATAGAATACATCATTATCTCCATCTCCATCTGGAGTTAAAATATTGTACGGAGTTCCACAAGGGTTGGTATCTGAATCTAAATAATCTGGAATACCATTTCCATTTGTATCTAAAGCATCATTTGTTGTTGGATCTCCATCTCCTGGACCTTCATCCATGGTATCAATTCCGTCATTATCATCATCGGTATCTTGATAATCTGGAATTCCATCTCCATCAGAATCAGGAATATCAACTGGATCTCCTCCATTGTCTGGATCATAAGAATCGTCTATTCCATCTCCATCGGTATCATTTCCAGAAGGAAGTACATCTGGAATTCCATCTCCGTTATCATCATTTCCTTCTATTACGTCTGGTACTCCATCATTATCACTATCAGAATCTAAACTATCTGGAATTCCGTCTCCGTCAGTATCAACAGATCCATCTCCTTCATCAACATCTAAAATTCCATCGTTATCATCATCTAAATCTAAGGCATCTACAATTCCATCTCCGTCGTTATCTGGTTCTACAATTACAATTGCTTCTGCAGTATCACAATTACCAGGATTTAAGACCTCACATATTTGATACTGAATAACATAAACCCCTTCCTGTGTATTTGCTGGAACAATCAAATTACCTTCTGCATCTATTGTAACACCAATTAAGCCTCCATCATCAACTACATTTATAATAATATCACTATCATTAACTAATATTCCATTTAATGTATCATTCACTGTTAAATCTCCTGCAACCCCTCCTGTAAATCCATTTACATTTGACAAATTAATTGGGGTTAAGTCATCCGTTGCAATTATTGGCGCCCCCGTTACCTCTACTACAGAAGTTACTGTATCACAATTAGTAGGATTGTTTACCTCACAAATTGTATACTCTACATTATAACTTCCCGCTGGTGTATTTGCCGCCACTGTTACTGTTCCATCCGAATTTAATGTCAATCCTGTTGGAACTGTTACTGGTGTTACTGTTACATCTCCTGGGTTTGTACCTACTGTTACTGGTGACCCATTTAATGTATCATTCGCTGTTAATGCAGAAGTTGTTCCTCCTGGTAATCCATTCACTGGTGTAGTAGTCTCTGTTACCGCATCTATAACCGGTGCACTTACCTCTACTACAGAAGTTACTGTATCACAATTAGTAGGATTGTTTACCTCACAAATTGTATACTCTACATTATAACTTCCCGCTGGTGTATTTGCCGCCACTGTTACTGTTCCATCCGAATTTAATGTCAATCCTGTTGGAACTGTTACTGGTGTTACTGTTACATCTCCTGGGTTTGTACCTACTGTTACTGGTGACCCATTTAATGTATCATTCGCTGTTAATGTAGAAGTTGTTCCTCCTGGTAATCCATTCACTGGTGTAGTAGTCTCTGTTACCGCATCTATAACCGGTGCACTTACCTCTACTACAGAAGTTACTGTATCACAATTAGTAGGATTGTTTACCTCACAAATTGTATACTCTACATTATAACTTCCCGCTGGTGTATTTGCCGCCACTGTTACTGTTCCATCCGAATTTAATGTCAATCCTGTTGGAACTGTTACTGGTGTTACTGTTACATCTCCTGGGTTTGTACCTACTGTTACTGGTGACCCATTTAATGTATCATTCGCTGTTAATGTAGAAGTTGTTCCTCCTGGTAATCCATTCACTGGTGTAGTAGTCTCTGTTACCGCATCTATAACCGGTGCACTTACCTCTACTACAGAAGTTACTGTATCACAATTAGTAGGATTGTTTACCTCACAAATTGTATACTCTACATTATAACTTCCCGCTGGTGTATTTGCCGCCACTGTTACTGTTCCATCCGAATTTAATGTCAATCCTGTTGGAACTGTTACTGGTGTTACTGTTACATCTCCTGGGTTTGTACCTACTGTTACTGGTGACCCATTTAATGTATCATTCGCTGTTAATGTAGAAGTTGTTCCTCCTGGTAATCCATTCACTGGTGTAGTAGTCTCTGTTACCGCATCTATAACCGGTGCACTTACCTCTACTACAGAAGTTACTGTATCACAATTAGTAGGATTGTTTACCTCACAAATTGTATACTCTACATTATAACTTCCCGCTGGTGTATTTGCCGCCACTGTTACTGTTCCATCCGAATTTAATGTCAATCCTGTTGGAACTGTTACTGGTGTTACTGTTACATCTCCTGGGTTTGTACCTACTGTTACTGGTGACCCATTTAATGTATCATTCGCTGTTAATGCAGAAGTTGTTCCTCCTGGTAATCCATTCACTGGTGTAGTAGTCTCTGTTACCGCATCTATAACCGGTGCACTTACCTCTACTACAGAAGTTACTGTATCACAATTAGTAGGATTGTTTACCTCACAAATTGTATACTCTACATTATAACTTCCCGCTGGTGTATTTGCCGCCACTGTTACTGTTCCATCCGAATTTAATGTCAATCCTGTTGGAACTGTTACTGGTGTTACTGTTACATCTCCTGGGTTTGTACCTACTGTTACTGGTAACCCATTTAATGTATCATTCGCTGTTAATGCAGAAGTTGTTCCTCCTGGTAATCCATTCACTGGTGTAGTAGTCTCTGTTACCGCATCTATAACCGGTGCACTTACCTCTACTACAGAAGTTACTGTATCACAATTAGTAGGATTGTTTACCTCACAAATTGTATACTCTACATTATAACTTCCCGCTGGTGTATTTGCCGCCACTGTTACTGTTCCATCCGAATTTAATGTCAATCCTGTTGGAACTGTTACTGGTGTTACTGTTACATCTCCTGGGTTTGTACCTACTGTTACTGGTGACCCATTTAATGTATCATTCGCTGTTAATGCAGAAGTTGTTCCTCCTGGTAATCCATTCACTGGTGTAGTAGTCTCTGTTACCGCATCTATAACCGGTGCACTTACCTCTACTACAGAAGTTACTGTATCACAATTAGTAGGATTGTTTACCTCACAAATTGTATACTCTACATTATAACTTCCCGCTGGTGTATTTGCCGCCACTGTTACTGTTCCATCCGAATTTAATGTCAATCCTGTTGGAACTGTTACTGGTGTTACTGTTACACCTCCTGGGTTTGTACCTACTGTTACTGGTGACCCATTTAATGTATCATTCGCTGTTAATGCAGAAGTTGTTCCTCCTGGTAATCCATTCACTGGTGTAGTAGTCTCTGTTACCGCATCTATAACCGGTGCACT
Organism: Tenacibaculum singaporense; assembly: GCF_003867015.1. NCBI lineage: Bacteria > Pseudomonadati > Bacteroidota > Flavobacteriia > Flavobacteriales > Flavobacteriaceae > Tenacibaculum > Tenacibaculum singaporense. The sequence continues at coordinate 13,178 of NZ_CP032548.1, forward strand.
TACCTCTACTACAGAAGTTATTGTATCACAATTAGTAGGATTGTTTACCTCACAAATTGTATACTCTACATTATAACTTCCCGCTGGTGTATTTGCCGCCACTGTTACTGTTCCATCCGAATTTAATGTCAATCCTGTTGGAACTGTTACTGGTGTTACTGTTACATCTCCTGGGTTTGTACCTACTGTTACTGGTGACCCATTTAATGTATCATTCGCTGTTAATGTAGAAGTTGTTCCTCCTGGTAATCCATTCACTGGTGTAGTAGTCTCTGTTACCGCATCTATAACCGGTGCACTTACCTCTACTACAGAAGTTACTGTATCACAATTAGTAGGATTGTTTACCTCACAAATTGTATACTCTACATTATAACTTCCCGCTGGTGTATTTGCCGCCACTGTTACTGTTCCATCCGAATTTAATGTCAATCCTGTTGGAACTGTTACTGGTGTTACTGTTACATCTCCTGGGTTTGTACCTACTGTTACTGGTGACCCATTTAATGTATCATTCGCTGTTAATGCAGAAGTTGTTCCTCCTGGTAATCCATTCACTGGTGTAGTAGTCTCTGTTACCGCATCTATAACCGGTGCACTTACCTCTACTACAGAAGTTACTGTATCACAATTAGTAGGATTGTTTACCTCACAAATTGTATACTCTACATTATAACTTCCCGCTGGTGTATTTGCCGCCACTGTTACTGTTCCATCCGAATTTAATGTCAATCCTGTTGGAACTGTTACTGGTGTTACTGTTACATCTCCTGGGTTTGTACCTACTGTTACTGGTGACCCATTTAATGTATCATTCGCTGTTAATGCAGAAGTTGTTCCTCCTGGTAATCCATTCACTGGTGTAGTAGTCTCTGTTACCGCATCTATAACCGGTGCACTTACCTCTACTACAGAAGTTACTGTATCACAATTAGTAGGATTGTTTACCTCACAAATTGTATACTCTACATTATAACTTCCCGCTGGTGTATTTGCCGCCACTGTTACTGTTCCATCCGAATTTAATGTCAATCCTGTTGGAACTGTTACTGGTGTTACTGTTACATCTCCTGGGTTTGTACCTACTGTTACTGGTGACCCATTTAATGTATCATTCGCTGTTAATGCAGAAGTTGTTCCTCCTGGTAATCCATTCACTGGTGTAGTAGTCTCTGTTACCGCATCTATAACCGGTGCACTTACCTCTACTACAGAAGTTACTGTATCACAATTAGTAGGATTGTTTACCTCACAAATTGTATACTCTACATTATAACTTCCCGCTGGTGTATTTGCCGCCACTGTTACTGTTCCATCCGAATTTAATGTCAATCCTGTTGGAACTGTTACTGGTGTTACTGTTACACCTCCTGGGTTTGTACCTACTGTTACTGGTGACCCATTTAATGTATCATTCGCTGTTAATGCAGAAGTTGTTCCTCCTGGTAATCCATTCACTGGTGTAGTAGTCTCTGTTACCGCATCTATAACCGGTGCACTTACCTCTACTACAGAAGTTACTGTATCACAATTAGTAGGATTGTTTACCTCACAAATTGTATACTCTACATTATAACTTCCCGCTGGTGTATTTGCCGCCACTGTTACTGTTCCATCCGAATTTAATGTCAATCCTGTTGGAACTGTTACTGGTGTTACTGTTACATCTCCTGGGTTTGTACCTACTGTTACTGGTGACCCATTTAATGTATCATTCGCTGTTAATGCAGAAGTTGTTCCTCCTGGTAATCCATTCACTGGTGTAGTAGTCTCTGTTACCGCATCTATAACCGGTGCACTTACCTCTACTACAGAAGTTACTGTATCACAATTAGTAGGATTGTTTACCTCACAAATTGTATACTCTACATTATAACTTCCCGCTGGTGTATTTGCCGCCACTGTTACTGTTCCATCCGAATTTAATGTCAATCCTGTTGGAACTGTTACTGGTGTTACTGTTACATCTCCTGGGTTTGTACCTACTGTTACTGGTGACCCATTTAATGTATCATTCGCTGTTAATGCAGAAGTTGTTCCTCCTGGTAATCCATTCACTGGTGTAGTAGTCTCTGTTACCGCATCTATAACCGGTGCACTTACCTCTACTACAGAAGTTACTGTATCACAATTAGTAGGATTGTTTACCTCACAAATTGTATACTCTACATTATAACTTCCCGCTGGTGTATTTGCCGCCACTGTTACTGTTCCATCCGAATTTAATGTCAATCCTGTTGGAACTGTTACTGGTGTTACTGTTACATCTCCTGGGTTTGTACCTACTGTTACTGGTGACCCATTTAATGTATCATTCGCTGTTAATGCAGAAGTTGTTCCTCCTGGTAATCCATTCACTGGTGTAGTAGTCTCTGTTACCGCATCTATAACCGGTGCACTTACCTCTACTACAGAAGTTACTGTATCACAATTAGTAGGATTGTTTACCTCACAAATTGTATACTCTACATTATAACTTCCCGCTGGTGTATTTGCCGCCACTGTTACTGTTCCATCCGAATTTAATGTCAATCCTGTTGGAACTGTTACTGGTGTTACTGTTACATCTCCTGGGTTTGTACCTACTGTTACTGGTGACCCATTTAATGTATCATTCGCTGTTAATGTAGAAGTTGTTCCTCCTGGTAATCCATTCACTGGTGTAGTAGTCTCTGTTACCGCATCTATAACCGGTGCACTTACCTCTACTACAGAAGTTACTGTATCACAATTAGTAGGATTGTTTACCTCACAAATTGTATACTCTACATTATAACTTCCCGCTGGTGTATTTGCCGCCACTGTTACTGTTCCATCCGAATTTAATGTCAATCCTGTTGGAACTGTTACTGGTGTTACTGTTACATCTCCTGGGTTTGTACCTACTGTTACTGGTGACCCATTTAATGTATCATTCGCTGTTAATGTAGAAGTTGTTCCTCCTGGTAATCCATTCACTGGTGTAGTAGTCTCTGTTACCGCATCTATAACCGGTGCACTTACCTCTACTACAGAAGTTACTGTATCACAATTAGTAGGATTGTTTACCTCACAAATTGTATACTCTACATTATAACTTCCCGCTGGTGTATTTGCCGCCACTGTTACTGTTCCATCCGAATTTAATGTCAATCCTGTTGGAACTGTTACTGGTGTTACTGTTACATCTCCTGGGTTTGTACCTACTGTTACTGGTGACCCATTTAATGTATCATTCGCTGTTAATGTAGAAGTTGTTCCTCCTGGTAATCCATTCACTGGTGTAGTAGTCTCTGTTACCGCATCTATAACCGGTGCACTTACCTCTACTACAGAAGTTACTGTATCACAATTAGTAGGATTGTTTACCTCACAAATTGTATACTCTACATTATAACTTCCCGCTGGTGTATTTGCCGCCACTGTTACTGTTCCATCCGAATTTAATGTCAATCCTGTTGGAACTGTTACTGGTGTTACTGTTACATCTCCTGGGTTTGTACCTACTGTTACTGGTGACCCATTTAATGTATCATTCGCTGTTAATGCAGAAGTTGTTCCTCCTGGTAATCCATTCACTGGTGTAGTAGTCTCTGTTACCGCATCTATAACCGGTGCACTTACCTCTACTACAGAAGTTACTGTATCACAATTAGTAGGATTGTTTACCTCACAAATTGTATACTCTACATTATAACTTCCCGCTGGTGTATTTGCCGCCACTGTTACTGTTCCATCCGAATTTAATGTCAATCCTGTTGGAACTGTTACTGGTGTTACTGTTACATCTCCTGGGTTTGTACCTACTGTTACTGGTACCCATTTAATGTATCATTCGCTGTTAATGCAGAAGTTGTTCCTCCTGGTAATCCATTCACTGGTGTAGTAGTCTCTGTTACCGCATCTATAACCGGTGCACTTACCTCTACTACAGAAGTTACTGTATCACAATTAGTAGGATTGTTTACCTCACAAATTGTATACTCTACATTATAACTTCCCGCTGGTGTATTTGCCGCCACTGTTACTGTTCCATCCGAATTTAATGTCAATCCTGTTGGAACTGTTACTGGTGTTACTGTTACATCTCCTGGGTTTGTACCTACTGTTACTGGTGACCCATTTAATGTATCATTCGCTGTTAATGCAGAAGTTGTTCCTCCTGGTAATCCATTCACTGGTGTAGTAGTCTCTGTTACCGCATCTATAACCGGTGCACTTACCTCTACTACAGAAGTTACTGTATCACAATTAGTAGGATTGTTTACCTCACAAATTGTATACTCTACATTATAACTTCCCGCTGGTGTATTTGCCGCCACTGTTACTGTTCCATCCGAATTTAATGTCAATCCTGTTGGAACTGTTACTGGTGTTACTGTTACACCTCCTGGGTTTGTACCTACTGTTACTGGTGACCCATTTAATGTATCATTCGCTGTTAATGCAGAAGTTGTTCCTCCTGGTAATCCATTCACTGGTGTAGTAGTCTCTGTTACCGCATCTATAACCGGTGCACTTACCTCTACTACAGAAGTTACTGTATCACAATTAGTAGGATTGTTTACCTCACAAATTGTATACTCTACATTATAACTTCCCGCTGGTGTATTTGCCGCCACTGTTACTGTTCCATCCGAATTTAATGTCAATCCTGTTGGAACTGTTACTGGTGTTACTGTTACATCTCCTGGGTTTGTACCTACTGTTACTGGTAACCCATTTAATGTATCATTCGCTGTTAATGCAGAAGTTGTTCCTCCTGGTAATCCATTCACTGGTGTAGTAGTCTCTGTTACCGCATCTATAACCGGTGCACTTACCTCTACTACAGAAGTTACTGTATCACAATTAGTAGGATTGTTTACCTCACAAATTGTATACTCTACATTATAACTTCCCGCTGGTGTATTTGCCGCCACTGTTACTGTTCCATCCGAATTTAATGTCAATCCTGTTGGAACTGTTACTGGTGTTACTGTTACATCTCCTGGGTTTGTACCTACTGTTACTGGTGACCCATTTAATGTATCATTCGCTGTTAATGCAGAAGTTGTTCCTCCTGGTAATCCATTCACTGGTGTAGTAGTCTCTGTTACCGCATCTATAACCGGTGCACTTACCTCTACTACAGAAGTTACTGTATCACAATTAGTAGGATTGTTTACCTCACAAATTGTATACTCTACATTATAACTTCCCGCTGGTGTATTTGCCGCCACTGTTACTGTTCCATCCGAATTTAATGTCAATCCTGTTGGAACTGTTACTGGTGTTACTGTTACACCTCCTGGGTTTGTACCTACTGTTACTGGTGACCCATTTAATGTATCATTCGCTGTTAATGCAGAAGTTGTTCCTCCTGGTAATCCATTCACTGGTGTAGTAGTCTCTGTTACCGCATCTATAACCGGTGCACTTACCTCTACTACAGAAGTTATTGTATCACAATTAGTAGGATTGTTTACCTCACAAATTGTATACTCTACATTATAACTTCCCGCTGGTGTATTTGCCGCCACTGTTACTGTTCCATCCGAATTTAATGTCAATCCTGTTGGAACTGTTACTGGTGTTACTGTTACATCTCCTGGGTTTGTACCTACTGTTACTGGTGACCCATTTAATGTATCATTCGCTGTTAATGTAGAAGTTGTTCCTCCTGGTAATCCATTCACTGGTGTAGTAGTCTCTGTTACCGCATCTATAACCGGTAAAACTGAAACCAATACTGAAGAAGAACTACAGTTAGTAGGTGAAGGTTTACAAACATTATAAACTAAAGTATAATCCCCTACAGGAGTTCCAGGAGCTACGATTACCTCCCCAGTAGCTGTATTAAGAGAAACACCTGCGTTAGTAGAGCTAATCTGAGCTAATTCTACATTACTAACTGAAGGATTTACCACCCCTCCAACTGTATCATTTAACAAAACATTAGTTACTGCAACTCCTCCCAAGGTAGTAGTAGAACCAGAATCGTTACTTGTTGTTATTATAGGTAATCCTCCAACACTAGAGATAAAAACCCCAGAATCATAAGTAGCATCTCCAACGTCAGCAATAGCTATTTTCATGTGATAAGTAACTCCTACAATCAAATTAATCACCGCAGAAAACTTTTGTGTTATACCGTTAAACTCAACATGAATAGGCTTAGTTCCTGTATTGGTACTACAAGTACTTCCATCACCTGTATGCCCATTATTAATATATAATGCTGTTTGTGTTAAATCAGCAGCGGTTCCATCTTGGTTACATCCTCTAAAACCTCCATTGATGTTATTTATTGACACAGAATTAGTAGTACCAGGAACTAAAGCTAAATTTAGGGAAGGTTCCTCTAAACCATCATAAAGCCCATTACTATTCAAATCCACTCCATTAGGTATTGATGGATCCGAACCTGAAGGATCTGAAACAAAAAAACCAAACACATCATTAAACCTAGAACCTACATAATCAGGATATTCATCTGAGCCAAATTGATATTCAACCAACACTCCAGAATAATTTGGTTGTGCAACAAAATCAAACTCAAATATTACAACGTCATTATTAGCAGTATTATCAATATTAATTACATCAATATCATTATAAGATATTCCTAAATTATCAGAGTTAGCTGTCAAATTGTTAGTAGAAAAAGCATTTGTAATAGTCGAAGTTGTAAATGCTACTCCAGTATCTAATTCCAAAGCTGCTCCTGCAGTACCATTTGAAAAAACACCTAACTGACTTGAAATACCAGAAGTTATAGTAGGATTACTTATTATTATACCTGCTGTTTGTAATTGAGCAGCAATATCATTTGCTGTAGGATTACTTGTCACTGTCGCTTGAGAAAAAGAATTTTCTTTGTAAAAGAAGATTAAAATAAAAAACAACAGACATCTTATTTGTTTTTTAAAAAAGTACTTTTTATTCATACATTACACTTTATAGTTAATTGATCTTTTTTAATTTTGTAGACACAAAATTAAAAAATAAGTCACAGAACATAATTTCTTAACCATAAGATTATCTTAATATTTATAAATTAATCTTATATCTATAAATATTTAAATTCTTATGTATCTCTAACAAAAAATGGTATCCTTATATCACTACGAATACCATAATTTTGCATAATATAAAACGTCCCCCATATTTTTTCACTGTGTTTACAAATCTAAAATAGAAAACAAAACCATCAAAAACAACACATTACTAAAAAATCTTCTTTATTTTTTGCCTATCTCAAAAAAAACACATATTCCAATATTAAAAAAAGCCGTTCACATCTTTTCCAAGAGCGATGGGAACAGCTTTTTTTAATATCTCAAGCTCTAGTTCTTTTCTTTAAGTTCTTTGCGTAATTGTTTTACTTCCAATGAGTCTGGTAATGGCTTTGTACTAACCTTTGAAACTGGGTTTGATTTTTGACCAGCCCTCCATTTATAAATACGTTGCACCTGAATTCCTAGCTCATCTGCTAATTCTTTAATATTTTCTCGCTGATAATTTAATCGGACTGCTTCAGATTTAAATTCAGTACTTTAAATTCGTTCATTATTTAAGATATTTATTTTTGATTAAACAGTCTTAAAAACCTGTCCGGGTAAATGTAGTAGCTCCAAAACACGCTTTAGAGCTTTTAACATAATTGATGATTTTAACAGAGAGGTATTACATATAGAGATACATTTTTTTTACCCAGCAATCGTATTGTATGGGTGCTTAATCACCTTATTAATAAAAAAGGGAAGCCTAAAAAAATAAAAATGGATAATGCCCCAGAGTTTATTCCCAAAATAACCGAAAACTGGAGCAAGATACATACTATAGAATTCAAGTACATACAGCTAGGAAAACCTACTCAAAATGCATTTATAAAAGGTTCAACGGTAGTTATCTAAGAGGCGTACTTGATAAATATATTTTTGAAAACCTAGAACAAGTAAGAGAACAAACATAAATATGGATAGAAGATTATAACAATTACAGACCGCATGATGCTTTAGGTAAAATGCCACCTGTAAGATTTGCAAAACTTAATTCTTTTGGGGCTAGCTCCAAAAGAATGAAAAACAATAGCTTTATAGAAATTTTAGAAAAATAAGCAGTTCTAATTAGAGGAAGCTTACAATATCCTATACTTATTCTTAAACTTGATTTCAATTAACAATGGTGATTATATAGTTTAAAAACCTTGGGATTTAACTCAAGGTTTCTTTGTATACAAAACTCTTCTTTCTTTTCCATTATTCCTAACCATTACCGCTTTTTCTCCTTCTGTTATAACTAATGTCCAATAGCTAAATGTTCTTCCTCCTTTACTTCTAAGTTCAGCAACATAAGAACCCTTATCCTCTTCCAGTTCCTTAAAACTTAATATTGTATAATAATACTTGATTTTTCCACCCTCTAAACCAAAAACAATTAAATTCTCTCCAGTTCTTCTATACTCTACAACTTGTAAAAAACAATCTTTAGCTTTTTGCTTGGTTATCCAATTGATGTTTTTGTAGTTTACAAAGGTGTTTGTTTGATATTCTGCATATTCATATTTCCAATCTCCAAATTCATCTTTTTTGTTTTGAGATAATGCTACGGTTGAGCAAATAAGAACAAAAATTATCAATCCTTTTTTCATTTTTAAAGTTATTAGAAGTTATCTGTTCCTAATAACTTTAGTTGTAAAAAAGAAGCGTGGAACAAAGCTAACATTCCATTCTTCTGAGGTACGACCAAGCACCCAACTATCCTAGAAAGTAACTGAGTAACCACGCCAATATGTGGTACACAGAGACTGTTCTATTCTTTGGATAGTTTCTTGAATAATTGGTCGTTTTCAGAATCTAAAGAATATAACTACGCTATATGTAATATTTTCTGTTGTAAATATATGTATTATTTCAGAACATTTTGTATATTAGCAATGAGCTTTTTAGCCCATGGGAATGGTTAAAAAAGCTTAGTCACTAAGGGAATGTGGTTTAAAAAACATTTTCTTAATGAAAGGAAATTAAGAAAAGAACACAAACTGTAAATACCGAAGTTAATCTCATTAGTTATACTTAGGTAAATTAAGAGCAAATAGATACTCTAAACTGTAAATAAAAGAATTGTAAATACCAAAGGTAGTCTCATTAGCTACACTGAGGTAAATTAAGAGCATTATACTCTCTACTGTATTAAAAGGGTTGTCTCCATTTAGACAGCCCTTTTTCTTATTATAACTGTTATTTATGTTGATTTAGGTGGTTTCCCATTTTTAGCATTTGGGACTTTCTTTTGCTTAGGTATTCTATGACCTTCAACCGAAGCTCCTCTCTTGACCTTACTGGTTTGATGTAAATCAATATTTTCTAAAGGTATTGGAATTCCTTTCTTTATATTTTCAATTCGTTCCTTAATGATAGCGTTTCTTCTTTCAATATGTGGTAAAGCCATAATTATAGTTTTCTTTCACTATAACTGAATCTACCATCTCCTGCTTCTGTCTATAGCCATTGCATAAGTCATTCTACCATCAAGACCTTGGGATATGGCTTTTGAGAATCTTTCAGTTTCACTTAATTGTCTTGTATTCCATCTAAACTCAAATTCTTGACAATATCTATAAAGTAAATGTTTACTAGTATTGTGATACACTCCAAATATTCCTCTTTTTAATTGGCTCCAAAAACCCTCAATAGTATTAGTATGCTTGTGGTCTGAAACATATTCATTAGCAGAATGATTTACTACAAAATGGTCTTCAAAAGAATCTTTTAAACCTCTATATACTCTAAACTCATCTGAATAAATCACACTTGTATCTTCGACAAAATGTCTAAGTAAAGCTCTCATTCCTTTTCCAGATAACCTTTTAATATGGATAGTTCTTACTCTACCACCACGTTCTACAAATCCAAAAATGGCAGATTTATCTTTCGTTGAACGCCCTTGAGCATTTCTAACTTTCTTATTGAAGTGTCTATTCTTGTTTTTACCGCCTACATATGTTTCATCAACTTCTACTTGTCCGAAAAGCTTAAAACTTTTGTCTTTCATAGCGTATCTAATTCTGTGCAACATAAACCATGCTGTCTTCTGCGTTACTCCAATATCTTTAGAAAGCTGGATGGAAGATAACCCTTTCTTATGTGAAGAAAATAAATAAAAAGCTACAAACCATTTAACTAAACTTACGTGGGTTTGATGAAATATAGTACCAGTGGTTACAGTAAATTGTTTTTTGCAAGAAGAACACTTGTATTTATTACTTGTTTTCAGATTGTAAATTTTATCGGAATGGTTGCAATGAGGGCAAACTGATTTTTCACCCCACCTTAGGTTAACTAAATATTCCCTGCATTTTTCATCTGTAGGGAACGCTTCTATAAGCTCCACAATGTTGCGGAATTTTAATAATGTTTTCATGATTTTTGATTCTTTAAGCTATTCAAAAGATAAGAAAAATTCATTAGAATAAAACGGAGCTGGATATTATCCAGCTCCTAGCTTAAAGAAATCAAGTGAATCACTACTTGATTCCAATTGACTTTAACAGTCAATCTAATTTAATAAACTTTGAATTAAAAAATTGTTTAAATTGCATAAAAAAGAGGGAGTTGCCGCTCCCTCTAAAAAAACCTTTAATTAAAAACTAAAATACCTATGAAAATATATTTAGTGAATCGTGAAATAATCAAAGGCAATATTTTTAATCTTGTAATAGAAACTTATTCAGATGGTTCTATTAAAGAATATTTAAGTTAATAAACTTTGAATTTTTAAAACAAGGTTTTTAAACTATATAATCACCTTAACAATTGTTGTAGTTCTTGAATTTGAATTAACATCATTTCAACATCTCCTTTTGTAGCAGGTAACGATTTTGGATTGAGTATTTTCTTCATTCCATACACAGCAGTATCTGATAGTAAATTACTAACAACCGTATTCGTCATACTCTTAGTATCAAATACTTTTTCTTCTTTTTTTAATAGGGTGTTGAGTTTAGAATCTAGTTCTTTGGGTACCAGTTGAGTTGTTGTTTGGGGTTTTATAATACCTAATTTATCAGTATTCTTTTTATAGCTACCTGAAACATATTCGTACCGATTTCTTTTATAACATGCCATGGTCCTACAACTTGCGCTACAATACTGTTGATTTCTTCGTTTTCTAATAAAAGCTTCTTTACAATGCTTACAATTTATCTTCATAGTTTATTTTATACTTTTTGAGGCTATAAAACGTTAAATTGAATAAAATTTAACGTTTTGTGAAATAGACAAAAAAAAAGACCAATCTCTCAATAAGTCTTTAATTTAGTTTTTACTTCTTATTAAAAACATTCTTTAGTAAGTATTGAATAGCATCTTCTTTGGTTAAAACAGGTTTCTTTACCTTTTTAATTTGAAGTGTGTTGATGCTAAATTCTTTTTGTAGTAATTCAAACAATGCTTTTTGCTCTTCCCTTGGAAGTGCTTTAGCCACTTGATATACTACTTGTGCGTTCAATATTACTTTTTTGCTTTAAAACTGAATTAAAGCACAATAGTAATAGCTTCTAATATAACCCTGTCACGTTTTGCAAGGACTCAAGAAGATTTGCAAGGTTTTGCTACTTTTTGCAACGATTTGCCAAGTTTCTAAGACCTATTTTATCAATGAAGAATAATCTTGTGGCAATTCTGCATCTATATCTCTTAGATATTTATCTAAGGCTGTAATGGTAGTATGTCCTGTAATCAGCATCAGTTTGCTTTTTGTTTCAAAAGGAGAGTTTGTTTTTCGTAGTTCTCTATATAATTTAGTAATAAAAGTATGTCGAAAACTGTACAAACCATATTCATTTCCTAATTTAAAATAATCTTTGATTTTCTTAAAACGTTTGGTAAAGTAATCTCGTTTGTTACTTTCTTCAATATCCCACGCTCCTCCCATTGCGTTTTGTGTAAATAAAAATGATTTTGCGCTTTTTTGCGTAAGGTCTGGAAGTTGTTTTAGTAATATATCAGGGATAATTTTAATTTTTACAGGACTGTTCTTTGCTTTTACATATAGCTTTTTGTCCTTGACATCAATATCTTCAACCTTCAATCTACACACTTCAATTGGACGTAAAAAGTTGTACGATATAAATTGAATAAATAATAGTAAGTGTTTATCGTTGTCTTCTAAATACTCATAAATATCTTTTTGAAGTTGAGGTGTATAGGTTTTGTTTCTTTTTGGAATTGATTTAAGAACATTTATCTTCTTAACGTAATTTTCTGTAATGAGTTCGTTGTCTTCTAAAATTTGAAATAACGAACTGATGTCTGTTCTTGTGTTATTTCTATTTCTTGCACTTGAGTTTTGCAAAACTTCATTTAGATATTCAATAATCAGTTTTTTATTTAAAGAGTTGATAGACTGTTTTTCATACCCTTTTGTATTTAACCATTTTGAAAAACGATGAATTCGACTCTTATATTTCGTATAAGAATTTTTGTTCATCAATTTTTCTTTTAAACGTAACCCGAGTTCAAAAGCTTTAACAATAGAGATTTCTTCAAACTCTGCTATTGTTTCTGAATTAATTTGCGCTTTTTGCGTTTTTTCTTGCGCTATTTTTGCGTCGACAATAGTAACATCAGAAATAGTATTCTCGTTAGCATCACTAAACAATTGGGCTTCTAATTCCGAATTATCTTGATAAGGATTAAAGCCTGCTTGAAGTAATTTCAACAAGGCTTCTTTCATTGTTTTTAAAAAAGCTATACGTTCCCTTTTTGTCTTTAATTTGTTTACGCCTGCTTTGATGTAAGGTTGACGTTTTAATTTTAAAGTTTCGGGATTTCTGTAAGAATAATATATAAACCAATCTCTACTTAATGCTGTTTTTTGTTCAGATTTCGTCAATTTCGACCACTCTGAAATCAGCACGCCACCAGTGTAAATTTTAGGTTCTGTAAAGTTCAATTTCATCTCAAAAGTGTTTACGGTAGTGTTTACGGCACGTAAAAGTAACAAAGTTAAAGACATAAAAAAACGGATTGTCGTAAACAATCCGTTAGTTTTCAATTCTTTAGCTCTGTAGCGGGAGCAGGACTCGAACCTGCGACCTTCGGGTTATGAGCCCGACGAGCTACCTACTGCTCTATCCCGCGATTTGCGGTTGCAAATATACATCCTTTTTCTTGTTCTGCCCAAATAAAAAAGCATTTATTTTTCATATAAAGATATCCCTTTAAATAACAAGCACATAAAAAATAAATACTTCTTACACAAAACAACCTATCTTTGCACTATGACACATAAAGCAGGATTTGTAAATATTATTGGAAACCCAAATGTTGGGAAATCTACCTTGATGAACGCACTAGTTGGTGAAAAACTATCTATCATCACTTCAAAAGCGCAAACTACTAGACATCGTATTTTGGGGATTGTTAATGGAGACGATTATCAAATTGTTTTTTCGGATACTCCAGGAATCATAAAACCAGCTTATGAATTGCAAGAATCTATGATGGATTTTGTAAAATCTGCCTTTGAAGATGCTGATGTTCTTATTTACATGGTAGAAGTTGGTGAAACAGCTCTTAAAAACGAAGCTTTTTTCAACAAAATAATTAATAGCAAAATTCCAGTAATTTTGCTGTTAAACAAAGTTGATAAATCGACTCAAGAAGAGGTTGAAGCTAAAATTGAATACTGGAAAAAGAAGGTTCCAAATTCTTTTGTGTATGTAATTTCTGCTCTTGAAAACTTTAATGTAGATACCGTTTTTTATAAAATTATTGAGCTTTTACCAGATTCTCCTCCTTTTTACCCAAAAGATCAGTTAACCGATAAACCTGAACGCTTTTTTGTGAATGAAAAAATTCGTGAAAAAATTCTTCAACATTATAAAAAGGAAATCCCTTATTCTGTAGAAGTTGAAACTGAAAGCTTTGTTGAAGAAGATAATATTATAAAGATCCGTTCTGTTATTATGGTAGAACGTGAAACACAAAAAGGAATTATCATCGGACACAAAGGAAGTGCAATCAAACGTGTTGGAACTGAAGCCCGCAAAGACCTTCAGCAATTTTTTGACAAGAAGGTGTTTTTAGATTTACATGTAAAAATCAATAAAAATTGGCGATCTAACGAACGTCAATTAAAACGATTTGGATACAAAGACTAACCTTTTATTCTTCGTAACAACTGTTTAGTGTATTCTTTTAATTCATCCATTTGTTTTTTCCCTGTTGATTTTCCTAGGCTTCCTACCAAGTATAAAGCAACCCATACAATAGGTAAAACAACCAGCATTACTATAGGCAGCATTGTTATTTTTTTTAACGACCAATTGCTGTAAGCTATAATCGCAAAAATCACAAAAGCTGTTCCCACCAAAAAGTGTAAAAACATGAAAAAAGTCCACACTTGAGGTTTGGGACCAAACAATCCTTTTATATTTGATGAAGTTTCTGAAACCTCTTCTATTTCAATATGCAATTGCGGTGACCACAAATGAGATTCATTTTCTGGTACATCAATTACCACATGATTGTCTACAACCTTCATTTTATACTTAGAAATATCGTTTAAATGCTTCTTTATTTCTTCTAACAAAACCTGAGAATTTATTTCATACTCTAATTGAAAACGAGGTTTTAAAAAAATCTGGTTGTATAATTTATCATCCATTAAATAAAATATTAGGTGCCAACAATATAGCAAAAACTATATACTATCTAAAAAACATTACAAATCATATACTAAATTGTATCTTTGCACAAATTTTTTGCAAAATGAGTATTATTGCGATTGTAGGAAGACCAAATGTAGGTAAATCCACTTTATTTAACCGATTAGTAAAACGTCGTGAAGCTATTGTTGATTCTGTTAGTGGAGTTACAAGAGATCGTCACTACGGAAAATCTGAATGGAACGGAAAAGAATTTTCTGTAATTGATACTGGTGGTTATATTGTTGGATCTGATGATATTTTTGAAGGAGAAATACGTAAACAAGTTCAGTTAGCTATTGATGAAGCTGATATTATTGTTTTTGTAGTTGATGTTGAACAAGGTATTACCCCTATGGATGCTGAGGTTGCCAAAATTTTACGTCAGGTTGAAAAACCATTATTTATGGCTGTAAACAAAGTTGACAATGCAATGCGTGATGCTGATGCTGTTGAGTTTTACAACCTTGGGTTAGGAGACTACTACACTATTTCTTCCATTAATGGAAGCGGAACAGGAGAGTTATTGGACGCTATTGCGGAAGAAATTCCTGAGCCTGAAGAAGACGAAGAAAAACAAGATGAGTTACCTCGTTTTGCTGTAGTTGGACGTCCAAATGCTGGTAAATCATCATTTATTAACGCTTTAATTGGTGAAGATAGAAATATTGTAACCAATATTGCAGGTACTACACGAGATTCTATCGATACAAAATATAATCGTTTTGGTTTTGAATTCAACCTAGTTGATACCGCTGGAATTAGAAAAAAATCAAAAGTAAAAGAAGATTTAGAGTTCTATTCAGTAATGCGTGCTGTACGTGCTGTTGAACATTGTGATGTTGCCGTATTAGTTATTGATGCAACTCGTGGATTTGAAGGACAAGATGAAAAGATATTTTGGCTAGCCGAGAAAAACAGAAAAGGAATTGTTATTTTAGTAAATAAATGGGATTTAGTTGAAAAAGAAACCAATACTATGCGTGATTTTGAAGCTAAAATTCGTCAAGCAATTGCTCCTTTTACCGATGTTCCTATCGTATTTATTTCAGCATTAACAAAACAACGTATTTTTAAAGCTATTGAAACTGCTGTTGAAGTTTTTGAAAATAGAAAACGTCGTATTCAAACAAGTAAGTTAAACGAAACGATGTTAGAAATTATGGAGCATAATCCGCCTCCAGCAACAAAAGGTAAATTCATAAAAATAAAGTACTGTATGCAATTACCGACGCATACACCACAGTTTGCTTTCTTTGCTAATTTACCTCAGTATATTAGAGACCCTTACAAGCGTTATATTGAAAATCAGTTACGCGAACATTATAACTTTAATGGAGTACCTATTAGTATTTATTTCAGACAGAAATAAGTTTAACAATATTTAACTCTTAGAAAGTAGTTTTTTCTTTTTATTTGTAGCTCTTTGAAAATCATTTTGCTATAAACAATGAAAAAACTACTTTTTATTTTTACCTTATTACTTACTAGTTCAATTTTTGCTCAATCCTATCCGTTCAAAATTACTGGTACCATTAATTCTGAAAAAGACAAAACTGCTATTGAGGCAGCAACAGTTCATGTAGAAAAAGCTAGAGACAGTTCTATTGTTACTTATACTATCTCTAACGACAAAGGAAAGTTTTCTTTAGAGGGCAAATCTTTTAGTAAAGACGTAAAGCTCTTTATTTCTTATGTTGGAATGGACAGTTATTCCAAATCAATACAACTAGACAAAACCTCTAGCCTTGATTTAGGCACCATATTTTTAAAAGAAGAAAGTAATATACTTAGTGAAGTAGTTATACAATCACGAGCTCCAATTACCATTAAGAAAGATACTCTAGAATTTAATGTAAAGTCTTTTAAAACCAAAAAAGATGCTAACGTTGAAGATCTTTTAAAAAAATTACCTGGTGTTGAAGTAGATGAAGATGGAAAAATTACTGTAAACGGGAAAGAAGTTAATAAGATTTTGGTTAATGGGAAGCCTTTCTTCGGAAACGACCCAAGCATTACTACTAAAAACCTAACAAAAGACATTATTGAAAAAGTTCAAATAACCGATACTAAATCTAAATCAGAAGCTTTTACTGGTGAAAAAGGAGATGCAAATAACAAAACTATAAACCTTACCATAAAAAAAGAAAATAATAAAGGTTGGTTTGGTAGAGTATCTGGTGGCGCTGGAACCGACAAACGCTTTGAAGGAGCCGCCATGATAAACCGTTTTGATAACAACCAACGATTTAGCGTATTAGCCAGTACAAACAATATTAATTCTCCAGGATTTAGCTTTGGAGAAATTCAAAAAATGTTTGGAGGAGGCGGTAATATTTGGCTAGGTGGAAACGGCGGTTTTAGTATTAACGGAAGACGTTTTGGCGGTGGTAGTGGTATTATAAAGTCAAAAACCGCTGGTGCAACCTATGCTGATGAATTTAGCAAAGGTTTAGATGTAAACGCCAACTATTTTTACTCTGGAAGTACTTCTAACAACGAATCAAAAAGCAATAGAGAATATACGCTTCCAGACAGGAAGTACTTTTCTAACTCAACTACTATTTCTGATGATGAAAATCACAATCATAGTTTTGACACTGATTTTGACATTGAAATAGATTCTACATTCTTAATCAACATTAAGCCTACTTTTGTATTTAATAAAAGAGAAGGAAGTAGTCGTAGACAAGAAGAATCTTTAGATAAAGACAACACACTTACTAATAGCTACGTGAGCTCTGCTTACTCTAAATCGGAAGCAAACAATTTTCAAAACAGATTAGATATTACAAAAAAACTAGGAGCAAAAGGTTCGTTTATTAAAGCCTCAATAAGTAATCGTATTGACAAAGCAGATACCGAAGAAATTAATAAGTCTACAATTGAAACTTTTGGAAGTAACCCTAGTACAGAAAATAGAGACCAAAAAAGCACTATTGAAAACAACTTAATGGGACTTACCACACGCCTAACCTATCGTTTTCCTCTTATTGCCAAAAAATTCTTTTTAGATACTAAGTATCGTTATCAACGTGATGAACGAGAAAACAAAGAAAACACCTTTGATTTTAACTCAACAACGCAACAGTACAGTGATTTTAATACTGGATTAAGTTCTGACTTTATATACAACGATATTACTAAAATTCCCTCTGTAGAATTGGTATACAGAACTAAAAAATGGCGTTTAAATTTTGGAACTGGTTTTGTTAACAGAACCTTAGAAAACAATGATAAATTACGTCCTGAATTGAGCTTAAAAAAAGAATATAATAATTTAGATTTAGATGCTAGTTTCAGATATAGATTTGACTCTAAAGCTTCTATTTATTTTGATTATCGTTTAAACAACAGTGCTCCTAGTATTAATCAAATTCAACCTTTTACTGACGTTACCAACCCTTCTAATATTATTAAAGGTAATCCAAACCTAAAACCAACTCAAAACCATAGAGCCTATATTAATTTTAATAAGTTTAACTGGCAAGCTCGAACAGGATTTTGGTTTTATTTAAGCGGTACTCTTTATGAGAACCAAGTAATAACAAATACTTCTATCGATGATGATTTAGTAAGAAACACTACCTATGAAAATACAGATGGCGGTTATGATTTTTGGGGAGGTGGTAGCTATAGTAAAAAAATAAAATTAGATTCTATTGTAAGTCTTCAACTTAGAGCTGGCACAAATATTAGAGCTAGCAAAAACTTTAACATTATAAATGACATCAAGGAGGGAGCTAAAACAACTTCAATAAGTCCTGTTTTTAGAGCTACTTTAGATTGGGATAAGGTTGCTTCTATTGAAGGAAACTATGATATTTCTTTTTCAAATACTAAATACGACGTTAACACTGATCAAAATCAAAATTTCACTAGACATTCTGTTAATATAAGAACCAAAACTACTGTTCCTAAAAAATTAGAATGGAGAAATGATATTCGCTATACATACAACCCTAACGTAATTGGATTTAATAAATCTGCTTGGTTTTGGAATGCTACCCTAGCCTACTCTATCTTAAAAGATCAAGGTACTATTAGTTTAAAAGCTTATGATTTATTGAATCAAAACACCAACGCCCAACGTAGAGCTACTTCAAATTATATAGAAGATTCTGAAAGCACCGTATTACAACAATATTTTATGCTAGGGTTTAGTTGGAAATTCAATAGCTTAGGCAAGAAAGGAAAAATAAAAAATTACGATTTCCGTTTTTAAATCTCCATTCAAAAAAAAACTATAAATCCCTTATCAAAAACTGGTAAGGGGTTTTATTTTTTAACCCTATACCTAAGCATTATATTTAACATATAATTTAACTTTTCACCCCATTTATATCGTTCCCTTTTTTTGTTAATTTATCCCAATATTTACTTATTTAAATTAAAAAATTAGCTATACAATGCACAAATACAATTTATACAAATTAACAGCAATAATCCTATTCTTCATATCTTGCTCTAAGTCAGAAGACAATCAGCTACCTCCTTCTGCGCAACTAACTGTAAAAATTAGTTCAACTAATCCGTTAAACAGCAAAATAGAATGGACTAATACTGATAATTCACAAAACAAAACCACCTATTACGACCTTTACTTAGGCGATGAATTAATCGCTGAACATATTGACGGGAACACTTTCGAGTTTGAAGAACTTAAAGGCTTAACTGAATACCAAGGTAAAGTAATCGCCAAAGACATAAATAACAAAACTATTACTTCTACTGAATACAAGTTTTTTACTGATAAAAAACAATTTGAAGGTAATGTAGAGTTAAAAAGTCAAGAAGATATTGACAATTTTACCTCAAAAGGATACAATATTATTAATGGAAACTTAATTATAAATGGAGAAGCTTCCAACATAACAACCCTTTTTAGTTTTACCGACCTTAATCAAATAAATGGTGATTTGTTTGTTGTAAACACCACACTTGAAAACTTAAACGGTTTGGAAAATACAACATTAGCTTCTCCTGATGCAAGACTTGTTATTATTAACAATGATGAGTTAACAAATATTGAAGCTGTACCTAATGTTACTAGTGTAAGTTCTCTTCGTATTTTAGGTAATAATTTATTACAAAGTTTAAACGGGCTTCATAACTTAAAAACTATTCAACAAGAATTATCAATTGGCTTAAACCCTGCAATAACCAATTTAAATACGTTACAGAACTTAAGTTTTGCACATAAAATAAACATTACGGGAAATGAGGCTTTAGAAAATTTACATGGACTAGAACAAATAAAAGATATAAACACTATTGTAATTAAAAATAATACTTCTTTAAAAACTATGGAAGGTTTACAAAACTTAACATCTTGTGAACTATATTTTACTATTGAAAATAATGATCAACTTCATAGTTTAAAAGGCTTATCTAAATTAACAAGTACAGCTGCTATTAAAATTATAAACAATGCTTCATTAAATAACATTTCTGATTTATCAAACTTAAAATCTGTGAGCTATTTAATAGAAATAAAAAACAACATCAAGCTAATTTCTCTTGATGGTATTCAAAACGTAGTTTATGATAATAACTTAACAGGAAAGAAGCTTTTTATTCAGAATAATCCTGAAATTACAACCTTGGAAGCTATTTCTAATTACACCTTTGAACGTGGAGTTATTAATATTTCAAACAATAGTAAACTTGATAACTTCTGTGGATTAAAAAAGTTACTAACCGAAATTAAGCATAAAGATTTTGATGAAAATAGCTTTATTTATAACAATGCGTATAATCCTAGCTCAGAAGATATTTTAAACGAAAAATGCTCTTCCGCTCGTTTTTAAGCTTAACTAAACACGCAAACAACCGTAACAATTAGTAACACACTCAATCGTTTTTATTTTAAACATTTTTTATGGAAACGATTGTTAAAAATTAAAAAACAGTGACTTTAAAAGCTACTGTTTTTTGAAAGGGAATGGTAATAAAGACGACTACATGCTTACAATTTTGTAAATTTGTACAGACTCATTTTTTTTCATTCCATGAATATAAGACGAACAAAAGACATTCTAAATATAGAGCTTCCTTTTAAACTTAAAATAAGTTTTGAAAAAATTGTTGCTTTATTTCAAAAGTATGCGGCTAAAGAGCATGAGAGACATCCGTATCATGAGTCTTCTAAAAATATAGTTAAAGAAGCAATAAAAGCTCCTGAGTTAATAGATGGTTTTTCTGATGAATCTATATTAGAAAAACATAAGGACACTATTGAGTTGTTACTAGAACCTTTATTTCCTGAGTTACTATTAGAAAATGAAATTAAGGCAGTTAGTATTCCGTTTACTTTTACTTCTTTCAAGTTTACAAATCGATTTGAAAAAATATTACAAAATGCCGGAGAAGACTATGAATTAAAAGTTCGTCATTTTGAAGATGATTTAATGTATAAATACGCTTGTAGTATCATATTAACAGATGTTTATAACTATTCCATCGACATAAAACGCCCCTTTTATTTTGATATTCCTGATAAAACAACCAACACAGTAAAAAAATATCGTGCAGCTTTTAATGCTGATTTCATGGAGATTTATCCAACTGAAAATGCTCCGAAAATAACTGAAGAAGATATTAAGTTTTTACTTGACAATTTTGATGATATTGACGTTTGGAAAGAAAAATTCCCTCCTGAATCCTACATCTTTAAGGGATTTGGAATAATGAATCTATTTGATGTTACAACCGATGAAATTATTTCAGAAATAAGAACCAGTCTTATAAAAAAAGACGACGATCTGGTTAGTACACTACAAGGAATATTTCGCAGGTTTTTTGGCATAAATGACTTATCTCTTGGATTTTCCATTTTCGAAACCGACTCCAACAATTTTTCATCTTCACATATAAATAAAGAAGAAAGCCTTGTTTTAAACTATGAGAAAGATGTTTCTTGCGATTGCATTTTCTGTAATTATATTTTAGAAAAACTTTTTATAAACAAAGAAACCCTTGCCATTTCAGATGTAGAAAAGTATGGTAAACAAACCGATAACAAGAATTTTTACCACCGTTTAAAAGACAAAAATATTGGTAGTATTATTTTAGTTCCAATACAAGCTTCAACTAATAACAGCTTAGCGATTATTGAATTTGCTTCGCCAAGACCTTTTGAACTAAACTCTATCAATCAAAATAAACTACAAGACTTGATTCCGCTGTTTAAAATAGCGGTTGATCGTTTCTCAGAAGAGCATCAAAATGTACTTGAAGCTACAATTCAGGAAAATTACACCTCAATTCACCCAACTGTAAAATGGCGTTTTTATGAGGCTGCTGAAAGATTCCATAGAGAATCATATGAAGCAAAGGAAAAAGTTAAAATTGAGGATATTATTTTTCCAGACGTGCACCCTTTATATGGTCAATCTGACATTAAGGGTTCTTCTATAGCTAGAAACACGGCTATTAAAGAAGATCTAACTACTCAACTTTCTTTAGCCATTTCTGTTTTATTAGAGGCCTGTAAAGTTGAAAGCCTTCCTATTTATAAAGAATTACGATTTAGGGTTGAAGAATATTTATCAGAAGTAAAAAAAGGATTGAAAGCTGGTGATGAAATAGCCATTTTAGATTTTTTAAAACGCGAAATCTACCCTGTATTTAATCATATAAAAATGGTTAATAACGATTTAAGCTTCTTGGTAGAATCATATATCAATCGTTTAGATCCTAACTTACAAGTAGTATACGAAAAGCGTAAAGCTTATGAAGATAGTGTTACTTTACTAAATGATAAACTGGCTTCTTTTATTGACGCTAGACAAGAAGAAGCACAACAAATGTTCCCTCATTATTTTGAGCGTTATAAAACCGATGGTGTTGAGTATAACATGTACATAGGGCAGTCATTAACTAAAGAGAAAAAATATGACGACTTATACTTATACAACCTTAGGTTATGGCAATTACAAGTAATGTGTGAAATGGAAAATGTCGCCTTGAAAGCTACTGAAAAAATGGAACACAAACTCAGAGTTGCTTCGTTAATTCTAGTACATAGCAATCCGTTAGCAATTAAGTTTAGAATGGATGAAAAACAATTTGATGTTGATGGCGCCTATAACATTCGTTATGAAATTATAAAAAAGCGTATTGATAAAGCTCACATTAAAGGAACCAAAGAGCGATTAACTGTTCCTGGTAAAATAGCAATTGTATACTCTCAAGACAAAGATGCTGAAGAATATTACAAGTACATTAAATATTTACAATCTAAAAAACTACTAGGCAGCGTAGAAAAACTAGACATTGAAGATTTACAAGGTGTTTCAGGGTTAAAAGCATTGCGTGTAGAGGTTATCTACAATAAAAATTTTGATACTCAAAAAACAATGACTATTGATGAACTCATCCAAGAGTTCAAATAACTATTGCAATAACATTGAAACAACTTCTCCTACTTTTGACGCTTGTTGTTCTTGTATATAAAATGCAATTGCAAACGATATTACACTTACTAAAATACCAATCATAAAAACAGTATACGTAATTCGTAGTAACTTATA
Organism: Tenacibaculum singaporense; assembly: GCF_003867015.1. Lineage (NCBI taxonomy): Bacteria > Pseudomonadati > Bacteroidota > Flavobacteriia > Flavobacteriales > Flavobacteriaceae > Tenacibaculum > Tenacibaculum singaporense. The sequence goes on from NZ_CP032548.1 coordinate 36,386, forward strand.
TTTTCTATTTAAAACCAATCCTAAGAAATATAAATCTTTGGTAAGAGAACCATACAAATAATCGCGGTCTTTCATCATTTCGCTCATAGCCCAATCAAAATCTGGCAACTTCATTTGATGAAAGTTCCCAAAGAATAAAAGGTTTACTTTTTTGTTAGCTACATCCTCTTTAGTAAACTTTCCTTCAGTAACATTAGGTCTTGTTGCTAAAACTGACAATACAATTGATATTACTGTAAAAAACACAAAAACTATGGTAGGTGTAATCAAATAATGATTTGACGGATTATCTAATTTTGGAATTAACGTCGATAATGTCATCGAAATAATAATTGCATTTACAGATAGTAAAATATTTGCCTTTGTATCAGCAATATCGCTTAACGTAATATGATTACGAAGCGCTACACGAAACATAGTTTCAATACCTCGTTCTGGTAATTCAATTTTATTTTTTTTATACGCTAACTCCTCTTTTTTCTGCTTTAACTTAGCTTCTTCTTGTGTCTGCTTTTGTTTCCTTTTTAAAAGCTGAGCTATATTTTTACTCTTTTGTTTTTCCCAAAGTTTAGAAGCTTTACTGGTGTAAAAACGATGTTTTGTTAAAAATTCAAGATTAGAATCATCCCATTCAACCGTTTTTATTTTTTTTCCACATACTAACTCCCTTTCCTTTCGCAGTAACTCATTAAAATCACTATAATTTTTACTTCCAACATGAGAGCAATCAGCGTCTCTTAAAACCTTTTCTAACTCAGTTACAGGTTTAGCTCCCATTTTCGTTGAAGCTATTAAGTTTGAAACCTCATCAATAACCTCTTCTGATGCTTCTTTACCTTGTAAAAAATCTGTTGCTATTTTTATACTTTCCTCTTCATGATTTTCAGGATTAACCGTATATCCAACATCATGAAACCATCCTGCTAGTGTTAAAAATTGTATTTGTTCTTCTGAAAAATTTTCTCCTTCAATTAACTCAAGTGATTTTTCAACCACTCGTTGAGTGTGAGCTATATTGTGATATACAAAGTTTTTATCTAATTTCTCACTTAGCAAATCAATTACAAACTGCTCTGTTTCTTGTATCAAACTATTCATGAAAAAGGTTTTTGCTAAAATAATAAATTATTAACCACTATTAATTTTTAATAGAGTGATAAAAAAGCGTACTTTTAAAAGAGTTTTTTATATAAATGACACACGAACTTAAAGAAATAATACAACAAGCAACTATAAATCAGCAACAAGGTATACAAAATGTTTTGGCAACAGTTGTAGATTTAGACGGCTCTTCATATAGAAAACCAGGAGTTAGAATGTTACTATCTTCTGACGGAAAAATAATTGGAGCCATTAGCGGAGGCTGTGTTGAAAAAGAAGTACAACGTAGAGCACAATCGGTTTTTGAAAACAACAAACCTAAAGTAATAACCTATGATGGTCGTTATCGTTTAGGTTGCGAGGGAATATTATATGTTCTTTTAGAACCTTTTAATCTTTCAGCTGAATTTATTCATGCTTTCTCAGAAAACAACATTCAAAGAAAACCGTATAACATCACATCTTATTTTCAAAAAGAAGATGAATCTTATGGTAATTTTGGCTCTGTAATTCAATTTAACAATCAACAAACCTATTCTTTTAATAAAGAGTTTTATCCTGAAAAAACAGACCATTTAACTAGCTTTAAACAAACCCTACAACCGCTATTTCGTTTACTTATTATTGGCGGCGAGCATGATGCTGTAAAACTTTGCACTCAAGCCACTCAGTTAGGCTGGGAAGTTGATGTTGTTACTTCCATTAAGGATCCAAAAGAATTAACCGACTTTCCTGGAGTTAAATCGGTAGTTGCACAAACTCCAGAAACAATCCAACTTTCTCAAGTAAATAACAATACTGCTGTTGTTATTATGAATCATAATTTCACATATGATTTGCGTTGGTTGATTAAGTTACAAGAACAAAATCCTATTTATATAGGTATTTTAGGTGCTGCTAAACGACGAGAAAAACTATTTAACGAACTGTTTGAATTTTCACCCGATATTACTGATGAATTTTTAGATAAAATTCATACCCCTGCTGGATTAAATATTGGAGCAGAAACCCCAGAAGAAATTGCTTTATCAATCTTAGCAGAAATATTATCAGTAATTCGTAACAAAGAAGTTTTTTCTCTTAAAAAGATTACTGGACGAATCCACAATTAATATAATGCAAAAAACTGCGATTCTCATATTGGCTGCAGGCAGTGCTTCCCGAATGGGAAAAATAAAGCAATTACTTCCTTACAAAAATACTACCTTACTAGAATGGGCTATTGAACAAGCTCAAAAATCGACCATAAAAGATGTGTTTTGTGTATTGGGAGCTAATAAAGATGTGATTGAAAAACAACTTACAACAAAACCTATTAAAGTCATTTACAACCCTAATTATAAAAACGGATTAAGTACTAGCATAGTAGAAGGAATTAATCTTTTACAAAAACACTGCTTTGACAATACTCTAATAATGTTAGCTGATCAACCTCATGTTACATCTGAATATTTGAACTCGTTGATTGAAGCTTCAAAAAAGAACCCTTCCAACATAATTGCCTCTAACTATCAAAGTAGTGTTGGAGTTCCAGCCATTTTCCCAAAGAAATACTTTAATCATTTATTAAATTTAAAAGGAGATAAGGGTGCTAAGAATTTTCTATTACAACATAACAACAATGTTATAAAAGTAAACTCCTCTCTAAACTTAGTAGATATTGATACTCCTGAAGATTATAAGCATTTACTAAAGCAATAGTTTTAGCTTAAAAAGCCTTATTTTTACATAACCAAAAAACTAAACATGAACTTAACCAAGTTTTGCATGTATCTAGCTATAATTACCATAGTTAGTGCTTGCGCATCCTACAAAGCTAAGTACGCAGATAAGGCCTCTCCAAAAACAATTCAAACAGATAAAGAATTAATACATTCTTTCTATTTAATTGGAGATGCTGGTAATGCCGAAATGGGACAGACTACCCCTACACTAACCTACTTTAAGAAAGAGTTAGCTAAAGCTACTAAAAGTGCAACTACCCTGTTTTTAGGAGACAATATATATCCATACGGAATACCAAGTAAAGAACATAAAGATAGAGCCTTAGCTGAACATCGCTTACAAACACAAATTGATGCTTTGCAAGACTTTAAAGGAAAAACAATTTTTATTCCGGGAAATCACGACTGGTATAATGGTGTTGATGGCTTGAAACGTCAGGAAAAAATGGTAGAGAAAGCGTTAGGTAAAAACTCTTTTTTACCCGAAGGAGGTTGCGGACTAGATAAAGTAAAGATTAATGATGACCTAACTTTAATTCTTATTGATAGTCGTTGGTTTATTATGGATTGGGACAAGGAACCTAAAATGAACGACAATTGTGATATTAAAACTCGTGAACGTTTCATTCAAGAACTCTCTAGTTTATTTAAGAAAAACAGATATAAAAATGTAGTAGTTGCTGTACATCACCCATTATATAGTAATGGACCTCATGGTGGAAGTTTTTCAGTAAAAGACCACATGAAACCAGCACCAATTTTAGGTACATTGAAAAATGCACTACGCTCTCATGCAGGAATTCAAACTGATATTTTCAATAAAAACTACAGTGATTTTATTAATCAAATACAAGCAGTATCTGATGATTTCACAGACAATATTGTATTCGTTTCTGGTCACGATCACAACTTACAATACATAGAACAAGACGGGTTCAAACAAGTAATTAGCGGTTCAGGTTCAAAGCAGTCAGCAGCTTTAGTTGGTTATGGCGCACAATTTACCTACGGTAATCACGGATATGCTAAATTAAATTACTACAAAGATGGTTCAGCAGTTATTGAGTACTACGCTGCCAACACCAAAGACGGTCACAAACTCTTGTTTAGTAAAGAAATTGTAAAACCAAAACAAACAAAAATCTATTCAAGCTTTCCTGAATACGAAGAACATAAGAAATTTGTAGAAACCTCAATTTACCCTCCAGAAGCAACAAGCGTTAGTGGTTTTCATGAATTTATGTGGGGAGATTTAAACAGAGACAAGTACGGAAAAACAGTTAAGGTTCCTGTACTAGAATTAGAGAATGTCTATGGAGGCTTAACTCCTATCAGAAGAGGTGGTGGTAACCAAACCAATTCGTTACGATTAGAAAACCCTGAAGGAAAACAGTACGTTTTACGCTCAATGGTAAAAGACGGAAGTCGAATTATGGGTGGTATTTTAAAAGGAACATTTTTAGTTGATGTAGTTCAAGATATTTTTACCATGTCGCACCCATACGCAGCTTTTGTACTTCCTGACATGGCTGAAGCTGTAAACATTTACCACACCAACCCAAAACTGTATTACATGCCTAAACAACTTGCTTTAGGAAAACATAATGATATTTTTGGAGGACAATTATACTTATTAGAAGAACGACCAGCTGGCGACCGAAGTGAACTAGACAATTTTGGAAATTCAGATGATATTATTAGCACTTTTGATGTGTTAGAAAAAATTAGAAAAAACGGTAAACATTCAATCGACCAAGAATGGGTGGTTCGTTCGCGTTTGTTTGATATGGTAATTGGTGACTGGGATAGACATGAAGATCAATGGCGATGGGCTTCTTTTAAAACCAAAGATGGTAAAAAATATTATCGTCCTATTCCTAGAGATAGAGATCAACCTTTTTCTAAGTTTGATGGAGTTATGATTCCTCTATTTCAACAATTTGCACCCTTAGTAAAGAACATGCAAACTTTTGATAACGATATCAAAAACATGAAGTGGTATAACAATTACGCTCGTTTCTTTGATGCAGCCTTTTTAAATCAATTAACACTTGATGGTTGGAATAAACAAGCTGAATATATTCAACAACATTTAACCGATGAAGTAATTGAAAAATCAATTCAACAGTTACCAAAGGTTATTTATGATATTGATGGAAAAGAGACCATTGCTAAAATAAAAGCTCGAAGAGATAAATTAAAAGAAATTGCTAACCGCTATTATACCAAACTAAACAAAGTTGTACATGTAGTTGGTACAGATAAAGACGATAAATTCATTATTAAACGTTTAAATGATGACGAAACTAGCGTTGTTGTTTTTAGAAAAGAGAATGAAATCTATAATCGTGTTTTCAAAACAAAAGAAACTAAAGAGATACAGCTTTATGGTTTAAATGGAGATGATGAGTTTTTAATTTCTGGTGATGTACATGATGGAATTTTACTACGAATTATAGGGGGTCAAAATCACGATGTGTATACCGATAAATCATCTGTTGCAGGTTGGGGAAAGAAAACTAAAATCTATGATTTTAAATCAAAGAAAAACACGATAAATCCAAGTTCTGAAACTGCGGATTTACGTTCGGATAGTTATTTTAAAAACACCTACGACGCGCACGACATTAACAACAATACAACTATTGTTTTCCCTAGTTTAGGAAGCAACCCCGATGACGGTTTCTTTTTTGGTGCTTCGGTTACACATACACAACAAGGCTTTAAAAAACAACCCTTCGCTAGCCAACACACATTAGCGGCAAACTACTATTCTTCAACTAGTGGCTACGATTTAGAATACAATGGTGAATTTACCGAATTAATTGGTAATTGGAGCTTACATTTGCAAGCTAAAGCTACTAGTGATAACTATTCCTTTAATTTCTTTGGATGGGGGAATGAAAGTGTTTACGATCAAAGTTTTGATTTAGATCATTACCGTGTTAAAAAAGAAGAAATTAGTTTTTCTCCATCGTTATTAAAACGATTACATGGAGGAAGTATCTTTAAAATTTCAGGTCTTTTTGAAGCTATTGAGATTGAAGACACACCTGGTAGATTTATCAATAATTTTGACAATCAACCTACCGCTATTTTTGATACTAACTATTTTTGGGGAGGTGAATTAAACTTTAATCACAACCGAGTAGATAATAGTAGTTTTCCTACCAAAGGTATGAACTTCGATTTAGCTGTTGGGGCTAAAGCCAACTTAGACGATTTTGACAGACGCTTTGGTTACATTAAAAGTTCTTTGGCTATGTATCAAAACCTAGTATTCAACCGTTCATTAGTTTTTGCTTCTGAGGTTGGAACTCAAATTAATGTAGGGAATCGTTTTGAAGTTTACCAAGCAGCTACTTTAGGTGGTGAACGTAGTTTACGCGGATTTAATAGAGAACGTTTTTCTGGAACCGAAAGTTTTTATCATAGTAACGATTTACGTTTACGTTTTGGACGTATTCGTACAGGAATTATTCCTATAAAAGTTGGTATTACTGGTGGTTTTGATTACGGTCGAGTATGGTCTCCATATTCACCTAATTCAAAGAAATGGCATACTAGTTATGGTGGTTCTTTTTGGCTAAGCGGAATCGACTTATTCACAGCTAATATTTCATACTTTAAAGGAAATTCACAAGAAGACAGGGTCGCTTTTAGTATTGGTTTTTCTTTTTAATTCTTAAAAAACATGACACAACAAATTGTATTAATTACAGGAACTTTATTTGGTATGCTTGCTGTAATATTTGGAGCTTTTGGAGCACATGCCTTAAAGAAAATTTTAACCGAGGAACAACTAAAATCATTTGAAACGGGTGTAAAATATCAAATGTATCATGCACTCGTTTTATTATTCGTTGGAAGTTATTTTGACGCACCTAGCTCAGCAATATATTACGCTTTTGTAATTGGAATTATACTTTTCTCCTTTAGTATTTATGGTTTAGTATTATCTGACGCAAAAGGTAAAAAAATGAAATTTTTAGGCCCTATTACTCCTTTAGGTGGTCTACTACTAATTGTTGGATGGGGTCTTTTAATATATAACATAAGCCAAACCATACACGTTTAATGTGTATGGTTTAGCTAACATGGATAAACAAAAATCATATTGTTTAGTCAACGCCTTGGGCGTCGCTGATAATTCTATCAATAAATTCTGTTTTTATATATAATTGTCTTGCTAAATTGTAAAGTACATCAACTTCAGCAGCATCTATGCTTCCATCCGCATAAGATATAATAGATAAATCTCTTAGAATATTTAGTTTTTGCATCACAGAAATTACGATATCTAATTCTTTAGCCAAAGCTATAATTTCATCAATAATATCTTGCTCTGTTAATCCTTTAATCGTTAACATACACTGAGCAAAAACTGATGGAGACACCACACTACTCAACGCCTGTATTTCAGAATCATCCACAACTCCATCTGCCTTTGAAATCATATAACCACCTAAGAACATAAAGCGTTGAATTTTTTCTGAATGCTCGGTTTCATTTCCTAAGTCTTCTGGCTCCATTAACGACATAATTCGTTGTATTTCTAGCTCCATCGCTTCCTCTGTTATTTCTCCATTAATTTCAGGATTAAATAACTCGTACGTTTTACTCTTATTAAACAGCTCTAAAGCTTTAATACGAAGTGGGCTAAACGGGTGACTGCTATACCAATCTGACGGATCGTGTGTATCATCATTTAAAACTTCTTCTAAATCTGAAAACTGGTTAATGTATTCATTCAATTTAAAATCTAAAGAATCAGAAGTTACTCCAGATGATAGCTTAAAGAATGTTCTTGCTGCTGCCTCAAAACTCTTACAGCATAATAAGCCAGCTCTATCTGCACTAATTTCAGCGTTACGATTCCATGCATATAACTTCATCGCATGAATTGGCGCTAAATCGTTTGCTCCTTCGTCTAAAATATGTTTTACTGGATAATTAAAGTGTTCAAACAATACATGCCCTATTTCATGACCAATAACAAAAGCTAATTCGTCTTTTGTAAAACGTTCTAAAATTCCAGAGGTTAAAATAATGTATAATTTATCTTCATCTGGCGGATAACATGACGCATTGAATTTATCGTTCTGATACACAAAAAACTCAATATCAGCTTTCAATTTTAAAACCTCTTTACAATGCTCTCCAATTTCGTGAAGCACTGGAGCTAACATTTTTGTTAATCGTAAACTTGATTTCAACAAATGTCTTCTCGATTTAAAAACTGGATTGTTTTCTCGTATTCTTTCTAAGGTTTTTTGAATCAACTCATCTTCTTGAAACTCTAAAACATAATCTCGATCACCGTCATATACCAATGCGTTTAAGTCAATATCTGCTCTAGAGTTATCATATACCTCTTGAATGTTTTCTGTTACATTTTTAAGGTTTAACTCGTTAATTTCTTCAATACGTTTAGTGTATTGTTCTGCTAATTCTTTAGCTACGTTTTGAAAATGAACACTTGCCTGATGAATTAAATCGTTGTCTCCATTCTGTTGTGCAAGATTCAAATCTTCCATCATCTTATTTTGTGCCTGGGTTAATGCGTCTTGATGCTCTTTTTCTAATTCTGATAGTGTGGTAGATTGATACATACTTTTTCTTTTTTTTAAGCTCCTACTGGAACTGTTGAGTTAGACAACTTTAGTAATCTTCCTTTTAGGTCAAAAATTCCTAAAATTTGATCTTCTCCTTTTTTAGCAACGATATTATTTCCTGATACCTCAACCTCATATCCTTTTTGAACTAAATAGCAAAACAATGCATGCTTGTGTTCAAAATCCATACGAGTAGTTGTTTTTGAGAAGTGTGAACAAATTAAAGCAGGAATATTTATCTCTTTTTCATCAACTATATCCGTATATAATAATACATACACAGTAAGTCCTTTAAAAGGTAATGGTGCATAACAACTTGCCTGATTAACTCCTGTTGCTACGAAAGAAAAATAATGTCCTGGATCGTGTTCTGTTTCTATTTTTGATGATAGTAAATCTTCTATTCCCTGACGTTCTCCTAGAGCTTTCATTTGTAATGAAGCTTCTAAAAATTGTTCTGGAATACCGCTTTGTTTATTTGCCCAAGCCCATAACCATGATTTTTCATTATGAGAGTAGGTTCCTAGTACCTGCATTTTAAAGGTAAGATCACCATAAGTTACGGTTCCTTGAAGCATATCACAAGTCCAAGGTAAATCTTCAACAATATCAGCTAAGTTATCTTGTTTCTCAAAAGCCAAAGCTACATATTGATTGTGCAACTGAGGTAAACTTAATTTTATAGTGTTATCAACCTTCCCTCCTACAATATTATTTGGGTTTTCTGTACTTTCAACACTAGCTTCACTTCCTGCAAATTCTTCTAAATGAGTTTCTAAAAGGTGTACAATTCTTTCTGTTTTCTCTTCCACCTTATCTGCATTCATAATTGGGCTGTGATTAATGGTTAACACCCCATCTACAAAAGTGATTGCTCTTTCTAAATTGTGCTCGTTATTTTCATTAACAATCTTTACTTCTTTTAATCCATTTTTTAGCAATTCTCCCCCAATTTCATCAATGTTAACAGCTTTGATTGCTTCTATTAACGGTTGAAAATATATTTTTGGAAACGTATCATTGTAAAGGTGAGAAAACTTATCTTCTACCAACGTATCCCATGCTATGTTTAATGATACATTAAATCCTGCTTTATTGTTTATTTCTGCTTCTAATGCTGGAAATGATTCGTTTTTAAATGTTTGAACTGCTCTTTTTTCTTTAAGACCCATTTTTTAATAATTTTAGTATTCTACAATATTTCTTCTATCTTTTCAACAAAAAGATGCTCTAACTCTTTTGGTAGAGCTTTGGTAATTTCAATACCAACTTTTAATACATTTCCTTCTTTATTTACCTGCAATTTTTCTGTATTAGTAATAGCTACAGTTTTTATTTCTTTCCATGCAGCTAATCCCATTTCATCCTCTATTATTAATTGTTTTGCTTTTAACAAACTTGTAATAACATCTTTACTATTTAATCGAGCGTTTGCTTCTTGCAATACTGATTTTTCTAACGATAAGTTGATTGTTGCATCTAGCAACGATTCTTGCTCTACAATCCATCTTTTTAATTGTAAAGTACTTATGGGCTCCTCTCCTAACGGGCGACTGATACTTCCTTTAGATAAAGAAACAGCTATTTTTTTAGGGTGTTTAATTCGTAAAACGGATACTTCTTGAAGATCGAAAAACAACACTTCTTGTTCTTCGGTTCTCATACATACAAATGTTTGGTATTCTTCTTTTGTGATATCTACTATAAAGCCTTCTACATAAAGTCCGTTTTTTAATGATAAAGCAATTTTTAATTGCTTTTTTTCACTAAACATACTCTGAATTATAGCTGCTGGTGATTGTGCTTTAAATTGATTGATATAATCTATTTCCATAGCAATTTTGTTTTTTATTGTGAATTACTAGACTATAGGTTATTCTCTAATAAATCAACAAGCACATCTGTTCTATCTTGAACTTTATCTGCGTTTAAAATTGGGCTATGGTTTACTTGTAAAACTCCTTCTTCAAAAGTATAAGCATGCGTTGGGTTGTGGTGATCGTCTTTGTTAATAATAACCACTTTTTTTAACGATTCCGACAATGCTTCTTTCCCCATATCATCAGTTGCTATGGCTGAAAAAGCATCAATAAGTGGTTGGAAGTAAATTTTAGGGTAACTGTCATCATATAAGTGTAAAAACTTATCTTCAAACATAGTGTCCCACTCTACATCAATTGTTACATCAAAACCAGCTGCATTGTTTATTTGTTCTTTTAATGCAGGATATTTTTCTTCTTGAAAAGCTTTTGTGAATCTTTTTTCTTTAAGTCCCATATGATTGTTTTTTAAGGTTACTTTCAATTATTTACCTCAAAATTATAGGGAACTTTAGTACTCTTTTAATGAGTTTTATATGTGTTACTTTCTATTTTGTATTCGTATTAAAGTTCTCTAAAAACTGCTTTAAATACGTCTTCTTTCTTGATGATAAAGGAACGTTTTCACCACTTGATAATTTAACTGTATTGGCACTTACGGAAGCTAAATATTTTATATTAATTAAGTGAGATTGGTGTACCCTAGCAAAGGCATGTGTACTTAAAATATTTTCGTAATACTTTAAGTTTCGAGCACTCATTATTTTTTTATCAGTTGTATAAAAAACAGTATAACTTCCGTCTGATTGGCAACGTACAATATCATCTACATGTAAAAAATGTTGCTCTTCAGTAGTTTTGATAAGCAATGTTTTTTGAGCTTCTTTTTTATCTAATTCACTTATTTTATGTAGTGCTTGTGTATATTTTTTATCTTTTTCAAATTCGGTTCTAAAACGACCTATACAAGCATTTAACTCATCAGAATCTATGGGTTTTAATAAATAATCTACCGTATCAAACTTAATTGCTTTTATAGCAAACTCATCGTAAGCTGTGGTAAATATCATTTTAAAGTTTATGGTTTCTAAGGCTTCTAATATTTGAAAAGCATTTCCACCAATCAACTCAATATCTATAAATACCAAGTCTAAATTGTTGTTACTCAAAAAATCTATAGCCTCATCTACATTATCAATTTTAGCTACAATTTCTATATCTTTTTGTGTGTATTGCAACAACTTTGTTAATGTATTTAATGCATTAAACTCATCTTCTATTATAGCAGCTTTTATCATTTTATAACTTTAATTTAAATACAACTTTTGTTCCTGAAGGATTCCCCTCTTTGTCATGCAAATCTTCTATAGTAAAAGATTTTTCCTCTCCTTTATTTCTTATCTGTAGTCTTTCAATAAAAATATCGGTAGCGTGTAAATCTTTCGCTATTTTTTCTTGACTCTTTTTTTGCTTTCTTCCTACTCCATTATCTTCAATTTCAAAAAACAATTCTTCACCTGTTTTTCGAATATTTAAGTTCAATATCCCTCCTGATTTCTTTTCTTTTAAACCATATTCAATAGCATTTTCAACAAAAGGTTGCAATAGCATTGGAGGTACTTTTACTTGTTTTGTATTACAGTTTTCAGAAATATGTATGTGATAACTAAAACTATTATTGAAACGTAATTGCTGTGTATCTATATAGTTAGAAATCATAGCTAACTCCTCTTCTAGGCTAATTTCTTCTTTCCGAACATAATCAAAATTTTGTCGAATGAGTTTTGAGAATTTAGCTATATAGTTTGAAGATTTTACAGGGTTTCCTTCTAAAGTAATGTTTTGAATCGCCGCTAAGGTGTTGAATATAAAATGTGGATTCATTTGAGCTCTCAGCAAACGTTGTTCTAATTTAGATGCTTTGTTTGCAGCTCTTAACTTGTTATTATATCCTATAAACAGGGCTATAATTAGAATAAGTACTAACGATACAATTACACTAATTCCTAACCACCAATTTTGTTTGTTTATTTCTTTTTGATGGGTTAATGCTATTTCTTTTTCTTTAACCTTATAGTTTACATTGGCAAAATAAAGAAGTTTTTGATTTTGCTTTTTACTCTTTACCACCTCTATACTATCTCGTATTATTTGATGGTTCAATGCCTTTTGATACTGCTTTTTAAGAATTGCTATTGATATTAGCTTATCTCGTATTTCTACTTCTTCTGAAAGGTTATTTTTACTCTTGTAGATTGACATCGCTCTGTTGTAATTTACCGCTGCCGAATCTAGCTTATTGGTTACTAAAAAAAGAGTTCCTAAACCTTTGTATGGAGCTCCGTTAATTGTTTTAATTTTTTGGTTAAGCTTTACTGCTCCTCGTAAAAACTTCTCCGATTCGTCAAAACGTTTTGCTTCCAAATACGTGTACCCAATATTATTAAGAACACTAACAATCGTCTTGGGATCTTTCGCTGACTCACCCAAAGCCAATGCCTCCGAAAACTGTTTTAGTGCTTTGTTATATTGTTTTAACTTCAAATACACTCCTGCAATATTACTTTTAATTGCTATAATTGAATTAGGATCGTTTGGGTCAGTAAACAACTCTTCACATCTTTTTATGTACAATAATGCTTTTTCATAGTCTTTTAAAATAAAGTGAAGGTTGAATAGTTGATTATTTGCCTTAGCCTGCAATCTGGTATTTTCTATTTTCTCACCTGTTTCTAAAGCTTCCAACGCATACTTTTGAGCATCTTCTAACTCATTTAGCTTCATACAGGTGGCGCTTAATGTTATTAAGCTTCTACCTTTATTATAATCGTCTTTTAATTTTGTGAATAACCTATACGTTTCTAAATGAATGTTTTTTGCCTCTATTAACTTATCGTTTAGGTAAAATAGTTCTCCTTTACTAAACAACAGTAAAGCCCTGTTTTTAGAATTTTGTTTCTTTTCTAGTAAACTATCTATTTTTCTTAGCCCTTCTTTTGGTTTTTGCTGAGAAATACTATCGATAGAGAGTAAATATTCTTGTAAGTTTTTGTCTACATTATTTCTCGTACATGCTGTAAAAACAACGCAGATAAAGGCAATATGTAAAAAGTATTTTTTCTTAAGCAAAAGCATTTTTCGTAATTAATTAGCCAACTAAAATAATTATATATTTTCATTTCACCTCCTTATCCATCACTTTAACAAAACGTTTATAAAATAATAGTATGCGATTATAAAACACCCAAAAATGAAAACGCAATTTCTATGATATTTGACTAAAAAAATTAAATAATTAATAATGAGTACAGTTGAAACTATAGAAGAAGTTATTAAAACAGGATCTTGTGATTTAACAAGTTTTGAAAAGATTGAAGAGATTTCTAAACCTAAAGTTAGTATTGATGGAGCTTATCTTTTAATTTATAATTGGCCAGACGATCCTAGTGGTGCTAACACTACCATTCACGTTGATCTTACCTATTTATTTATTCATAACGACCAAGAATACAAAGCTATTACAAGAACTAAATTTTATGATTTTGATGTTGCTAAGTTTGAAAACTTACCTAAAAAATACTTTATAACCGAATATCATAAATTGGTAGAGCACGCATTGATATTATCTAAACAAAAAATAGAAGAAAAATTTGAAGAACCTTTAAACTCTATTATTCCGTTTAGTTTTAGCCGAGAAGATTCCATTTTATTGGCTATAAATGCAGGCTATTCTAGACAGATAGATTACGTATAAACACCTCAATTTAGGTGTTGATGATTCCCCTAACTCTCTCAGTTATCAATGTGCATTCATTGGTAACTGATTTTTTTAATCCTTTAATACAAACTCATACAGTTTACTGCTTCCTATTTTATCAGCTTCATCTGTTATATAAAGGGTTCTTTCATCTTTAAACGTAACACCTTCTTTTTGAGAAATATGATTGAATGTATGTTCTTTTACATCTCCACTAAAAAAATCGTCTCCGCTAAAATTAGTAAATACTAATACCGATTGATGTGTTAACAAAACCACTTTTTGTTTATCTGGCGATATCGTTGCTGCTGTAATTGCACAATGTACATCATCACAGTTTGCATACTCAGCTATATACTGAGCTGTATACTCACCTTTTGTTGCTGGAACTTTGTATAGCATTGTTTTACCGTACTTGTTTTTGACTCTACTTTTTGTAAAAATGTAAAGAAATCCATCTTTATAAATTAAAGATTCTGCATCAAAAAAACGGTCTTTCTTTTTGGGCGGAAATTTGGTTTGATTAGGGTATGAAAACTTTATTTTCTCCACCTCTATATTCTCTCCTTTTAGCAGTTCTTCTTCCTTAATTTTTAGAATTACTAAGTTCTTTCTTTTGTTATTATTGTTACCAAAATCGGCGATGTATATGTTTCCTTCGTTATCAGAAGTTATGTCTTCCCAATCGTGATTCTTTACTACTAATACTCTTTTTTGTAAAATTTTTCCTTGCGTACTAACTTTAAATAATTTAGCTGCATTACCACTATCGTTATGCATCCATAGTATATTTAAGTCATTGCTTTTCTCTACTCCAGAAACTTCTTTTAAATCTCCTGACAGGTACGACACTAACTTCAATTGTCCATAATTGGTACAACTAGTAATTAATAAAATGGTTAATAATAAGAGAACTAGCTTTTTCATATTGGAGTATTTATATTAACAAAGATAGCTCTAAATACAATAAATAAGTAAACGATCTGCCTTGCTATATAACAGCATAAAAAAGGAGTAGAAACCTACTCCTTTTTTGTGCTTAATCAACTATTGGTCTTTTATCTTCTTTTAAATAGGCATCAATAACAATTGAATCCCCTCTTTTAACAAAAAACTTATCAACTTTTACTGTATGCCTTCTTATATATGAAATTTCTACATCAAAATAGTTATCTGTATTAGGTGTAACAACTAAAGGTTTAACTTTGTTTTTTTTATCAAAATCCATAAAAAAAACCACATTATTTACATATACTATCCCTGCTAACTTTTTTTTCATCTCAAAATCATAAGCATTGATAACAATACTTGAAAAATCAGCTTGCTTAGATTTGAATTTTTCTAATTTATATGTTTTATCTACTATATCATTACGAACTGATTTACATGAAATCATACTACTAACTAATAATAATAAACTAACACTTAGTACTTTTAGCACCACTTTTATTGAATCTTTCATTTTTTTACTCTATCCAAACCGAATTAGCACAAATAGTTTCCCATTCTCCATTTACTTTTTGTAGTAATTTAAACTCTCCTCCATATGTTTGAGTGGAATAATAGATAGCCATAGTATTATTTCTAAATAAAATAGGCATGGAAATAAATGAGGTTACAAGTCGCTCCTTCTTCTTTGTTGTTTTCTCTTTAAGATTAGGAAATAATTTATCTATTCTCTGAACAGAAACACTTTTGACTTTTTGTTTTAAAAAAGCCACTTCTTCTTTAGGTATTTTAACTGGAGAGTCAACACCATTGCTACATAAGTAAAATTCTAAATATTTATTTTCTATGTACGATTCTATAGGTATATTTCCTTCTTCTATAATTGTCTTATAATAAATATTTCCTCTTGATTCTTTTAAGACAGAACTCAGAACTTCATATTCAGTATTCATATTGTCAACTACTTCTCTGTAAGAAGAGCAACTACTCATAAAAATTACAATAATTATTATTTTAAAGACACTTGGTACTTTTCGCATTATTATTAACAAGTTATATTCTTAATCTATTATGTCATCATTTTTTAAATACGCCTTAATTATAATTGAATCTTTTTTCACAACTTTTAATTTATTTATTCTATTGCTTTTACTACCAACAAAATGAAATGAAATGTCAAATTCATTCTCTGGCTTTACATCAAGTACTATTGAAGAAAAGTTGTTATTCTCATATTTAAAATCAACATACACATTGTTTATCTCCGCAAAACCTCCAATCTTTTCTTTAGAATTATAATCATAAGCTTGTAAAGTTAACGTAGTACTCATATTAGATTTTAATCTTTTTATACTGAAGAGTTCATCATTAACTAAAACATTTTTTGAGGCCTTACAACAATAAAAGCTTAGTAATAAGCTAACACTTAGTGCTTTTAATATGTTTTTCATTTTCTATAAACATCATAAATTAATCTACAATATTTTCGTCTGGTAAGTGAGCTTTGACGACTATAGAATCTTTTTCTTTAATAAGAAGTTTTATATCTATGCTTTGCTTACTTGGATAAAGTATTGACAAGTTATGTTTTCCTAACCCCAAACTAAATACTGTACCTTCTAGATATACATTATTAATTACTTTGGTTGATGGTAATAACAGTTCTTTTTTAATATTATCATAAGTTTTTACTGTTACTCCAGTAAAAAGACCTTTAGATTTATATCTTTCTATTTTATAGTTTTTATTGTTTGTATTATATTCTTTAGATGTTTTACATGATGTTATACAACAATAAAAGGTAAGTAGCAAACTAACACTTAGTGCTTTTTGCATTACTATTTGCAAGTCTTTCATTTTTTATGATTTTTTCAATTTTTGTTTTATCTGAATTACTTAAACTTTGGTAGGCACTAGACGACTCTAAACCAGCCCAAGATAAGGCTTTATAATAATCCATAGGTTGTTGATGGTTATCATACGACGAAAGAGAATAAGCTAAAGCTTCCACATATTGACTTATAAATTTGTGCTCTGTTAAATTTCCTGCATTTGTTGGATTTGATTTAGTGTAAAAGTTTTGATATTTTTTTAAAACAGTTGTCATTATAGACCCTGGGTTTTCCCTCACAACGTAATGAATATATGCGTGGAAACTTTCGTGTATAACAGTTTTGGCTATAAATAACTTTGTGGCATCTTTTACTAAGTCGGTATCTAACGTAATATCAAAACCATTGGTGTTGCCACTTACACCAGAACCTAGTGTGTTTAATTGCCCTATATTAAAAGTTAAGTTATAAGTTTGAGAATGGTCAAACAAATCTAACACCATTTGCGACAAATGCCCCATACCTTCTAAATCAGGCACCAAAGCACCTTTCATATCTTTTTCTTGTAAGGCTTTTATAATAGCACTTACGCAAGGGTTGTTGGTGTTGTCTATAATAGCGTCATCTATAGGAACACATTCTCCATCGTAGGTTACATCATCATACCCTGGTCCACAATCCATAAGTATTTGTTGTCTCATGTATTCTGATTTGTAAACAGAGTCTCCTGTATCGGGAGTATCACAAGAAAAACTTGTATAGGTATATGTTTGTGTTATCGAGCCTAAATATACTGATTTATAAGGTACATCTGCTACCGTCATACTTCCCTCTATAACATTACCGCTTGAATCCACCCTATAAGATGCTTTGTAATAGTCTTTATAATGGTGTGTCGTTTCATGAATGTACAAGATTGAAGGAACTTCAGTACAGGGTTCTACTCTTGCTTGGAAACTCCCTTCTTCTTTGGCTTTTTGTAAGGTATTTCTTTTTACAGGCAGGTAATTCTCTTGGCTTGCTTTGATTAAATATCCTTCTATAAAAGCTTCTGAGTTTTCTAACTTTCCCTTTTCATTAAAATACCTAAACGAACCTGAAAAAGCTCCTAAATTAATAAAGTCTTCGGGAAACTTTGTTAAACTATAATCGTATGCCCTAACCTCTATATACTTTATTACAATTGTATTGTTTTCTTTATAGGCTACTACATAAAAAATTGGACTACTAAAATTTTCAGAAGTGTTATTTAAAGGAGCAATTAGTGCTGTTTTAAATTCATAAAACTCTATATCGTTACTTTTAATAATGTTGTAGTTATTCCAATCTACTGTTAAGTTATCTTTCGTATAAGGTAAGTCTATTAAATCAGTATTTACCTTGCTTTTGACTTTGCTTATAAAGCTGTTTTGCGTTTCTAACAAAGACTCATTTTCACAATTCCATAACAACAGCGAAACCCCGAACAGGAAAACGCCTAGTTTTAAAAGATTAGCGATTTGTTTCTTTCTTTTTTTCATACTATTTATAGTTTTAAAATTAGTTACAATTTTTTATTCAAAAGTAGTTGTTCATGGTTTTTTGCACAATAAGGGTTTCCCCTAATTGTTTTAGCTTCTTCTCAGGGATAACCCTGAATTTCTTTTAACACCTCAACATAAAAGCCTAATAATCTACCACTTGACTCCAAAGTAAAGCATAAAAAATTAGAAACAGGTAAGTCAGTGACCTACTTTTAGTAAGTCACTGACTTACTTTTAGTACGTCAATTGTACGGTTATCTGTATTTTAACTATCAAAAAAAGGCTTTTTATACATTTTTTCATAGAAACCATCAGCGAAGCTCGCTGAGCGTTCCTCAACACAACGAAACCATCAACGAAACTCGCTGAACGTTCCTCAACACAATGAAACCATCAGCGAAGTTCGCTGAACAATCCTCAACACAACGAAACCATCAGCGAAGCTCGCTGAACAATCCTCAACGCAACGAAACCATCAGCGAAGCTCGCTGAACGTTCCTTTAAATAACAAAATTCTCCACAAGTATCTTCACAACCTACTTAGTAGGCAAACTTTAACAATTGTTAACTTTTTTAAAAAGTTTTATACTCTTAAATTGCTAATGCTATGAAAGTTACCAAATCACTTTCTACAAATATTTAATATTAATTTAAAAAATTAGCTTATGAACAGTCCGTATTTAAACCGGTATCGTAACGGTGAATATCTACAATACATGAAAGATATTCTACAACTTGTAAACTTACAAGACGTTGATGCGTTAGCATTGACAAACCCCACTAACGAATTAACAACCATTGTTAATCGTATTGATTCTTTATATCAACAAGTACAAGGAAGCAGCTTAACACAAGAAATAATAGCTCTTGACACTAGAAGAGATAAAGCTATTACAGGAATTAGAACACTTGTGAGTGCTTATACTAATCATTTTAACGAAGCTACAATAAGTGCCGCCAAAGCACTACTTGCTACAATAAATACTTATGGCACTGATATAGCTCGTAAAAGTTACCAAGAACAAACCGCTATTTTAGATAGTATTAGTAAAGATTTTGAAACTGAACCTGAGCTTATTCAGGCTATTTCTTTGCTTGATATAGCTACTTGGGTTGCTGAATTAAAAAATGCCAATACAGAGTTTTCTGCCAAGTATATTGAGCGTGTAGGTGAAACAGCGGCTTCACCAGAAAACAATATTCAAGAGTTGCGTACTGAAGCTTCGCTTACTTACAGAAAACTTGTATTACATATTGAAGCGCATGCAACACTTTCAGAAAATGAAGCCTACCCAACCTTACTTAATGAGATTGATGTGTTGGCTAAGCAATATAATTTGGTAGTAGATAACAGGTCTAAGTCTAGTACTCCTGCTACTGAAGAAGCATAACATTAGTTGATTTTGTATTTCTTTTATAGCATACAAAAAAGGCTCCTGAATAACTCAGGAGCCTTTTAATGTATCGGTAATTCTATGTAAACGTTGTACATTTTGAGTAAAATTTGTCAATTCGAGTGAATTTTGCGGGTAAAAACCCGTAAAATTAGTATCGAGAATAAAATTTTACAACTTAGATTGTTGTTCTCGATACGATTTTCTATCGAAAATCACTCGAACAGACATTCTTTCGGCTAAAAACTTCAAAAATGCACAACAGGTTATGTAATTATAAGGTTACAGTTTTTCCTATACTATTTGAGTAGGTTTTGTTGGTAACAGTATCAACAAAGTTCCAGTCTGTTTGTATACCTGCTGCTGTTACTGTAAGTTTCATATATCCTCTTTGAGAAAAATTACTGTATTGCAAATCGTCTATCAACAAGCCTAATGCAGCTTCTAAATCTGTTGCAGATGCTCCTAAATAGGTTTCTAATCCTGGTGATGACACTGAACTTGTAGCTACCTCTACTGCTACTTTTTCTCCTGAATTATTTTTTAAATCGCTATACCACGAATTGTGAGTATCTCCTGCTAGCACCACTACATTTTTACTTTTAAAGCTTGCTAAAATGCGTTCTCTTTCCATAAAATAACCATCCCAAGCATCTAAGTTATATGGTAGTACCGTTTCTATTCTTGCTTTCTCTTCTGCTGTTAACGTAGGGTCGTTTTGTAAAGCTCTTGTTTTAATGGTTACTAACTCTGTAATAGAAGTTTTAAGCAAATTAAACGTTTCTTCACTTGCTGATCCTGTAGCAGATACTTCTGCCAATAGTTTTGCTAAAAGTGTTAGTAGTTCAGCAGGAATTAACATTTTACCCATTAAAACTTGCTGTCCTATAATTTGCCATGTACTATTGCTAGCCGCTAGTTCACTTTCTAACCATCCTAATTGGGTAGTTCCTAAAAGTGTACGTTGCGGGTTTAACCATGCTTGCTGAAAAGCCGCTGCATCAAACTCTCCTTTTTCATTATAAAATGCTGAATATTTTAACTGCTTATCTCTCCCTACAATACGGGTATCTAGCATAATTAAATCTACCAGACTTCCAATTTTCAAGTTTCTGTAAATAATTGAATTATCTACAAGATTCGTCATGTTAGGTAAGTATTCGCTGTATGCTTTTAATGCACTTTGTTTTCTTGAAGTAAAGCTTCCTTCATCTTCTTGATGATTTTCAGCTCCGTCTTTGTAAGTATCATTTGCTACTTCATGATCGTCCCAGACACAAATAAAAGGTTTAGTTCTGTGCAGTTCTTTTAATTGTTCATCTGAACGGTATTGACGGTAACGTGTACGATAATCATCTAACGAAATAATTTCTCCTTTAGGCTCAGGTGTTCTAAACGAACCGTAAGTTTTTTCGCCATATTCATAGATATAATCTCCTAGATGGATGACAACATCTGCATCAGATTTTTTTATCTCTTCATATACATTAAAGTAACCGTAAGCAAAGTTTGCACAAGATGCAACTGCTAATTTTACTTCACTAATTGATTCGCTAAACGTTAGGGTTTCTCCTACTGGTGACGTTGCTTTATCGTCAACACTTACAAAACGGTAGTATAATTTTTGCCCTGCATCTAAGTCTTTAATTTCAACAGCTACGGTAAAATCTCTTGAAGCATCGGTAGTTACTTCTGCTTGACGAACAACCTCTTTAAAGTTTTTATCTTTTGCGAGTTGCCAAATTAAGGTTGCTGAAGTTTGTTTGGTGTTATAACGAGTCCAGATAATAACTTGTGAGTTTGTGGGGTCAAAACTAGCAACTCCTTGCTCAAAGTTTTTCTCTGCTAAGTTATCTGGAATAGGTAGTTCATTAATATCATCATTTTTACAACTAATAAAGTTAGGAACTAAAAGTAGTCCTCCAGTTGCTAATAATGAGTTTCTTAAAAAGCTTCTTCTTTTAATGTTAGTCTTCATACGTAGGGGTCATTTAATTTTCCTGCATAAGTACTATTTCAACGTTGCTTTAACGTTAACTAACCTTTACCAAATAAATGAAGTTACTACCAGCCTCCTGTGGCCCCACCACCACCAAAGCCTCCGCCTCCGAAACCTCCGCCGAAGCCGCCTCCGCCTCCAAAGCCTCCTGACGATCCTCCACCGAAACTTCCTCCACCAAAACCGCCTCTACCTGCGTTGCTTAAAATAATGGTTTCTAAAATACCTCTTGCTACATCCGATTTTCTATAACCTCTTCCTCCTCCACGGTTTCCTCTACTTCCGCTTGAAATAATGATAAAGAATACTACTAGAATGATGATAAAGATAATAAAGCTAAAGTCTGTTTTTTTAGATTGTTTTCTAGAACCTTTGTATTCACCACTCATTACTTTAAAAACAGCATCTACTCCACTGTTTAACCCAGCGTAATAGTCACCTTGTTTAAAGTAAGGAATAATGTCGTACTCTATAATTTGTCTAGAAACATAATCGGTTAATAGGTGCTCGGTTCCATAACCTGTTCGTATCGTTACTTTACGATCGTCTTTTGCTAATAACACGAACACTCCGTTATCCTGCTCTTTACTTCCTCCTATTCCCCATTCATGCGCCCAATTGGTAGCTAAATAGCCTATTTCTTCTCCTTGGGTTGAGCTTATAATTGCTACCACTACTTGAGTTGAAGTAGTATCAGCATACTTAATCAGCTTGTTTTCTAAGCTTTTCTTTTGATTGGGTGATAAAAGGTTGATATAATCGTAAACACTTGTTTGAAACTTAGGCGTCTCAGGAATTTTAAACCCTTGTGAAAAAAGGGTGTGTCCACATAAAAATGCAATAAAAAAAAGAACAACTTTTACCTTCTGTAACTTGTTTGTTCTTTTATATAATGACGTTATATTTTTTATCATATTTCTTCCTTCTATGAAGGTTTTAGCCTTTTGAAATTTCGTTGCTCAGCTCATCTTCATCATCTGTAGTCCATGGAAAGTGAGCTTGTAATTCTTTTCCTGCTTTTAGCACACCATCTATAATTCCTTGTTTAAAGTTTCCTTGTTTAAACTGATTTTGGATGGCTTCTTTGGTTGTTTCCCAAAAGTTTTCTGGAACTACCTTGTTTATACCTTCATCACCATAAATTACAAATTTATGATCGTCAACAGCAATGTACAACAACACACCGTTTCGTTGCTGAGTATTGAACATTTTAAGCATTTGAAATACTTCTAGCGCTCGGTCGTAGTGAGAACTCTCAGTAGTTCTCTCTATATGTACACGAATTTCACCAGAAGTATTTCGTTCTGCTTCTCTAATAGCCTGAACGATTTCCTCTTCTTCTTTTGCAGTAAGAAAATCTTCTACTTTAGACATATATTTTTAGAATTTAAAATCTACATCAGGAGCATTCTCTGAACCTGCATCTGATTTGTAACGTGTCATTTCCGTTAAATTGAACATACCTGCTAGCATGTTTCCTGGGAACATTTTAATATGCTTGTTATACTTATTAACGCTTTCATTGTAACGATCACGTGCTACATTAATTCTATTTTCTGTTCCTTCTAACTGACTTTGTAATTCTAAGAAGTTTTTGTTTGCTTTGATATCTGGATAGCGCTCTACAGACACTAATAACTTAGATAAAGCTCCACTTAACCCTGTTTGTGCTTGTTGAAATTGTGCCATTTTTTCTGGCGTTAAATCTCCTGCATTAATATTTACTGAAGTTGCTTTTGCTCTTGCATTAATTACGTCTGTTAACGTACTTTTTTCAAAATCGGCTGCTCCTTGTACAGTCTTTACTAAGTTACCAATTAAATCGTTTCTTCGTTGGTAAGAACTTTCTACATTAGACCATGTAGTTTTAGCATCTTCTTGGTATGTTACGGCTGTATTATAAAACCCTTTTGCCCATGAATAAATTCCAAATACTAGAACTCCTATAATAATTAAAGGCACTAACCATTTTTTCATAATTTTTGATTTTTTGTAATTATAATTGATTTTTGATTTTTATTAATTCTGCTTTTACAGTTTCTAATCTACTAATAATTTCCTGATTATTTAAGACTCCCTCTGGGTTTTTCTTTAGCTTTTGTTTTGCACCATCTAATGTAAAACCTCTTTCTTTTACAAGGTTGTAAATAATTTTAAAGTTTTTTACGTCTTCTTGTGTAAACAATCGATCGCCTTTGGCATTTTTTTTAGGATTGATGATTTCAAACTCTTTATCCCAAAATCGTATAAGTGAACTATTCACCCCAAAAGCTTTAGCAACTTCTCCTATTTTATAATATCGTTTATTGGGTAAGTCTACATACATTTTTCACAGCTTGTTACGTGTTTAGTCATACGACTGACCTTTTTGTTGTGAAGCTTTTTGCATAGCTGCAAACTCTTCTGGAGTTAAATCTCCGTAGTAATAGTAAATAGGGTTTACAGGTCTACCATTTTTATGCACTTCGTAATGTAAGTGTGGTGCTGCCGAACGACCAGTATTCCCAACATAGCCTATTAAATCACCACGTTTTACTTTTTGTCCTCTTTTAGCTAAAATTTTACTCATGTGAGCATAAATGGTTTCATACCCGTATCCGTGATCTATATAAACCACTTTACCAAAAGTAGAACTTCTATGTGCTTTTTTTACAATACCATTTCCTGACGCAAAAATTGGAGTACCCGTTGGTGCAGTAAAATCCATTCCGTTATGCATACGCCACGACTTTAATATAGGGTGTAAACGCATACCATAACCTGATGCCATTCTTTTTAAATCTTGATTTTTTACAGGTTGAATTGCTGGTATTGATGCTAACATTTTTTCTTTTTCTTTGGCTAGCTCAACAATTTCATCTAACGATTTTGATTGTACTACCATTTGCTTTGATAAAATATCTAACTCCTTAGTTACTTTCTTTACCATTGAACTATTATCAAAACCATCTAAGTGTTTGTACCTATTTACACCACCAAAACCTGCTTTTCGTTGCTCTTCAGGAATTGGACTTGCCTCAAAATAGGTTCTATAAATATTGTTATCTCTTTCTTGTAAATCGGTTAAAATTTCAGCACTCTCTTCCATTTTTTTAGAAAGTAACTCGTAATGTAATTTTAAGTTTTCTAACTCTCTCTTCTGAGCACGCTCTTTTGGAGACATTAAAAACTGGCTAAAACCTATAAAACCGAAAAAAGCAATCAATAAAAAACTAAGTAGCCCCAAGATAGTTTTCTTATATTTTTCACTTCTTTTAACCTCTATCTTTCTATATGATAAAGTGTCTGGGTCATAATAATATTTTACTTTTGCCATAATGCTAAATGTACTATTTTTGTGCTTTTTAAATTAAGCATCCTTAGAGGGGATGTACAATTTGAAAACTCACAAATTTACAAAATCTTTTAAAACTTCTTTTTACAAGCAGTTTTTTAAACATATTTTAACAAAATCCAGATACCCAGAGTTGTATGAAATCTCAAGATATTAGAGCTAAATTTTTAGATTTTTTTAAATCAAAACAACACGAAATTGTTCCTTCAGCACCTATGGTGTTAAAGAACGATCCTACTTTAATGTTTACCAACGCTGGTATGGTACCATTTAAAGAGTTTTTCTTAGGAAACTCAACTCCTAAAAATGGTAGGGTTTCTGATAGCCAAAAATGTTTACGTGTTTCTGGTAAGCACAACGATTTGGAAGAGGTTGGTTACGATACTTACCACCACACCATGTTTGAGATGCTAGGTAACTGGAGTTTTGGTGATTATTTTAAGAAAGAAGCTATTGCTTGGGCTTGGGAATTATTAACTGAAGTTTACAAAGTAGATAAAGACATTTTATACGTAACTGTTTTTGAAGGTGATGAAAAGGACGGTACAAAAATGGATCAAGAGGCATACGATATTTGGAAACAATACATTGCTGAAGATCGTATCTTAATGGGTAACAAAAAAGATAACTTCTGGGAAATGGGTGAGCAAGGTCCTTGTGGTCCGTGTTCTGAAATCCATGTAGATATTCGTTCTGCTGAAGAAAAGGCTAAAGTTGATGGGAAATCGTTAGTAAACGAAGATCACCCTCAGGTTGTTGAAATCTGGAACTTGGTATTCATGCAATACAATCGTAAAGCTGATGGTTCTTTAGTTGAACTTCCTGCGAAACATATCGATACTGGTATGGGATTTGAACGTTTATGTATGGTGTTACAAGGTGTTCAATCTAACTACGATACTGACGTATTTACTCCTTTAATTCGTGAAGTTGAAACAATTACTGGTGCTAAGTACGGAAAAGATGAAAAAATTGACATTGCTATTCGTGTAATTGCCGACCACGTTCGTGCTGTTGCTTTTGCGATTGCAGATGGTCAATTACCAAGTAATAATGGTGCTGGTTATGTAATTCGTCGTATTTTACGTCGTGCTATTCGTTACGGATTTACTTTCTTAAACCAAAAAGAGCCTTTTATTTATAAGTTAGTAGAAACTTTAGCATACCAAATGGGAGGCGCATTCCCTGAAATTAGAAAACAAAATACTTTAGTACACAATGTTATTAAGGAAGAAGAAACTTCTTTCTTACGTACATTAGATCAAGGATTATTATTATTAGATCAAGTTATTGCAACCACTAATGGTAAAACTGTTTCTGGTAAACGTGCTTTTGAATTATATGACACTTACGGATTCCCTCTTGATTTAACACAGTTAATTGCTCGTGAAAAGGGGTATGAAATTAATGAAGAGGAATTTAATGCTGGTATGAAAGCTCAAAAAGAACGTTCTCGTGCAGCTTCTGCTAGTGAAACGGGTGATTGGGTTACTTTATTAGATGATGATGTTGAAGAGTTTATCGGTTACGACATATTAACCACTAATGTAAAACTAACTCGCTACAGAAAAGTTAGTACCAAAAAAGGAGGTGACCAATATCAACTGGTATTCAACATGACTCCTTTTTATCCAGAAGGTGGTGGACAGGTTGGTGACAAAGGATATATTGAATCTCCTAATGGTGATATTATTTATGTGCTTGATACCAAAAAAGAGAACAATGTTATCATTCATTTCACAAAGAATTTACCTAAAAACTTACACGAAACTTTTAAAGCTGTTGTAAATAAAGAACATAGAAGTTTAGCGGCTAGTAACCACTCGGCTACCCACTTATTACACCAAGCGTTACGTACTATTTTAGGAGACCATGTAGAACAAAAAGGTTCGTTGGTTAGTCCTGATTATTTACGTTTTGACTTTTCTCACTTCTCTAAAGTAGACAATGATCAACTAGAGGCTGTTGAAGAGTTTGTAAACGCTCGTATTCGTGAAAACCTTCCATTACAAGAGCAAAGAAATATCCCAATGCAACAAGCTATTGACGAAGGTGCTGTAGCTTTATTTGGTGAAAAATATGGTGATAGTGTTCGTACCATTCGTTTTGGACAATCAATGGAATTATGTGGAGGTACGCACGTACAACAAACTGGTGATATTTGGTATTTCAAAATAAAATCGGAAGGTGCTGTTGCTGCAGGAATTAGAAGAATCGAAGCAATTACCAATGTTGCTGTTGGTGATTACTTTGAAGATGTTGAGCGTAACTACGATGCTGTAAAACAATTATTGAAAAACCCTAAAGATGTTGCTAAATCTGTGAGTAGTTTACAAGATGAAAATGCTGCTTTAAAAAAGCAAGTTGAGCAACTATTAAAAGATAAAGCTAAAAACATGAAAGGCGAACTTAAAAACCAATTACAAGAAGTAAATGGAGTTCAGTTTTTAGCAACAAAAGTAGATTTAGATCCTAACAGTATTAAAAACTTATTATTTGAGTTAGGTGGAGAAATTAACAATTTATTTGTGGTATTTGCCACTGCTCCTTCTGCTGAAAAGGCTATGTTAACTTGTTATATTTCTAAAGAGTTAGCTAATGAAAAAGGCTATGATGCTGGTAAAGTTGTTAGAGAATTAGGAAAACTAATCCACGGTGGTGGTGGTGGACAAAATTTCTTTGCAACTGCTGGTGGTAAAAACCCTGGTGGAATTCCAAAGGCATTAGAGAGAGCTAAAGATTATATCGCTTAATACATACTAAAAAAGGTTCAGAAAATTCTGAACCTTTTTTTTATTCTAGTGCTTTTTTATACGTACTTATCGCTCGTTCTCTAGCTAATTTATGTTCTACCATAGGTTGTGGGTAGGTTAGCTCATCAAAGTCTTTTACCCATTTTCTAACATACTGTAAATCTTTATCAAACTTTTTTAATTGAGATTCTGGATTGAATACTCTAAAATACGGAGCTGCATCGCAACCCGTACCTGCTGCCCATTGCCAATTTCCGTTATTTGCTGACAGGTCATAATCCAACAGCTTTTCTGCAAAGTAAGCTTCTCCCCAACGCCAATCAATCAATAAATGTTTGCATAAAAACCCAGCGGTTATCATACGTACTCTGTTGTGCATGTATCCAGTTTTATTTAACTCTCGCATGCCTGCATCAACCATTGGATACCCTGTTTTACCTTCACACCATTTTTTAAATTCTTCTTCATTATTTCTCCAAGGAACAGCGTCATACTTTTGTTTGAAGTTTTGAGTAACTACTTTCGGAAAATGATATAAAATCTGCATGAAAAACTCACGCCAAATCAGCTCACTTAAAAAAGTTTGGTTGGTTTTTAAAGCAAAACGGACCATTTTTCGAGTACTTACCAATCCGAAACGCAGGTATGGTGACAAGTATGAAGTTTTATCTTCAGCAGGAAAATCTCTCACCTCATCATATTCCTCTAAATTAGATAGGTTGTATGGTTTTACTTTAATCGTACTTTTTTCAAAACCTATGAAAGCTAATAATGGAAATTCAGATGAAAACTGATAAAAATCAGTAAAATCTATCACAAAGTCCTGTATATCTTTCTTTTCAGAGAAGTTTTGTAACCATTTGTTTTTATAGGGAGTAAAAACTGTGTACGGAGTTCCATCATTCTTTACAACTTCGTTTTCTTCAAAAATTACTTGATCTTTAAAAGCATTAAATCTTATTCCTTTTGATGCTAAAAAGTCGGCTACTTCCTTATCTCTTTTAATTGCATAAGGTTCATAATCTTTATTTGTATAAACTGCTTCAATTGTATATTCTTCTGTTAGTTTTTTCCAAATTGCTAACGGTTTTCCTTTTTTAACTAAGAGAGATGATTGATGCTTTTTCAGCTCCTCATCTAGGTTTTGTAAGGTTTCGTAAATAAAAGTTACTCGCGCATCATTCTTAGGAAGGTTTTCTAAAATATCTTCATCAAAAATAAATAACGGAACTACTTTATTTCCTGATTGTAGCGCTTCATGTAGTCCTTTGTTATCTTCTAAACGTAAATCTCGACGAAACCAAAAAATCGATACTTTATCTTCCATTAAATAATTTTTCTAACGTACTATAACGGTGTTTAAAAATTCCTTTTAACTGCCTTTTTATAAAGATTGATTGGGCGATATGCCCTAAAAAACCAAAAGGTATTTTGTATGAAATTTTGTCTTTCATTAACGTTTTTCCTTCTGGCAACTCTTCAAACCAATGCTCATGATGCCACATTGCATAAGGACCAAATCGCTGTTCATCTATAAAAAACTGTTGTTCTTTTACTTGAGTAATTTCTGTTACCCAATTTGATTTTACCCCAGGCAGGATTCCTACTTTGTAAGTGATAATTTGTCCCGCATACGCTTTTTTATTAACCTCAGAAGTAATTTGAAACCCCATATGTGAAGGGGTTATTTTTTGCAAATTTTCTGGAGCACTGAAAAAGTCCCACGCTTTTTCTAATGGAACGTTTAATGTTTGCTCAGTGGATAAGGTATAAATACCCGAATGTTTTTTGAAATGAATCATTATAACAGTTTGGTGATTTTCTTGCTCATTGGCTTTGTGATTGAATAAAAAACATCAACTAACCTTCCTTCTTCATCTACCAAATATTTTTGAAAATTCCATTTTACTGAAGAACTCATTTTTCCATTTTTCTCTTTTTCTGTTAACCATTGATATAACGGGTGTTGATTTTCTCCTTTAACCTCAATTTTTTCTGTCATAGGAAAATCTACTCCATAGGTTACACTACAAAACGATTGAATTTCTTTTATTGTTCCTGGTTCTTGTCCTCCAAACTGGTTACATGGTAAACCTACAATTACTAACTTATCTTTATGTTTTGAGTACAGTTCTTGTAAACCTTCATACTGATTTGTAAAACCACATTTTGATGCTACATTTACAAATAATATTTTCTTTCCTTTGAATTGATGAAGATCTAGATTATCTCCATTAATACCTTCAATTTTTATATCGTATAACGATTCTTTAGGCTCCACGGTTTGTGCTTTGCCTGAAAAACTAAATAATGCCATGATTAAGAATATTTTTACTATGTTCATTTTATTGAATTGCTATTTTTATGATTTCTAACAAAAAGTCTTCGTCTTTTTTATTTCCTATTAAAACTGCTACTTCTTTTATTTGGTTAGCAGAAAAATTACCAAAGTTTAACTTTCTACCTCTAAAAGCAGGATAAAACCCTTTTAGTGGTAATACAATTTCTTGTTCTTGTGTATTGGTTCTGAATGCTTGCACATAAGAATAACGTTGAGATTCGTCTGACTTTAATCGTAATTGATATTGCTTATCATCTCCTTTTACTCTTAATACAACCTTTGAGTGTTTGTTTAAATTTATGGCTGTTGGCATTCTCGTCATAGCAAATCCACCATTATTCTCAGTTGAAACTCTTCCTGAGAAAACAAGATTCCCTTCATCATTAATCTTAACGGATGAATTAGAAACACCGCCCATTACAGTATCGTTAGTGATATACCACTTTTGTGTGTTGTTATCTTTGTCAAAAATTATAATTTCATCATTCAAACACATAAGAAAACTTAGAATTAAAAACCATTTCATTTTCTACATTTTTACACTTACAATTCCAGCATCAATGGGAATTATTTGTCCTGTCATTGACGCAGCTGCGTCTGAAAGTAAAAAGGTAGCTACCCCTGCTACTTCTTCTGCTTTTAAATATTTTTTTAACGGATGTCTATTTTGTAAACTTTCTTGTTGTTTTTCATTTCGTAATAAACGAGCTGCTAAAGGTGTATCTGTTACCGTAGGAGCAATTGCATTGAATCGGATTTTAGTTGCATATTCTGCCGCTAGCGATTTTGTAAGTCCTTCTATTGCCGATTTACTTGTTGCAATACTTGCATGAAAAGGCATTCCTAAAAACGAAGCTACAGTACTAAACAACACAACGCTTCCGTTATTTTTTGCTAACGAGCTTTCGTAAGCTTTTAAAGTTTTAATTGCTCCTATTACGTTTATTTCAAAATCAGATTGAAAGTCTTCTAATTTTAATCTTGAAAAGGATTTTAGGTTGATACTTCCTGGGCAATAAACTAATCCATGAACTTCTTCTAATTCTGGAAGTTCATCTTTGGTAACATCACATGTATAATGTTTTATATTTTCATGAGTTTCAGGTACTGTTCTACTAATATTTATAATGATATGTGAATCTTTTAATTTATTAATAATAGCTTTTCCTATACCACTACTCCCTCCTACTACTACAATTGTTTTCATACTTACGCTTTTACCAAATGATTAATCATTCCTTTAAATACAAATGCGTGAAAAGGTAAAACGGCATACCAGTACATTCTTCCCCAAATTCCTTTAGGTCTAAAAACTGCTCTTTGATATAATTTGTCTTTTACTATTTCAAACTCTAACCATGCTTCTCCAGGTAGTTTCATTTCAGCAAATAAAATCAACCGTTTACTTTTTTTATCTGCTAATAAGACTCTCCAAAAATCAAGCGGGTCTCCTGGTTCTAATTCTGTTGGGTGCCTTCTTCCTCTTCTTAAACCTACACCTCCAAAAAGTTTATCTACATATCCTCTTATCTTCCAAAGAAAATTGAATTTATACCATCCTGTTTCTCCTCCTATACTCCAAATTTTATATAGTGTCTCTGTTTCATTTTGTACTTCTCTAACTCTAATATCTTTAAAACATCCGTATTGAGGTATTTGAATATGCTTTGCTAGTTGATCATGAAAAACACCACTACTCATAGCATCTTTCCAACTAGAAATTACTTCATTTTGTTCTATTTTTTGAAAAGCTAATGCTACCGCTTCTTTATAGGTTATTGGCATTACATTAAGTAACGTATTAATGTTGCTTGGTTTTGCAATTACTTCAACCTTCATACTATCTACTAAGGCTTGTGCTAGATTAAAAGAGGTTGATGTTACAAAATACAACCAATAGGAAGACAGCTTTGGTGTTAAAACTGGGAGTGTGTAAATATATCTTTTAAAACCTCTTACCTCAGCAAACTGCAATAACATTTCTTTATAGGTTAATATTTCAGGACCGCAGATATCAAAAGATTTATTGTGGGTTTCTTTAACCTGTAAACTATTTTCTAAAAAAGCTAATACGTCTCTAATCGCAATAGGTTGAGTTTTTGTTTTTAGCCATTTAGGAGTTACCATTACTGGAAGTTTTTCTACGATATCTCTTATAATTTCAAAAGAAGCACTTCCGCTTCCTACAATAATTCCTGCTCTAAAGGTTGTTAATGCATAACTGTTTGATTGCAGCTTTTTTTCTACTTCGTATCTTGACTGTAAATGTTTAGATAATGAGTTATCATTTACAATTCCACTTAAGTACACCACTTGTTTGCAGTTGGTGAGTTCTATCAAACTTTTAAAGTTCTCTGCACAGGTTAACTCTAAGTTTTTAAAGTTTTCTGATGTTGTAGCCATCGAGTGTATTAAATAATACGCTGCATCAATATCTTTTGGAAAACTTGTATTTTCTATATTTAAAAAATCAACTTTTATAAAAGTAACATTCGGATTGTTTTCAAACTCATCTGGTATTCTATCTAAATCACGAACACAACAAACTAACTGATGATTACTTTCCAGTAACCTAACAATTAATCGTTTCCCTATATAACCTGTTGTGCCTGTAACTAAGATTTTCATTCCTTTGGTCTTTGATATGATAATCTTGTATAATTTTCTGCAACCATATAAGTGTCTAATCCATTAATGGCTGCTATTTTTTCTTCGGATAGATTTAAAAAACCATCTTCTGACAACATAGAGTCCTTAAAATACAAATCTGTTACTTCACCTAACACTAAAATAGTTCCGTTAGCTTTTATATGATGCTCTTCTAAAAACTTCATTCCTATTTGTAAGGGTGACTCTGCTACAAATGGAGCATGGAAGTTATTTTTAAATTCTTCCGAAAGTGTTGTTTTATCAAATTCTGAAATTTCTGAAGGATATTTAGCCGAAGTATGATGCGCTTCCTCAATTATTGCTTCATTAATAGCGTTGATTGTATAATACCCTGTTTCTTTTATATTGTTATACGTATTCCTAACAACGGTTGTAGGACGTAATACAAACCCTAAAATTGCTGGACTTGAACCATAATGCACCACCGAACTAAAAACTGCAACATTGGTTATGTTATCAAATGATTTTGTTGCAATAAGGTTTGCTGGTTTATAACCAGAAATGCTATTCATCAAATTTATTTTATACAGATGAGGAAACTCGTCTATTTGTTGACGTGTAATGTGCATTATATCGTATTAAAATTATTGATTTTTACCTTGTTTGCTTTTAAATCGTGCATTAGGTTATACAAACCAAAAAATGTTCGGTTGATATAAATAAAGTGTTTTGAACCTCTATTTCCATTCATCTTTTTAAGCTCGGTACTCTTGGCATATTTCTGACCCAAATCTGCTATTTTTCCGAAGAACTCCTCATCTGAAAAATCAAATTCTTCTTGCTGAAAAGGTTGTGTAAAAAGTGATAACATTTCATAAAACAATGCTTTAAAAAAGGTTATTTCTTCAGGTGTATCGTCTTTTCTTAAGATTTCTAACTCATAGAGTTTACTTTCAAAAAAAGCTGGATTATCTATATTTTCTCTTTTTGCTAGTTCGAAATAAGGCACATAAAAACTTTCAGGAACTTCTTTCATACATCCAAAATCTATAACAATCAATTCATTTGATTTGGATACTAAAAAATTCCCGGGATGCGGATCTGCATGCACTTTTTTTAGTTTGTGCATTTGATACATGTAAAAGTCCCACAAAGCTTGTCCTAGTTTATTTGCAATATCTTCAGGCTGCTCATTTTTAGTAAACTCTGACAGATGAACTCCATCCATCCAATCCATCGTTAAAATTCTATCTGATGACAAGTCTGTATAGTATTTTGGGAATTTTAAGTTTGGAATATGTTTACAAGCATTAGCTATTTCATTACTCTGTGCAAGTTCTAATTCGTAATTAGTTTCTTCCAAAAGCTTTTCTTCAACTTCTTTAAAATACTCATCTGAACCTTCTCCCTTAATGTTAAACATTTTCATCGCAATAGGTTTCACCATTGCTAAATCGGTTGAAATACTATCAGCAACTCCAGGATATTGGATTTTTACAGCTAGTTCTTTTCCATCTTTAGTGGCTTTATGAACTTGTCCTATACTTGCTGCATTTACTGATTCTGCTGTAAACGTATCAAAAACTTCGTTCGGTGTTTTGTTGAAGTATTTTTTAAATGTTTTTGTCACTAAAGGTCCTGATAATGGCGGAACCGAAAACTGTGATAATGAGAATTTTTCTACATAAGCATTGGGTAAAATATTCTTTTCCATGCTTAGCATTTGTGCTACTTTTAATGCTGATCCTTTTAATTCTTTTAATCCATCGTAAATATCAGTAGCATTATCTTCATTGAGCTGTTTTTTTGCTTCCTCTTCTGATTTGGTAATTTTATTTCCGTAGTATTTAGCATAATTTACACCAACTTTTACTCCTGTTGAAACCAACTTGGTAGCTCGTTCTATTTTTGACGTAGGTATTCTGTTTAGGGTTTTCATCTCATTGGTGATTTTTCTTTCCACAAAAATTTCGCTAAATCAATCACACTTTTTACAGGTGCTATTTGTTGAATATCAAAACTAGCCTTTACTGACTTCTCTATAAAAAGATCTGTTTTCTCAAAGTTTAGCGACTCGTCTTCTACCCAAAATCTTAGAATGAGCAATAGCTGCATCCAATATCCTTCTGCAATGGTTTTATCTTGAATTTTATTGATTTTATCATTTTTAAAATCAATTTTTTCAAGGCTTATTTCATTTACAAAATGAATAAACTCAGTACGCAGTTCTTGCAGTACTTTTAATTTCGAAAAATCTGTTTTTATTCTTTTTAACTGCACCAACACATACGACCTGTTTACTGTCAACAATTCAAAAAAAGTAAAATAAAAGCTCAGTAATTTATCTTTTGGTGAATAGTCTTTATAAGCTTCTGTTTTGTGTAGTAAATGAATGGTTTCTTTAGCGAAAATTCCAAAAACAGCTTTTTCTAAGCTTTCAAAGCTTGAAAAGTGTTTATAAAATTCTGCTTCTTCAAAGTTATTTTCTTTCGCAAAAGAAAATATTGAATTCGGTTGACCTGATAATAGTACCGTATTCATGTACCATTCTATTATTTTTTCTTGTGTTATGTTCTTTTTTTTTGCCATAGTTTAATTATTTAATACAATATATGCGTTGAGACTGGTTGCAATCGTCATCCATATTAAATACGGAAGTATAAATAAGGTATACCACTTTACTTTTTTCACATACTCAAAAGTGAGATAACCAATAAGTAACCATAATAATGCGATTACAACTAAGCCTAGTTTTGTTAGATGTTGATTAAAGAAAATATAGTTCCAGCTTACGTTTAAAATCCACTGATCTATATACAAAATGAGTACTTTTTTATTTAAAAACTCATACTGAAAACTCACTTTCGTCATGTATATAGCAAACAACACCATAATAGTTGTCCAAGCCACTCCAAAAACCCAACCCGCTGGTGTCCATGGAGCTTTGTTTAAAGACAAGTACCAATCTGTTCTTGGTCCTTCATTCATTAACCAAGCACCAATAGCTAATGCTGAAAAATTAGCTATTAAGAATATTAAAAATCGTATGTATTTATTTTCTTTCAAGTTTCTTTCTTTTTAAATAATTGAAGATTAACTGTATTGAAAACAGCAGGGTAAATGCATAAAAAATATCTTCAAATGGTATAGTGAAAATTCTAAAATCCAAATTCTCTGCGTTATTGTACCAAACCACTGGTTCTTCTATAAAGCTTCCTGTTAAAATTCCGTTGACTAGTAGAAAAGGAATTAATATCACTAAGAAACTAGGGTAGTATTCTTGCAGTGTACTCAAGTGATTCTTTAACGCATAGCCTAACAATAGTAAAAACAGTACAAAATTTACTGTGGTATACCACTTTCCGAAGTTAAAAATCAACAATAAACTCACTAAAACAATGAGGAAAAAGCTTATGATTACTGTCGCGGATTTTGACATTTTAAACTTTGGAAATAAAAACTTCAATGCTTCATGTGTAAACAAACACGCATACGGGATACAAAAGAAAAACATCCATTCTTCTATGGGCATATTCAGTAACTTTAGTGATAAATGATAGTCAGGATTAAATCCCCATACTCCCATTTGCGTAAACCAACTGTCCCAGATTAAAAAAAACAAGGCAACTAACAAAATACTAAGCGCTGCTTGTTTGAAATATTGTATAAAGTGTAGTTTTTTTTCAAAAACACTATACAATAGCGGAATACTTAAACTGCCTAGATTTAATATTAAATATAAATACTGACTCACTGTCTTTTATTAAAATATTTAAAGGGTACAAACAACATCCCGAAACATTCTCCGTCGTGTTTTCCCAAATGTTTGTGATGAATTTTATGTGCTTTTCGCAATCCTTTTAAGTATTGGTTATTCGTTTTATCAAACCACTTAAACCTTCTATGAATTAATACATCATGCACTAAAAAGTAAGCAAGACCATACAACAGAATACCTAATCCTATAAAAAACAAAAAGTTTAACTCTGGTCGAATTCCGAAGTAGAACAATAGGATACTAGGAATTGCAAAGACCACAAAAAAAGCATCGTTTTTTTCAAAAACATGCGGATATCCCGGTTGATGGTGATCTTCATGCAAATACCAACCAAAACCGTGCATTACATATTTGTGTGTGCACCAAGTAACCCCTTCCATAACAATAAACGTTAGTGTAGTTACTGCTATGTAAATTGCTATATTCATAATGATGTATTGTTAATTATATATGTGTGTAAATAACTTACACTGTCTTTTTTTTGAAGCACTTCTTTTAAAAACTGCTTGTCTTTTTTAATAGAAGATGTATACCCTAAAATACCTGGTGTATTTTCTTGTATTACTAACCTTATATACCTTAGATGGACATTGCTAGGGTTCTTTAAAATCAACTCTTCTAATTTGTTTTTATTTGTGTTAAAAACTTTTAGTTTACTCCAAGGCATTGTTTTATATTTTGCCTGTTTCATTTGTAAAGAAACTACATAGGCTTGTATACTTACTTCTTTACTGTTTTTATATTTTTTTATGTAAGACAACTCTGCTTCTTTAGTAGCTAATTCATGGTATTCTATAACAAAATTAGGTGCATTATTGAAACCTATAATCGACATAAAAAACAGTACTCCTAAGATACCACTTTTTATCATATTAAATTCAATTTATACCTTACATAACTTCTTGCTAGAAGATTAATTTTCATAGGGTTTGAAATTCGAATTCTAGTATCCATAATTTTTGTTGAAGGTGTATTTTTTAGCTTTTTTAATAGTTTTTTGTAATACCTGTATGCCATATACACTCCAAATTTTGCCTCAACAGGTAACTTTAAAATTCCGTTTTTGTAAGCAACATCAAAATCATCTTCTATTTCTTTAATAATTGCATTTTTTCCTTCTGCACTTAAATCTCCAAAATTGATATTTGGAAAATAAGACCTATTCAATTCGTTAAAATCTTCTTTTAAGTCTCTTAAAAAATTTACTTTTTGAAATGCTGACCCTAAACGCATTGCAGGCTCTTTTAGTTCCTCATATTTTTGCTGATTTCCATTTACAAAAACCTTTAAACACATTAAACCTACAACGTCTGCTGACCCATAGATATAAGCATTGTATTCTTCTGTAGTTGTATATACTGTTTTGCACAAATCGGCTTTCATACTTTTCAAAAACGCCTGTACCAACTCATCAGAAATTTTGTACTTGTTTACAGTGTGTATAAACGAGTTTAAAATAGGGTTTAAACTAATTCCTCTATTCTTAGATTCGTAATAGTCTCTTTCAAACTTTAATAATAATTGTTCCTTATCGTACTGATGAAAAGAATCTACTATTTCATCTGCAAAGCGTACAAAACCGTAAATATTA
The DNA here is from genome assembly GCF_003867015.1 of Tenacibaculum singaporense. Lineage (NCBI taxonomy): Bacteria > Pseudomonadati > Bacteroidota > Flavobacteriia > Flavobacteriales > Flavobacteriaceae > Tenacibaculum > Tenacibaculum singaporense. The sequence goes on from NZ_CP032548.1 coordinate 74,506, forward strand.
TAAATATCTGTACGTATTTTTGGTGATAACATCTTCGTGGCTAACGAAAATGAAGTACTATATTTTTGAGTTACCAACTTACTACATGCGTAAGAAACCTCATCAAACAATTGTTTCATCTTTGTACGTTTTTAAAATTAAATCTGAAGCTATTTTTCCTGAAATTAAAGACGGAGGAACTCCTGGTCCTGGCACCGTTAATTGTCCTGTAAAAAATAAATTCTTTACTTTTTTACTTTTTATCTTAGGTCTTAAAAATGCTGTTTGTGTTAAAATGTTTGCCAATCCGTATGCATTGCCTTTGTAAGAGTTGTATTCCTTAACAAAGTCATTTACACAAAAGCTTTCTTTAAACAATACATGTTCTTTTACTGATTGATTTGTTAATCTTTCTAACCTGTCTATTATAACATCGAAATAGCGCTCTCTTAGCTCTGGAGTATCTTCTATACCAGGTGCTAATGGTATTAAAAAAGTAGCAGCTTCTTTTCCGTTTGGCGCAAAAGAACCATCTGTAATTGAGGGAAAGCTCGCATAAAACAGAGGTTCTTTAGGCCAACTGGGAACATCATATATTGTTTTTGCATGCACATCAAAATCTGTGTCAAAAAATAATGTGTGATGACATACATTTTTTAATTTCTTATCAAACCCTACATAAAAGAGTAATGATGATGGTGCAAATGTTTTTTTATCCCAATAACTTTCTGAATATTGTCTTAGATATTTAGGCAATAAAGTTTCTGTATGATGATAATCTGCTCCACTTAACACTACATCAGATTCCATTAATTTTCCATCAACCGCAACTCCAACTGTTTCGCCTCTATCGTTTACTACAATTTCTTCAACATTTGCATTAGTTTGAAATTTCACACCTAAGCTCGTAGCTAGGGTATTCATAGCCTCAATTACTTTATACATTCCTCCTTTTGGATGCCATGTACCTAAGCCGAAATCGGCATAATTCATAAAATTGTAAAACGCTGGAGTGTTACTTGGTTTTGCCCCCAGAAACAACACTGGAAATTCTAAAATTTGAATAAGTTTTTTACTTTTAATTTTCTTTCTTACCTCGTGTCGAATAGTAGAAAAAAACTGAAATATTTTCCCCATAGTAACGGGAGTAACCAGCTCTAAAGGAGAAATCCCTGGTTTATACACCAGATCGTTTATAGAAACATCATAATTATATTTTGCCGATTTTAAAAAAGATTTCAGGTGTTTTGAACTTCCTTTTTCTTCTTTTTCAAAAACCTCATAAATCTCATCTAATGTTCCTGGAATTACTATTGAATCTTTTTCTCCAAAGTACACTTCATAAGCAGGACTCAATCTTTCCAGCTCGTAGTAACCTGATGGCTTTTTACCAAAATCTCCGAAAAACTTTTCAAAAACATCTGGCATCCAATACCAGGTAGGACCTATATCAAAAGTAAACCCTTCTCTCAATAATTGTCTTGCTCTCCCACCAATAGTAGCATTTTTTTCTAACACAGTTACTTCATACCCAGCCTTGGCTAAATAACATGATGCCGACAAAGAAGAGAATCCTGAACCTATTATGTATACTTTTTTTTTCAAATTATTTCTTATAAATATAATTAAATTAACTACGATCGAAAACTTTTTCCACTCGTAATCAACACATTACTATAAAACTAAGGTAAAAGAACACTATCTACTACATGAATTACTCCATTCGTTCCTTGTACATCAGTCAATGAAATTACAACAGACTGTCCTGAACTTGTATCTAATTTTGCTCCACTTGATAAATCAACTGTAACCATATTACCATCAAACATTGTGATTTCTTGGTTATCACTCAATTCATCTGACTGTACATTTCCTCCCGCAAACACATGATATTTTAATACCGCTTCTATAGTTCCTATTGGAATATCTGCTAACGAATTCCAAGAATCGTTACTATCCAACAGTGCTTGAAAAGCGTCATTAGTCGGAGCAAAGATTGTATAAGGCCCATCTTGATTTAATAAAGAAACAAAATCAGTAGTATGACGATCATCTGTCAAAGCTGCAACCAAAGAGGTAAAACCACTATTGTTCAATGCTAAAGTCACCACATTAGCTGGCAACATTACTTTATCTATGGTATGTATAACCCCATTTGAAGCCATAATATCTGTTGCAATTGGTTTTGAATCTCCATTAAATTCTACTGCTCCATCAACTTCCACTTGTAATGACAACATTTCATCGTTTGGACCTGTAGACAACGTTTTTACATAGGTATTGGATAAATCGGCTGCTTTTACCTCTCCAGTTATCACGTGAAATAACAACACAGACTTTAATGTTTCTACTGGAATATCATCTAGAGAACTCCATGAGTCATTACTATCTAACAACGCTTGAAACGCTGTATTTGTAGGCGCAAAAACTGTAAAAGACCCTTCGGCTTGTAACGCCGATACTAAATCAGCTTTTTGTAAAGCAGACACAAGAATACTTAAATTGGAATCTGCAACTGCCACATCAACTATAGTTTTGGGCTTTTCTACCACTGGATCGTCATCATCGCTACACGATGTTAACAAACCAAAACTTAAAAACAGTCCCAAAAACAACACAGAGGTTAAATTCTTTACTTTCATAATTGTACACTTTAAAATTAATGCTTACTCTTTTTATTTTTTATAGTCTATTTTTCAGCCTCGATAGACTTTGTTTATTTTTAAGTAAAAAACATTAAACAAAATAAGTTTTACTAAAAAAATATGTCTTGAAAATCAAAACATTAGTCAAAATTACATTTTTTGTTTAACAAAAACAAATAAAAAATAAACAAAATGAATTTATCCAAAAAAAAATTAGAATTGATTTAGGAATACTTTTAATGAAGAATACACTGTTATTTTCGCTTTAAAATCAACATTATCAACTGTCATAGCTTTATTCCCTATTGCTATCAATTCGTGATTTGTATTTTTAAGCACCTCTTCAATTTCTGAAAAATATTCCTCTACCTTATCATCATATGGCTGGACAGTCATGGAAGTAATGAAACAAACTTTTGTTTTGCTTTTAAAAAAGTAATCTAAGTTATCTAAAGGTAAGCTTTGCCCTAAATAAATTGTGTTATACCCTCTTAATATAAGCTCATAATTCAAATACATTAACCCTAGTTCATGAATTTCATTTTCAGGCAAAAACAACACATAACTCACTTCTGAATCTTTATTAGAATACTCTAATTTCTCTATATTAATTTGAATTTTCTGCACTATTAAGTTAGAAATAAAGTGCTCATGAGCAGGCAACAATGTATCTGTTTGCCACAACAAACCTATATGATTTAAAAAAGGTACAAAAACATCCTTAAAAATCTCTCTAAACGTTTTTCTTTTAAGCAATCTATTATAAGCATTGTTGAATAATGTTTTATCAAACTGAAACATTGCCAACTTAAAAGAATTTATTGCCTCATCATTTACAGCCATCTTAAAAGCTAGTTCTCTGGCTTTTAAAACAATTGTATCATCAGACATCTCCGCTATTTTAGAAATCTTAATATTGTTTTTGTTCAACAGTACAACATTCAGCAACTTTTGTAAATTCTCAGAAGAATAATAACGAATATTGGTATCCGTTCTCTCTGGCGATAACAAATTATAGCGCTTTTCCCAAATTCGTATCGTATGAGCTTTTATTCCTGAAATATTTTCAAGGTCTTTAATCGTGAATGTAGATTTTATATTGTTCAATTTATTTTTAATTCTTTTGAACAAAGATACAAATTTTAACGAATTGCAAACCTACATCACTTCTTATGAAGATTTTATACTTATTTTTGATTGTTATTTTTCTTAAAATTTATGAATCTTCAGACGCAAATACCACTTACGAAGCAAAAGCATAATCTAATTAATTATCAGTCAAAACTACTTTTGCTTGGTTCTTGTTTTTCTGAAAATATTGGTGACAAACTTAACTACTACAAGTTTCAATCAAAACAAAACCCTTTTGGTATTTTATTCCACCCTAAAGCTATTGAAAATTTAATTACAAAAGCATTAAACAAAGAAGAATATACCGACAAAGATGTTTTTTTTCACAATGAACGATGGCACTCTTTTGAAGCACATTCAAGTTTAAGCGTTATAAATAAAAATGAATTATTAAACAGCTTAAATTTATCCATACAACAAACTTTTGAGCAACTACAAAACACCACACATCTTATCATTACACTAGGTACAGTATGGGTATATAGAGAAATTGCCTCGGATAACCTTGTAGCCAATTGCCATAAAGTTCCTCAGAAAAAATTTTTAAAGGAATTATTAAGCGTTCATGAAATTTCTGAAAGCTTAGAAGCTATTAACTCTCTTGTTAAGTCAGTAAATAAAAACATTCCAGTTATTTATACGTTATCTCCTGTACGGCATTTAAAAGATGGTTTTACAGAAAACCAACGTAGTAAAGCACACTTACTTTCAGCTATTCATGAAGTAGTAGAACCGAGAAATGCTATTTACTATTTTCCTTCATATGAAATTATGATGGATGAATTACGTGATTATCGTTTTTATAATGAGGATATGATTCACCCAAATAAAACTGCTGTGAATTACATATGGGAAAAATTTAAACAGGTTTGGATTACAGAAGATTCATACAAAACGATGCAGCAAGTTGAAACCATTCAAAGAGGATTAAACCACAAACCTTTTAACTCAGAATCTGAAGCTCATCAAATATTTTTGAAAAAACTACAACAAAAAAAGGAAACACTTTTACAAGCATTTCCTTTTATGAATTTTTAATCTTTTTATATTTACTTTACTAAATATTGATCAACATTTTGCCAAGGTCCTCCGTTAATTACATCTACCCCATGGCTTTGTAAAAACTCTGCTGCTTGCCCGCTTCTACCACCACTTCTACATACTGCAATTACTGGCTTCTCCCACGATTTAATTTCCTCTACATTTGTAGGAATCGTAGCTAAAACAATATGCTTAGCTCCTTCGCTATGCCCTTCATTCCATTCCGCTAAAGTTCTTACATCTAAAACAACTGCTCCTTTAGCTAAATATTCCTGTATTTCGTTACTCATATTTTTCTTTCTAAATAAATTAAATAATCCCATTTTATACTTCTTGGTAATTTTCCAACAAAAGTAAACCGTTTTCAATTAACGTAGTGTAACTCTTGTTACTTTTCATTTCTTCAAGATATTCACGTAACGCTCCTTTTATTGAAAAATTGTTTAGTGTTGCCAATTCTAACAGCTCTAACGACAACAACCAATCGTTTTTATAATTTGATTTTACTTCTGTAAAAATTTCCTTAATGTCTTCCTCAGAAACCGTGCCACCTTCCCTTAGTTCTCTTACTCTGTCATATAAACTATACAACTTTCTATCTGAGTCAGAATATTGAATTTTGTGCGTTTTGGTTTCCGATACTTTTCCTACATCTCCAAATGAAGCCACATCAGCAGGACCAGCAAAAGCAGACACCACTTCTATACCCACAGCCATATCGTATACTCCCCAATCTGGGTGAAATAACAACGTGTCTCCATGAGTTACTGTACAGTTTTTAAAAGAAATTAGTAAAATCCTACCTCTTAAATCCCTTGTTCCTGTAATTACTTCTCCTACTACTTTTACTCCACCTTCAAACTCTAACGTAACCTGTTCTCCTTCATAAATCCCATAAGCTTTCAAATCACGCGGACTCATATTCTCTATTGGAATATTAATCCCTTTTAACTTTCCTATCGGACTTCCAAAACCTTCTGCATGATAATTTGTTCCATGACCTATTAATTCTTTATCTCTATTTGCTAACGCAGTAGGACCTGTTGTTTGTACATAAATGGCTTTATTATTCTCATCAGTTATTACATTGGTAAAAACCCCTGACACTTGAATACCTGTACTCAACTCGATAGTGCCTAAATTTTTAGAATCTATCAATTTTTCTATTCCTTTTAATCCTCCAGTTCGTATTGCCATTTTATTAGCAAACTGCTCCAACACTAAACTTAAATGAGCAAAATCTGGAGTAACAAACAACTGAGGTTGAGGTTTTGTAATATCAAAACTCACATTTGCAGCATCTAAAGAATAAGGAACCTTTTCTACTTCATCTTTCATACACCATTTACTCTCTCCAATAGAAGACAATAACCCTGCGCCATAAATTTTTGGATTTTCAAGGGTTCCTATCAATCCATACTCCACTGTCCACCAGTGTAAATTTCTAATTTGAGCCATTTCTGAAAGCTCTCCCATGTTATCTTGTAGCCACTCTACTTTTTCTTGTGCTTCATCAATATCTTTTTGAGTAGAATTAGGGTCTTCTTTTAAAATAGATAACAAACGAATAGCTTCATACATTTCGTAATCTTTTGCTGAAGAAATCGCCTTTGCTCCAATTTCTCCAAAACGACGTAAATATTCAGCATATTCTGGATTTGCTATAATTGGCGCATGACCTGCCGCTTCATGAATGATATCTGGTGCAGGAGTATATTCTATATGATCTATCGTACGCATGTCAGATGCAATCACTAACACATTGTACGCTTGAAATTCCATAAAAGCATTCGGTGGTATAAACCCATCAACAGATACTGCTGCCCAACCTATTTCTTTTAAAATACGGTTCATTCCTTGCATGTGAGGAATTTTCTCAACGGAAATACCTGTCTTTTTCAATCCATCTAAGTACGAAGCATGCGCTACTTTTCCTAAATAATCTACATTCATACGCATCACATAGCGCCATACTGCCTGGTTTTGAGCAGTATATTCATCATACGGTTGTTTTACCACAAATTTATGTAAATGTTTGGGTAACTTCTTAGTAACTTCGTTTAACTCAAAGTGAGGCTCCATAATGTTGTTTGTTTTGCTGTGTAAATTTAAGTTTTTTATAGTTCACAAAAAATTGATATCCGTTAAATTATATATTTTGTACTTTTACTTTCGGGACTAATAAAACAACTTATTGATGAAAATTAAAGGAGGCTTAAAAACTCGTTTACTTATAGGTATCGCCATCGTTGCTTTTGCCTATTTACGTAAATGCAGTCAACAAGAGGTAAACCCTTATACAGGAAAAACACAAGCAGTTAGCTTATCTCCAGAACAAGAAATTGCTATCGGACTACAACAAGCCCCCATAATGACTCAACAACACGGAGGTTTATACCCTAACGAAAATGCTCAAGTACTTGTAGATAAAGTAGGTGCAAAGCTCGTAAACAACACGGTAGCTAAAAAATCAGGTTATCAATTTGATTTTCATTTATTAAGAGATGAAAAAACAATCAATGCTTTTGCCTTACCTGGAGGGCAAATTTTTATAACTCATGCTTTATTCACTCAATTAAAAAACGAAGATCAACTAGCAGGTGTACTAGGCCATGAAATAGGACATGTCTTAGGAAAACATTCTAACGAACGAATTACCGATGCCAATTTTTGGAAACTTTTAACCATGGGAGCTTCTGTCGGTGCTGATTTAGGAGAACTAGCGAATAGTATTGGACAACAAACTTTGTTAAAAAACGGTCGTGGTGATGAGTTAGAAAGTGATGAATTAGGTGTTAAATTAATGATTGATGCGGGGTATAATCCTGAAAACTTAATTGGCGTAATGGAAATTTTAAAAGCTGCAGCTGGTCCAAATAGAGTTCCTGAATTTCAAAGTACCCACCCTGATCCTGAAAATAGAATTGAAAAAATTAAAGAAGCTATACGTAAATACAAAAAATAAAAGTCTTTTCAATCTTATGATTTTTGTAACAAAAGACTAATTAAGAGCACTAATTAGTATAACACAAAAATTATTTGCTATGAGTTTTGGAGGAGCTGTATTAGGCATGATCGTAAGCCTAAAAAACAACAAAAGAAAAAAAGGTAAGCGCCTTTGAAAAACTAGAACGATTTCAAAAAGAAAACAGAGATAAATTATATTTTAATAAATCTGCTAGCAAAAAGGAACTTGAAAAAATCCGCTTACAAACCTTAAGAAAAAATAGAACTCGATTTATTAACAATAGTATTGCTCTTTTTATAATCTTCTCTATACTACTATATATTGCTTTTGTTTTTGTGATTCCTAAAATATTCCCCAAAAATCTTTCTTACTTTTGCAGTGCAACACACAACAAATGAACAAAAAAGTAATTTTAATGATTTTGGATGGATGGGGAATTACCCAAGATCCAAAAGTATCGGCAATATACAACGCAAAAACTCCATTTATAAATTCGTTATACGATAAATTTCCACATGCACAATTAAGAACCGATGGAGAACATGTTGGTTTACCAGTAGGACAAATGGGAAATTCTGAAGTCGGACATATGAATTTAGGTGCTGGTAGAATTGTATATCAGAATTTAGCCAAAATTAACAAAGCTGTAGAAGAAGGGACTTTAGCACAAGAAAAGGAACTTCTAAACGCTTTTGAATATGCAAAAACAAACAATAAAAATATCCATTTTTTAGGATTGGTTTCTAATGGAGGAATTCATTCTCATATTGATCATCTAAAAGGTTTACTATCTGCAGCTAACAATTTTGGTTTAGATAATGTATATCTCCACGCTTTTACTGACGGTCGTGATTGTGATCCAAAATCAGGAAAGTACTTCATCAACGATATTCAAGAATACATGCAAGAAACTACGGGTGAATTGGCAACAATTACTGGTCGTTACTATGCAATGGATCGTGATAACCGTTGGGAACGTGTGCAACTTGCTTACGAAGCTTTAGTAAACGGAAAAGGAACTTTTTCTTCGGATGCTCCAGCTAGTATTCAACAAAGCTATGATTCTGGTGTTACTGACGAATTCATCAAGCCTATAATTATGGTTGATGAAAACAACCAACCAAAAACTACAATTAAAGAAGACGACGTTGTTATTTTCTTCAATTTTAGAACCGATAGAGGTCGTCAGTTAACCGAAGCTTTAAGTCAAAAAGATTTTCCTGAATTCAACATAAAAAAACTACCGTTATATTTTGTTACCATGACAAGCTATGACGATACTTTTAAAAACATCCATGTTATTTACGATGGAAAGAACATTGAAAACACTTTGGGTGAAGTATTAGAATCAGCTGGAAAAACACAAATTAGAATTGCTGAGACAGAAAAGTATCCACACGTAACTTTCTTTTTTTCTGGTGGAAGAGAAGAGGAATTTACAGGAGAAAAACGTTTGCTATGTCCATCTCCAAAAGTAGCTACCTACGATTTAAAACCTGAAATGAGTGCTTATGAAATTCGCGACGCTATTGTTCCTGAACTACAAAGCGGTAATGTTGATTTTGTATGTTTAAACTTTGCTAATGGTGATATGGTTGGTCATACCGGTGTTTTTGAAGCTGCTGTTAAAGCTTGTGAAGCAGTTGACAATTGTGTTGAAGACGTAGTAACAACTGCGTTAAATAATGACTATACCACTATTTTAATTGCAGATCATGGAAACTGTGAAACAATGATTAACCCAGATGGAACACCGCATACAGCGCACACCACCAATCCTGTCCCTATGATTTTAATTGACAAGGAGTTAAAATCAATAAAAAGTGGTATTTTAGGCGACGTTGCTCCAACCATTTTAAAATTAATGGGTATTGAGCAACCTAAAGAAATGACACAACATTCGCTTATTTAAAATAATATATCTTATGAAATGAGCCATAACAAGAAGTTGACACCAACCGAAAAGATTATTGGCAAATTACATCTGATGTATTAAAAACAATAAAAATTAAACAGATGAAAAAAATCGTATACCTTTTTGTTGCCTTACTTATTATTTCTTGTGCATCGACACCAAAAAATCTTGCCACTAAAAACGAGAATGGGAATTTAGTTGGTATTGCTACTAAAAAAGACTTTCAACAAGAACCATACGGAAGTGAGTGGTTCAACGATTTTTATTCATATTACGAAACAGATAAAGTTACCGTAGAAAAACTAAAACCATATTTAAAAGACATAAAAATAAAAGGTTTTATGGGAACTTGGTGTGGAGATAGTAAAAGAGAAATTCCTAATTTTTATAAAATTTTAGACGAAGCCAAATTCGATTATAAAAACCTTGAATTAGTCACAGTAAACCGTCAGAAAAAAGCCAATGGTTTAGAAGAAGGTTTCAATGTAATTCGAGTTCCAACCTTCATTTTTTATAAAGACGGAAAAGAAGTTGGTCGTTTTGTAGAACACGCTGTTGAAGATAGCTCAGTTGAAGAAGATTTCTTAAAAATACTATCTGGTCAAGAATACAAACATCCATATCAAAAATAACTGTAAATTTGCGCCTCAATATTTTTACCATGATTAAACCAAAAACTAGAGAAGAAATTGAATTAATGCGCGAAAGTGCTTTAGTAGTATCAAAAACCTTAGGTATGCTCGCCAAAGAAGTAAAACCTGGTGTTACTACATTGCAACTTGATAAACTTGCTGAAGATTTTATTCGTGAGCAAGGAGCTATTCCTGGTTTTTTAGGTCTATATGATTTCCCTAATACACTTTGTATGAGCCCAAACTCACAAGTAGTTCATGGAATTCCAAATAACACACCTTTACAAGAAGGTGACATCATCTCTATTGATTGTGGTGCTATAAAAAATGATTTTTACGGAGATCACGCTTACACGTTTGCTGTAGGTGAAATTACTCCTGAAACTCAAAAACTACTTGATATCACTAAAGAAAGTTTATATGTAGGTATTCGTGAACTTAAAGTAGGAAATCGTGTTGGTGATGTAGGTTTTGCTATTCAAAACTTTACTGAAAAACATGGTTACGGTGTTGTTCGTGAACTAGTAGGGCACGGTTTAGGTCGTAAGATGCACGAAGACCCAGAAATGCCTAACTACGGACGTAGAGGTCGTGGTAAAAAATTTATTGAAGGTATGGTAGTTGCTATTGAACCTATGACCAATATGGGAACTCATAAAATCCGTCAACACAGTGATGGATGGACAATTACCACTTTAGATGGTAAACCATCAGCACACTTTGAACATGATGTAGCCATAGTTGATGGTAAACCAGAGTTACTATCTACCTTTAAGTATATATACGATGCTTTGGGTATTGAAAGTAATGAAGAAGATGAATTTAGACAACAACCATTAGTTATATAATTTGTGTCTTTATTTAAAGCGATCCTTAATACTATTCCTAGACCTATATTAATCAAAGCCAGTTATTGGGCTCGCCCCATTATTACCTGGTGGTTAAAAGGAGATAACTTTACAGATCCGATTGACGGAAAATCATTCAAGAAGTTTTTACCTTACGGATATGGGATTCAACGTAAAAACGCACTTTCTCCTTCCACCCTTTCACTAGAAAGACATCGTTTAATGTGGCTTTTTTTACAACAGGAAAGCAACTTTTTTTCTTCAAATGAAAAGTTAAAAGTATTACATATAGCTCCTGAGCAATGTTTTTTAGATCTTTTTAGAAAACAGCAAAATTTAGAGTACACAACATCCGATTTAGAATCACCTATAGCAGATGTAAAAGCAGATATTTGCGACCTTCCTTTTGAAGACAACTCTTTTGATGTAGTGTTTTGTAATCATGTACTGGAACATATCCCTGACGACACAAAGGCGATGCAAGAATTGTATCGAGTAATGAAAGTTGGTGGATTTGGTATTTTTCAAATTCCGCAGGATTTATCAAGAGAAGTTACTTTTGAAGATAATTCTATTACCGACCCTAAAGAACGTGCAAAAATATTTGGTCAGTACGACCATGTACGTGTGTACGGTCGTGATTATTTTAATAAACTACGTTCTGTAGGATTTAAAGTTGATGAAGTAGACTACACAAAAAAAATCGCTCCAGAAAAACTAGAACGATTTGCTTTAATGAAAGGCGAAATTTTGCCTGTATGTTATAAAAACTAGTTTACAAATTCTGCTAGTTCTCCTGCTTCATTATGATATAACAACACTACTTTAAGCTCTGGATGTTCTTTTAGAAACTCTTTTGTTTTTTCTAAACCCATTGCTAAAAAAGCCGTTGCATAGGCATCTACATCGGCACAGTCACCTTTTAATCGAACTGACACACTTAACAAATTGCTCTCTTCTGCTAGTCCTGTTTTGGCATTTACCGTGTGTACTATCTTTTTTCCTTCAGTATTTACCTTGTACTTTCTATAATTCCCTGAAGTTGCCATAGATTCATTATCCAACTCAATTATTTTTTGAACAGAACGTGTTCCATCAATATTTGGCTTTTCAATCGCTACTTTCCAAAGCTTTCCGTCTTTTGTTCCTCTAGCTCTAATCTCTCCTCCTATTTCTACTATGTAATCATCAATGTTTTTCGATTCTAAAAACCTCCCAACAACATCTACTCCATAACCTTTAGCAAAAGCATTAACGTTAAACTCTATATTTTCACTATCTCTATAAACTTTTCTGTTTTTTAACACAACTTTATCAAATCCTACATTCTCCATCAAAGCCGCTATTTCTTCAGAGGTCAAATCTTTCTTTTCTTTCCCTGAGCCAAAGCCGTAAGCATCTATCAATCTACCAATAGTCGGATCAAAATAACCATCAGTTTCCTTGTAAATTCTTTTAGCCTTTTCAAAAACCTCTACAAACATATCATCAACGATTACAGTGGTGTCTCCTTGGTTAATTTTTGAAATATCAGAAGTAGGCATGTATGTTGACAATGATTTGTTTACCAAATTAAACAAACTATCAATAGGTTTTTGATAGTCAGCCTTATTCAAATAAGTTATATGATATGTAGTTCCGAAAACAGCTCCTTGCAATTTAGTTATGTTTTCTTTTTTTTCTTCTTTACAGGCTATCACTAACAATAATGAAAGTACTAAAAGCGTTATCCTTTTAATCATCTTTAAAAATTTAGTCACAAAAATAACGTTTTAACACTTCATAAAAGATTGTTAATTCTCTTTTTTGTGTCTTCATTTTTATAAATTTGCTTAACTATTAATAAATACATCTAAAAAAAATCAGAATAAAATGAGAAAAATATTTTTATTCCTTACAGCTTCAATTTTACTAGCATCTTGTGCTTCAACAAAAGAGTTAGAAGCTATTAAAGCTAAACACGAACAGACGAAAGAAGAGTTATTAGCTGTAAAAGCTAACCTAACAAAATGTTTAGTTGAAAAAGAAAATTGTGAAGACAAAGCATTTTCTTTAGAGTCTAGAGTAACAGAATTAAAGAAAGATAAAGAAAATACTTTACAACAAGTTGAGAATTTAACTGTATTAACTCAAGGTGCTAATGACAACATTAAAGAAACATTAGCTCAATTAAGCAAAAAAGATAAGTACATCAACAAAATTAGAGAAGCTGCTTCTAAAAAAGATTCTTTAAACTTAGTAGTTGCTTTTCACTTAAAAAGAGAATTGCAAGACGGTATTGATGACGAAGATATTGAAGTAAATGTTGAAAAAACAGTAGTATTTATTTCAATTTCTGACAAGCTATTATTTAAAAGCGGAAGCTATACTATCAATGACAAAGCATCTAAAGTGTTAGAAAAAGTTGCAACTGTAGTTAACGGACAACCTCAAATGGATGTAATGGTAGAAGGACACACTGACAACACTCCTGTTGCTGCTGGATCTGCCTTAAAAGACAACTGGGGATTAAGTGTTTTACGTTCAACAGCTATCGTTCGTGAGTTACAAGAAAAGTATAATGTTGCTCCTGAAAGATTAATCGCAGCTGGTAGAAGTAGTTATGTTCCTTTAGTAGAAAACAACAGCCCTGCTAACAAAGCAAAAAATAGACGTACAAAAATTATCATTTTACCAAGATTAAATCAGTTCTTTGATTTATTAGATCAAAAAGTGGAGTAATTTTTAAACACATAATTCAAAAAAAGCATGCTAAAGGCATGCTTTTTTTATACTCTTTACTCAGTTAAAATAAGTAATAGAAAAATTAAACTAACACGCTATTTGTCAATCAAATAATTAATCGTACATTTGCAGACCTTTTTAAAGGATAAAATTAATTATTAATAAACAAAAACTAATCGTGTAATTATGAACACATTAAGTTACAAAACAGTATCAGCTAATAAAGCTACCGTAAACAAAGAGTGGGTTTTAGTTGATGCGGACGGGCAAACATTGGGTCGTCTAGCTTCTAAAGTTGCAAAACTTATTAGAGGTAAGTACAAGCCAAATTACACTCCTCACGTAGATTGTGGAGACAACGTTGTTATTATCAACGCTGAAAAAATCAACTTAACTGGTAACAAGTGGGCAGACAAGTCTTATATCCGTCACACAGGTTATCCAGGAGGTCAAAGATCATTAACTGCTACAGAGATGTTCGAAAAAGATCCTACAAGATTAATCGAAAAAGCAGTAAAAGGTATGTTACCTAAAAATCGTTTAGGTAGCGCGTTATTCAAAAATTTATATGTTTACGCAGGTACAGAGCATGGTCAAGAAGCTCAAAAACCTAAAACTATTAACCTTAACGATCTTAAATAATTATGGAAACTGTACACAAAATAGGTAGAAGAAAAACAGCTGTTGCTCGTGTTTATGTTTCTCAAGGAAGTGGAAACATCACTATCAACAAAAGAGAGTTTAAAAACTATTTCACTACACCAACTTTACAATACAAAGTTCAACAACCTTTAATGTTAACTGAAAACTTAGAGGCTTACGATGTAAAAGTAAACGTATACGGTGGTGGTGTTACTGGTCAAGCTGAAGCTATTCGTTTAGCAATTACTAGAGCATTAGTAGCTATTAACGAAGAAAACAAAGCTGTATTAAAGCCAGAAGGATTATTAACTCGTGATCCAAGAATGGTTGAACGTAAGAAATTCGGTCAGAAGAAAGCACGTAAGAAATTCCAGTTCTCTAAACGTTAATATTTTACTGAACTTGTTTCAGTATTTAAATGTTTCGAGACTGTTATTTATAAATCAATTTTTAACAGTTTAGTATCTAAATATTTCAGACTTAATAACTACTGAAATATTGCGAAAACAGAACGTAAACACATTTATTAAAATGGCAAACATTCAAGAATTATTAGAAAGTGGTGTTCACTTTGGACACTTAACTAGAAAGTGGAACCCTAACATGGCTCCATACATTTATACAGAGCGTAATGGTGTTCACATCATCGATTTGTACAAAACTTCAGCTAAAATTGACGAGGCTTCTGCTGCGTTACAAAAAATAGCTAACTCAGGACGTAAAATCTTATTCGTTGCTACTAAAAAGCAAGCTAAAGATATCGTTGCTGAAAAAGCTAAAGCTGTAAACATGCCTTACATTACTGAGCGTTGGCCAGGTGGTATGTTAACAAACTTCGTTACTATTCGTAAAGCCGTTAAGAAAATGACTTCTATTGATAGAATGAAGACTGATGGTTCTTTTGATGCATTATCTAAAAGAGAAAAATTACAAATTACTCGTCAACGTGAAAAATTAGAAAAGAACTTAGGTTCAATTTCTGATATGACTCGTTTACCAGGAGCTTTATTTGTAATTGATGTAAAGAAAGAACACATTGCTGTTGCTGAAGCACAAAAATTAAACATTCCAATCTTTGCAATGGTTGATACAAACTCGGACCCAAGACCAATCGACTTTGTAATTCCTGCAAATGATGATGCTTCTAAATCTATCGATAAAGTATTATCGTATGTAACTGATGCAATTGCTGAAGGCTTAACAGAAAGAAAAGCTGATAAGGAAAAAGCTAAAGCTGAAAAAACAGCTGACGCTCCAGCAAAAGAAGAAGCAAAATAATTTTTTAATTTAAAGGTTTCATTACATTGGAACCTTTAAATTTTTACAACTTTGTACAACAATATATTTACAACTAAAAAATAACGATAGAAATGTCAGTAAAAATTAGCGCTGCAGACGTAAAGAAATTAAGAGAAACTACCGGAGCTGGTATGATGGATTGTAAAAAAGCATTAGTAGAAGCTGAAGGTGATTTTGATAAAGCTATTGAAATTTTACGTAAAAAAGGACAAAAGATTGCTGCTAAAAGAGCAGATCGTGAGTCTACTGAAGGTGTGGCAATCACTAAAATTAGCGATGACAACACATATGGTGTTGCTATCGTATTAGCATGTGAAACAGATTTCGTAGCTAAAAACGATTCATTCAAAGCATTAGCGCAAGAATTTGTTGACATCGCTTTTAACCACAAAACAAAAGAAGAGTTCTTAGCTGCTGATTTTGGTGGTGTAACTGTTGCTGAAAAATTAATCGAGCAAACAGGAGTTATCGGTGAAAAAATCGATATCACTGCTTTCGAAAGAATTGAAGCACCATACGTAGGAGCTTATACTCACGTTGGTAAAATTGCTGCAATGGTAGGTTTAACTGCTGCTGTAGATAATGCTGCTGAGTTAACTAAAGACTTAGCTATGCAAGCTGCTTCAATGGGAGCAACTTCTTTATCTTACAAAGATTTTGATCCTGCTTATGTAGCTTCTGAAACTGAAGCTAGAATTGCTGCGATTAAAAAAGACAACGAAGAATTAGTACGTTTAGGTAAAACTTTAAAGAACGTTCCTCAATTCGTTTCTCGTTTACAATTAACTGATGAAGCTTTAGCGAAAGCTGAAGAAGAAGCCAAAGAGCAATTAAAAGCTGAAGGTAAACCAGAACAAATCTGGGACAAAATCTTACCAGGTAAAATGGAAAGATTTATCTCTGACAATACTACTTTAGATCAAGAACAATGTTTATTAGATCAAAAGTTTATTAAAGACGAAAAGAAAACCGTTGCAGAATACGTTTCTTCTTACGGTGACGTTGAAGTTAAAAACTTCGTAAGAGTTACTTTAGGATAATTCTCAACAACAATTTTATATAAAACCATCCATTTTTGGATGGTTTTTTTATCCAACTAATTTAGATTCATTTTCAATTCAATTTTAAATACATTAGCACTTCATCTAAAAAAATAACTATGACAAGAGAAGAACATTTAAAATTTTGTAAAATTTGTAATAATCAAAAATTTGATAGTCAAAAAGGAATTATTTGTGGACTAAGGAACTCTATTGCAGACTTTAAAGATACTTGTGAATCATTCGACGAAAACACGCAGCTAAAAGAAAAACTTTTAGCAAAAAATAGTCAAAACGAATTAAGCAGTCAAATTGCTAGTCAAGGTACACGCTTTGCCAACTATCTTCTTGACAGAATATTTATATTAATAATCAGCTTTTTCTTAGGCTTTATACTTACTCTTCTCCTTACTATTATTTCTCCTAACTCTGCTGGGTATTTTGAGCAAATGGGAAAACTGGAAGAATTTGTATGGGGATTTATCATAGGAATGTTCTACTACTCTTTTTTTGAAGCTTTAACTGGTAGATCGATTGCTAAGTTTATAACAGGAACAAAAGTTGTTGATGAAAACGGTAACAAACCTACATTTGACGCAATACTATTAAGATCATTATGTAGATATATCCCTTTTAATGCTTTCTCATTTTTAGGATCTGATGCTGTTGGTTGGCATGATTCTTTTTCAAAAACCCGTGTCATTAAAATTAAGCAATAAAGAGTAATACTATAGTTACCCTCCTACATTTTCAGCATAAAACTCTCAAAAAAAATATGTAGCTTTGCACAACTTTCAACAAAACAAATGCAATACAAAAGAATTCTTTTAAAATTAAGTGGTGAAGCACTAATGGGTGAACGTCAATATGGAATTGACCCAAACAGACTTAAAGAGTATGCCCAAGAGATAAAACAAGTTATAGATAAAGGAGTAGAGGTAGCCATTGTAATTGGTGGTGGAAATATTTTTAGAGGAGTTGCTGGTGCTAGTCAAGGTATGGACCGTGTACAAGGTGACCATATGGGAATGTTAGCTACTTGTATTAATGGATTGGCTTTACAAAGTGCCTTAGAAGATCAAGGAATTCACACTCGTTTACAAACTGCTATTGAAATTAAAGAAATTGCAGAACCTTATATTAAGCGTCGTGCTAATCGTCACTTAGAGAAGGGACGCGTAGTAATTTTTGGTGGAGGAACAGGAAATCCGTATTTTACAACAGATACAGCTGCAGTTTTAAGAGCTATTGAAATAAATGCAGACGCTATTTTGAAAGGTACACGTGTTGACGGTATTTATACAGCTGATCCTGAAAAAGATAAAGACGCTGTTAAGTATGAAAACATTACCTTTAAAGACGTTATTGAAAAAGGCTTAAAAGTAATGGATATGACAGCCTTTACCTTGAGCGAAGAAAACAAATTACCAATTATTGTTTTTGACATGAACAAACAAGGAAATCTTTTAAAACTTGTTTCTGGAGAAAATATTGGAACAATAGTTGATAACGAATAAACCGAAAAGTTACCCTCAACCTATTTGAGGTTTTAAATACGAACAAAATGAACGAAGAGATTGATTTTATTTTAGATTCGACTAAAGAGGCAATGGATAAAGCTATTAGCCACTTAGAAAAAGAATTAGTAGGTATTAGAGCTGGTAGAGCTACTCCTGCTATGTTAAGTACAATTATGGTAGATTACTACGGTTCTCAAACACCATTATCACAAGTAGCAAATGTAAATACTCCTGATGCTAGAACCATATCTGTTCAACCATGGGAAAAAAATATGTTACAGGAAATCGAAAAAGCAATTATGCTTGCCAATATCGGTTTCAATCCAATGAATAATGGGGAAAACATTATAATTAATGTGCCACCATTAACAGAAGAGCGTCGTAAAGGGTTAGCAAAACAAGCAAAAGCAGAAGCTGAACACGCTAAAGTAGGTGTTCGTAATGCTCGTAAAGATGCTAACAATGAAATTAAAAAAGTTGATATTTCTGACGATATGAAGAAAAATGCTGAAGCTGATGTTCAAAAACTAACTGATGATTACGTAAAAATAATCGACGAAAAGTATGCTGTTAAAGAAAAAGAAATTATGACTGTATAATTTCTTTTAAGAAATAGTTAAAAAAGAGCGTCATATGACGCTCTTTTTTTCGTTTAATTAATTCATTTAGCATAACTTTGCTGAAATTTTTTTTGGATGACTTTTTGGACTAAAATCGCAGGCTTCTTATTGCGAAATCGTTACTTAGTTTTAATTACTATCGCTATAATTACAGGGCTTTTAGTCACTCAGATGAAATATATGCGCTTCTCCTACACAGAAGCTAATTTACTTCCTACCGATCATGAGGTAAATATTGAATACAACAAGTTCTTAGAAATTTTTGGTGAAGAAGGTAACCTCATTATCCTAGGAGTAAAAGATTCTACAATATTTACACCAACTAAGTTTAATGCATGGAACAAGCTAGTTAAAGATTTAGACAGCTTACCACAGGTAGACTTTACCGTTTCTATTGCAGATGTTCAACAATTAAAAGCTGATAGAAAACAAAGAAAATTTGTTGTTGAACCACTTTTTGAAGAAGCTCCTTCAACCGATGAAGAGATAAAAAATATAAAGAAGCAACTTTTTGAGAAGCTTCCGTTTTATAACAACTTACTATACAACGACAAGGGTACTTTACAAACAGCTATTTATTTAAATAAAGATATTGTAAATACACCTATACGTAAGGATTTTGTTTTTGATGTGCTAATTCCAACGATAAACTCTTTTGAAAAAGATCAAAAAATAGATATTCATGTTTCTGGTATGCCTTACATCAGAACCCTAAATTCTCAGAACATTACTGATGAAATGGGTATTTTTGTTGTTGGTGCATTATTAATAACAGCCATTATCTTTTTCTTCTTTTTCCGTTCATTTAGAGCCACTTTTATTACACTACTTGTAGTTAGCATTGGAGTAACATGGGCTTTTGGTTTTATGGGATTATTCCGCTATGAGATTACTGTATTATCAGCTCTAATTCCACCATTAATTATTGTAATTGGTGTACCTAATGCAGTTTTTTTAATAAATAAATATCAGCAAGAAGTAAAAAAACACGGAAATCAGGCAAAGTCTTTACAACGTGTAATTTCAAAAGTTGGAAATGCTACATTAATGACCAATATTACTACCGCTTCTGGTTTTGCTACTTTTATATTTGTTAAAAGTAGACTAATGCGAGAGTTTGGTGTTTTAGCCTCAGTAAACATCATCAGTATTTTTGTTCTAGCATTATTAATCATTCCAATTATATATAGTTTTATGCCTCTTCCAGAGCAGAAACATTTGAACCATTTAGAAAAAAAATGGATGGGAAATGTTGTTTCTTGGATGGAACGCATGGTAAAAAAACAAAGAATTGCCATTTATATCACTACTGTTTCTATAATCATTTTAAGTATGATTGGCCTTTACATGATTCGTGTATCAGGTAGTTTGATTGAAGATATGCCTAAAGGAAAACAGTTTTATAAAGACATTAAGTTTTTTGAATATGAGTTTGGGGGAATTATGCCTCTAGAAATTTTAATTGACACTAAGAGAGAAAAAGGTGTTATGAAGCTTTCTACTTTAAAAAAGATGGAAAAACTCAATGAAACTATTGAAACTTTCCCTGAATTGTCCAAGCCTATATCTATAACCAATCTTGTAAAATACTCTAAGCAAGCATACTACAACGGTAATCCTAAATACTATCAACTCCCAACAAGTCAAGAAAAGAGCTATATTTTTTCTTATACTAAAAACTCAAATAGTAATTCTGGAATGCTAAAAAACTTTGTAGATAGCACTGGTCGTTATGCGCGTATCACTACTTTTATGAAAGATATTGGTACTGATAAAATGGATATTATCCAAGAACGACTACAAGCTGTAATCAATAAGCAATTCCCTGATGAGAAATTTGACGTTTCATTAACAGGTAAAGCATTAGTGTTTTTGAAAGGAACCAACTATTTAATTAAAAACTTAGTTATTTCGCTATCATTAGCTATTATATTAATATCTATTTTTATGGCGTGGATGTTCCGTTCACCTCAAATGATATTAATATCATTAATTCCTAACATGCTTCCTTTATTAATTACTGGTGGGTTGATGGGATTCTTTGATATACCTATAAAGCCTTCAACAATTTTAGTTTTTAGTATTGCCTTCGGTATTTCGGTAGATGATACTATTCACTTCTTAGCTAAATATAGACAAGAGCTGCTAGCCAATAACTGGAAAATAAAACCTGCTGTTTATTCAGCATTAAGAGAAACTGGAGTAAGTATGTTCTATACCTCAATAGTCCTTTTCTTCGGTTTTTTAGTATTTACTGTTTCAAGTTTTGGAGGTACAATCGCATTAGGAGGTCTAGTTTCAATTACATTATTATTAGCTATGGTTTCAAACTTACTATTGTTACCTTCTCTTCTACTTTCTTTTGAGAAAAGAATAGCTAATAAGAAAGTTTTAAAAGAAACTAAATTTAAAATACTGCCTCCAAAAGAAGACAAGTAAATATAATTAACACTAAATATTCAAAAACAACCATTTTAAATAAATATGGTTGTTTTTTTTATAAAGCTAACTTATAAAGTTAACTCTTTATTCTTGGGTCTCTTTGTTGCTAATTAACAGCAAAAAAGTATCTTTGCTTGATTTTATTGAAGATATAAAGACATGAAAAGAAGTAGCGTTAAAGATTTATTGCAATCTGACAAATTTTTACAAGAAGTACACGTAAAAGGATGGGTAAGAACTTTTAGAAGCAATCGTTTTATTGCTTTAAATGATGGTTCTACTATTAATAATATTCAGTGTGTTGTAGATTTTGAAAATACCGACGAAACTTTATTAAAAAGAATAAATACTGGGGCAGCTATAAGCATTCAAGGTACTTTGGTTGAAAGTCAAGGTAAAGGGCAAACAGTAGAAATTCAAGTAAGCAATTTGGAAATCTTAGGAGATTCAAATCCTGATGAATATCCAATTCAGCCTAAAAAACATAGTTTAGAATTTTTACGTGAAAATGCACATTTACGTGTAAGAACTAACACTTTTAGTGCTGTAATGCGTTTACGTTCTGCATTATCATTTGCAGTACATCAGTACTTCCAACAAAACGGGTTTTACTATGTAAATACTCCAATTATTACTGGTTCTGATGCTGAAGGTGCTGGTGAAATGTTTAAAGTAACTCAATTTGAGGCAAACAAAGCTCCTGTAAACGAAGAAGGTGAAATTGATTATTCTAAAGATTTCTTTGGAAAAGAAACTAACCTAACAGTTTCTGGTCAATTAGAAGGTGAAACCTATGCAATGGCATTAGGTAAAATATATACTTTCGGACCTACCTTTAGAGCTGAGAACTCTAATACTACACGTCACTTAGCAGAATTTTGGATGATTGAACCAGAGGTAGCTTTTAACGATTTAGATGCTAACATGGATCTTTCTGAAGACTTTATTAAATATGTATTACAATATGTATTAGACAACTGTAAAGATGATTTAGCTTTCTTAGACAATCGCTTAGCACAAGAGGAAAAAACAAAGCCTCAAGCACAACGTAGTGAAATGGGCTTAATTGAAAAATTAAAGTTTGTTGTAGACAATAACTTTAAGCGTGTAAGCTATACAGAAGCAATTGACATTTTAAGAAACTCTAAGCCTAACAAGAAGAAGAAATTTCAATTCCCTGTTAACGAATGGGGTGTTGATTTACAATCAGAACATGAGCGTTATTTAGTTGAAAAGCACTTTAAATGTCCTGTGATTTTATTCGATTATCCAGCAAATATAAAAGCATTTTACATGCGTTTAAATGAAGATGGTAAAACGGTACGTGCTATGGATGTATTATTTCCTGGAATTGGAGAAATGGTAGGAGGTTCTGAAAGAGAAGAACGCTTAGATGTTTTAAAAGAAAAAATGGCAGAACTTAATATTCCTGAAGAAGAATTATGGTGGTACTTAGATACTCGTAAATTTGGTACAGCTGTACACTCTGGATTTGGTTTAGGTTTTGAACGTTTAGTTTTATTTGCAACTGGAATGAGCAATATTCGTGACGTTATTCCTTTTCCAAGAACACCACAAAACGCAGAGTTCTAAAAAAATCATAAAACTTATAAATATCAATCGTCATTCCTTTACGAATGACGATTTTTTTTGTCCTATTTCATATCTTTGTATATATGCTAAAACAAAGTTTACATCAAAAATTACTTCAAAAATTATCTCCACAACAAATACAGTTGATGAAGTTAATTCAATTGCCTACGCAAGCTTTTGAAGAGCGTTTGAAACAAGAAATTGAAGAAAATCCCGCATTAGATACTGGTAAAGACGAACCTGAAAATTTTGAGGATACTTTAGCCAATGATGTTGATTATGACGATTCGGGCAATGAAAAAATAGATGCTGAAGATATAAACATTGATGAGTATTTAAGTGACGATGAATACCCTAGTTATAAAACGCAAACTAATAACTATTCTTCAGATGATGAAGATAAACAAGTTCCTTATGCGGCTGGTACTAGCTTTCATCAATCTTTAAAAAATCAATTAAATACATTTAGAATTGATGAAGAAGAAAGGGCCATTGCTGAATTTTTAGTGGGCAGTATTGATGATAGCGGTTATATACGTAGAGATATTATAGATCTAGTTGACGACT
This sequence comes from Tenacibaculum singaporense, assembly GCF_003867015.1. Taxonomy (NCBI): domain Bacteria; kingdom Pseudomonadati; phylum Bacteroidota; class Flavobacteriia; order Flavobacteriales; family Flavobacteriaceae; genus Tenacibaculum; species Tenacibaculum singaporense. Next base: position 98,112 of record NZ_CP032548.1, read on the forward strand.
TAGCTTTTACCCAAAATATTTTTACTACTGAGGAAAAAGTACAAAATGTTTTAATAAATGTTGTTCAAAAATTAGACCCTACTGGTGTAGGTGCTTTAAATTTAAAAGAGTGTTTAATTATTCAATTAAAAGCTAAATCTGAAAATGAAAGTAGAGCATTAGCAATAAGAATTTTAGAAGAAGCTTTTGATCATTTTGTGAAAAAACACTACAAGAAACTTCTAGAAAAATTCAATATTTCTGAAGAACAATTAAAAGAGGTTATTAGCGAAATAAGCAAACTAAACCCAAAACCTGGAAGTTCATACGCTGGAAATAATAAAATAGCAGAACAAATAGTTCCTGATTTCTCAATTAAAATTATTGATGGGAACTTAGATTTAACTTTAAATGCTCGTAACGCTCCAGAATTGCATGTTTCTAGAGAATACAACAATATGTTAAAAGGGTATCAAGACTCTAAAGAGAAAACTAAATCTCAAAAAGATGCTGTACTCTTTATAAAGCAAAAATTAGATGCTGCAAAATGGTTTATTGATGCTATAAAACAGCGTCAGCAGACCCTTTTAGTAACAATGAATGCGATTATGCATCGTCAAGAAGAATATTTTTTAACAGGTGATGAGCGTAAGTTAAAACCCATGATTTTAAAAGATATTGCTGACGAAATTGGTATGGATGTATCAACTGTTTCTCGTGTCGCTAGCAGCAAATATGTTTCTACTCCCTATGGTACAAAATTAATTAAGGAGTTCTTTTCTGAATCGATGAAAAACGACCAAGGAGAAGATGTTTCAACTAGAGAAATTAAGAAAATTTTAGAAACAGTAATTACAGAGGAAGACAAACGAAAACCTCTTACCGATGAAAAATTATCTAAAATTTTAAAAGAAAAAGGATACCCCATCGCTAGAAGAACAGTTGCTAAGTATCGTGAACAATTAGACATTCCTGTCGCAAGATTACGTAAAGAAATTTAATGCGCTGGCATAAATTCATATCAACCATTCTTCATCCTATTGTAATGCCTACTATAGGGATTATATTGTATTTCTTGCTTTCACCAATAAGTTTAAACAGACAACAGCAATACACAATATTAGCAATAGTTTTTGTTGCTACATACCTTATACCTATGCTTTTGCTAATTTTCTTAAAGTCTATTGGTTATATAAAGTCTTTTCGGGTACATAGTATCAACGAAAGAAAATTTCCAATTTTCTTTATGATGACTTTATTTTTGATTTTAGGAAAAATGTTTGCTAGTATGAGTATTGTAAAAGACATTAGCTACCTCTTTTACGGAACTGTATTTGGTTTAGGTTTTATTTACTTGCTATTTCCTTTTAAAATTAAAGGAAGCCTCCATTTGTTATCCATGGGAGTTGCAGTTGGATATTTCTTATTATTTCAACAAATACAAGCTGTTTATGTTCTGCCAATTATTATAGCTTTTATTTTTTTAGCTGGTCTTCTTGCAAGCTCCAGATTACATTTAAAAGCTCATAAAGTAAGAGAAGTATACTTAGGCTTTTTTATTGGCTTATTTAGCCCTTTTATTGCTTATTATGTATTATAGTAAATAAAAGCTTAAGCCTAATTTAACTATTTTACTATCTATTGATTTTCCATTTAGAGTTACATTTTTAAACATAGGTGACAATCCGTAATATACATGGAAATTAAATGTACCATAACCTGCGGACAAAGTTAAGCCTGTTTGCCACTTATTGTATTTTTCAACATTAGAAAAACTAACTCTTCCTGTTGGTGAATCGTATCGAAAGCTATTACTTATATTATAAGAGACTTTAAAACCCGCATAAAAACGCCAAAATGAATACGTGTTTGCATCTGAAGATCGCCATCTAAACTGAATAGGCATTTCTAAATTGTGAAGTTTTATTTTATTGGATGAAATGTCAGGATCAGTTTCATACTCTTTTACATTTCCTTCTAACACTTTTAATTCATGACTAAATGAGTCATAGTTATATCCTAATCCTATAGCAATAGCTGTTTTCCCATTTCTATTAAAAGGTATATCTTTCATATAACCTGCTGCCAACCCATATGAGAAACCTGTCCTACCTAATTCTTCAGGTTGATTATGTAATAAGTTATATGTAATATCAATATACAACTGATCTTCCCAATACTTATCACCCAACTGTAAAGAATCTTTCTGACAAAAAACACTTAACGACAGAAAAGACATTAAAAAACTTACGATGTACTTCATAGATAATTATCTAACGATAAATATAGCTTTTTTTGTATAAAAAAAGAGCAATCTAACGATTGCTCTTTTTGTTTTATTTAAAAGTAATTACTTCTTAATAACATCTCCTTTGTGAGTAGATAAACTTAATTTAAGAGCGTTAACATCTCTTAACTTTTCACGAATATCGGCTAATGTACCTACACTCGATTCTCTATCTGCTTTTATTGAAGTTGTCATAAAAGGTACTTCTGCTTCAGAAACATTATCTCTTTCAAGATAAATGAACGACGGTACTTCATCTGGTGTAGCTATTTTGTCGTTTAATTGTATTCTGTTATATCCTGTACCATACTTTGGGTCTTTAGCTTTACCAACATAAATTGTACTCACTAAACTTTTACGTTCAAGTTTTTTTACTTCGCTTGCACTTGGTAAACGAGGTGAATCAATTTGTAAATCTGTTTCTCTCATAGTAGTAGTTACCATGAAGAAGAATAATAACATAAAAACAATATCTGGTAAAGATGCCGTAGATACTGCTGGCAATCCTTTTTTCTTCTTTTTAAATTTAGACATACTCTATTGTTTTACTATTATTGAACATTTGTTGGGTCTGTATCAGAAATAATTTGAGGGTAACTCGCCTTAATATCTTCAACTTTCTTTCTTAATGACTCATCTTTTCTTGCACTGTCTTTAAAAGCTTGTTCTAACTCAGTAAAGCTCATACCATATTTTTCTTGGCATAATCTGTTACGTAACTCTGTATAAGCTCTTAACAACTCATTTTGCACAGCCACATACGTACCATATTCAGTACCTCTATCACTTTCAACAGAGATTACTGCTTTAGTTGGATGATCTGATGATTCAGGATCTTTATCACCTTTACAGTAATTACAAGTAGTTCCTGCTTCCATTCCTGGCATTGGGTTACCAATACCTCCACCGTTATCAATAAATTTAATAGCAGCATCCTTTAAGTCTTTCAACTCCATTGCCTGATCTTCAACTAAAAGTTGATTATTTCGGTTGATGCTAACTTGAAAAATATTTTTTTCTTTAATGATTGGTGGCTTTACATCAGTTTTTTCAGCTAACTTTTTAGGGATACCTGAATCAACATCCATTGTAGTTGTTACAAGGAAAAAGATAAGTAGCAAGAAGGCAATATCTGCCATCGAACCTGCATTAATTTCTGGGTTTTCTCTTCTTGCCATATTAACTTACGATTTAACGATTCCTTTTAATAAATCCCAAACAAAGAATGCACCAGCTATTGCTCCTAGGATAACGCTGTATGTAATTCCTGTTCCTACCCATTTAGATGTACTTCCTTGAGCTGCTAATTCTCCTCCATCTGCTCCAATTACTTGTGCATCTGAAGACAAGAAATAAGATACAGCAAAAAGAACTGCTAATGCTAAAACACCTAATAATACCTTTTTTAATGCTGCAGGGTTTTTAAACATCCCCCACATTGAGGCTGCAACTGCTGTTACTACCACTCCAATCAACAACCAGTAAGAATAAGTTACTAAAGGAGAAACAGCACTTGATACTGCTTCTACATCTTCTTTATCTATTCTTGCTACATTTAAGAACAATGCAGCACCGATTAGTGAAATTGCAGCTACTAGTAATGTTAATATTTTACTATTCATATTGATTGATTATTTTTTATACTTAGCTAATAAATCGATTAAAGAGATAGATGCGTCTTCCATGTTGTTAACGATACTATCAATCTTCGAAATAATGTAGTTATAGAAAATTTGTAAAATAATCGCTACGATAAGACCAAATACTGTTGTTAATAATGCAATTTTAATACCACCTGCTACTACCGCTGGAGAGATATCGTTTGCTACAGCAATTCTATCAAATGCATCAATCATACCAATTACAGTACCCATGAATCCTAACATTGGTGCTAATGCGATAAATAAAGATAACCAAGAAACGTTTTTCTCTAATAATCCCATTTGTACTCCACCGTATCCTACTACAGCTTTTTCAGCAGCATCTAATCCTTCATCAGCTCTTTCTAAACCTTGGTAAAAGATAGAGGCAACAGGACCCTTTGTATTTCTACAAACTTCTTTAGCAGCTTCTACACCACCTGAACTTAATGCTTCGTCAACGCTAGCTACTAATTTTTTAGTATTAGTTGTAGCCATGTTTAAATAAATAATTCTTTCAATTGCAATAGCTAAACCTAAAATTAAGGCTACCAATACAATTCCCATAAACTTAGGGTCTCCTTCAATAAAACGTTGCTTTAACTCTTGGTGAAAAGTTTTCTCAGCTTCTTGAGCATAAGTTGATTGAATAGCTCCTAAAAACATAAATCCTGTAATAGTTAGGATATTTACTACTTTTTTCATTTTGTTATAATTAATTTTAAATAGTTAACGGGTTAAAAATACAAATTTTACTATGAATATCTTATTTTTTTACAAATAAGTAATTCTTTACTTGTACTTATTACGCTTTTAATTTTACAGAGTGGCAAGTAACAAAAAAATGTTGGTACATTAAAAAAAATCTATAGGATTTCTATTAACCACACCTTTTTTAACTCTTTTCTATAGTATTTCAAGCAGTTACAAGCACAAAATTAACGATTTATTTACAAACTAAGCCATTTCTCCTCTAAGTGGTGTTTGAAAATAATGCGTAAATTCTTCTTTTGAAAGCTTTTCTCCTAACAAATACATCATTTTGGCTATGGCTGTTTCTGTTGTAATATCCTTACCATCAACAATACCAATTCGTTTTAATTCCGAACTTGTTTCATAATGTCCTAAAATTACACTTCCTCCTTTACATTGAGTTACATTAACAATATAAATTCCTTTATTTACTGATTCTTCCAACAAATCAACAAACCATTTTTCAGTTGGTGCGTTTCCTGATCCGTAGGTCTCTAAAATAATTCCTTTTAAATCTGGAATATTCATAAAACTTCTCACTACAGACTCTGTTATACCAGGGAATAACTTTAAAATAACTACATGATTATCTAAATTCTTTCTCACTACTAAATCTTTCTTATTCTCCTCTGGCTTTAGTAGTAATGGGTAATTAAAATTTAAATGCACTCCACTTTCTGCTAGTGGTGGATAATTCATAGAAGCAAAAGCTTCGAATTGTTCAGCATTTATTTTTGTAGTTCTGTTTGCTCTATATAATTTATATTCAAAATATAATCCTACTTCCTGAATCACTGGTTTGCCATTTTCATAGGCCGATGCAACTTGTATAGATGTAATTAAATTTTCTTTAGCATCTGTGCGTAAATCTCCAATAGGTAATTGTGATCCCGTAAAAATCACAGGCTTTTGTAAATTTTCAAACATAAAGCTTATTGCTGACGATGTATACGACATGGTGTCTGAGCCTGTTAGCACTACAAATCCGTCAAACTTGTCATAATTATCGGAAATTATATCTGCTATTTGTATGTAGTAATGTACACTCATGTTTGATGAATCAATTGGTTCATCAAACGATATCGTATTAATTTCGCAATTAAGCTGCTGTAATTCTGGGATTTTACTTGAGATTTGACTAAAATCAAACGCTTTTAGTGCGCCAGTATTATAGTCTTTAACCATACCAATAGTTCCGCCTGTGTAAACTATTAAAATTTTAGGTTGATTTGCCATTTTGACATTTTTTTATACCGTTAATAATTTGGAATAATTTATGTTGTAAATTTAACCAACAAAAATGATACAAAATTTTAAAACTATATAGATTATGATAGGATTTTATATTCTAATTGGTATTATATCTCTTTTCAGTTGGTTAGTGAGTAATACGTTAAAAAGCAAGTTTAAAAAATACTCTCAAGTTCATTTACGAAACGGAATGAGTGGTGCAGAAATTGCACAAAAAATGCTAGCTGATCACGGTATTTACGATGTTCAGGTGATTTCTACACCTGGTAGGTTAACAGATCATTATAATCCACAAAACAAAACTGTAAACTTAAGTGAAGCTGTGTACAACCAACGAAATGCTGCCGCAGCTGCTGTTGCTGCACACGAAGTTGGACACGCTGTACAGCATGCTAGAGCTTATGAATATTTACAAATGCGATCTAAACTAGTGCCTATGGTAAGTATTACTTCTCGTTTTTCTCAATGGATGGTGATTGGTGGTATTGCTTTTGGTGCTGCTTCTGGTAGTACGGGTATTGGTTTTTATATAGCACTAGCTGGTTTAGCTTTTATGGCTTTAGGTACCATTTTTAGTTTTATAACTTTACCTGTTGAATATGATGCAAGTAATAGAGCCTTAGCTTGGTTAGAAAATAAAAACATGGTTACTCGTGAAGAACTAGCTGGATCTAAAGACGCTTTAAAGTGGGCTGCAAGAACGTATTTAGTAGCTGCTCTAGGTTCTTTAGCAATGCTATTGTATTGGGCTTTACAAGTTTTAGGAAATAGGGATTAAAATTCAATGTAACAATTTGGAAATTTGATAATCTAATATAAAATCCCCGTTTTGATTTCATCAAAACGGGGATTTTATATGTTCTTGTTTATCTATTCTAATTTCTAAAAACTAGTCATTCAACTTCAACACTGCCATAAACGCTTGCTGTGGAATTTCTACATTTCCTACTTGACGCATACGCTTTTTACCTTTTTTCTGCTTCTCTAATAATTTACGTTTACGAGAGATATCTCCTCCATAACATTTTGCAGTTACATCTTTACGTAAAGCTTTTACAGTTTCACGAGCAATAATTTTTGCTCCAATTGCTGCTTGAATAGGAATATCAAATTGTTGTCTTGGAATCAGTTCTTTTAACTTCTCACAAATACGTTTTCCTATTGAATACGCATTACTATCGTGTAATAGAGCTGAAAGCGCATCAACTATTTGTCCATTAAGTAGCATATCTACACGAACTAACTTTGACTTTTGCATTCCTATTGGATGGTAATCGAACGACGCATATCCTTTAGATACTGTTTTTAATCTATCGTAAAAATCAAAAACGATTTCTGCCAACGGCATATCAAAAATTAACTCCACTCGCTCAGGAGTTAAATAGGTTTGATTTACAATTTGTCCGCGTTTTTCAATACAAAGCGACATTACTTGTCCTACAAAATCGGCCTTTGTAATGATTGAAGCTTTGATAAATGGTTCTTCTACCCTATCTAACTTTGATGGGTCTGGTAAATCTGATGGGTTATTTACGATAATAACTTCATCAGGGTTTTTCTTTGTGAATGCATGGTAACTTACGTTAGGAACCGTAGTAATTACCGTCATATTAAATTCACGTTCTAGACGCTCTTGAATAATTTCCATGTGTAACATTCCTAAGAATCCACATCGGAAACCAAAACCAAGTGCTGCTGAACTTTCTGGTTGAAAAACTAAGGAAGCATCATTTAATTGTAGCTTTTCCATTGAAGCACGTAGTTCCTCGTAATCTTCAGTATCTACAGGGTAAATTCCTGCGAATACCATTGGTTTTACATCTTCAAATCCTTCAATTCTATCAGTAGTTGGATTGGCAAAATCGGTAATAGTATCTCCTACTTTTACTTCCTTCGCTGCTTTAATTCCTGTAATTAAATAACCTACATCTCCAGTTTTAATTTCGTTTTTTACAACTTGGCTTAGTTTTAAAGTTCCTACCTCATCGGCTCCATACTGTCTACCTGTAGCCATAAACTTTATTTGTTGATTCTTTTTAATAGAACCATCAATTACTCTAAAGTAGGTTTCAATTCCACGATACGAATTGTATACTGAATCGAAAATCAATGCTTTTAAAGGTGCATCGGGATTTCCACTCGGTGCAGGAATTTTTTCAATAATTGCCTTTAAAATATTATCTACTCCAAAACCAGTTTTTCCACTTGCGTGAATTACATCTTCTGGCTCACACCCTAATAAATCAACAATATCATCTGTTACTTCCTCTGGGTTTGCTGAAGGCAAATCTACTTTATTTAATACTGGAATAATTTCCAAATCATTTTCTAACGCTAGATATAAGTTAGAAATAGTTTGTGCTTGTATACTTTGTGCCGCATCTACAATTAGCAATGCTCCTTCACATGCTGCAATAGAGCGAGAAACTTCATAAGAAAAATCTACGTGACCTGGAGTGTCAATGAGATTTAATATATAATCTTCACCTTCATAAACATAGTCCATCTGAATAGCGTGTGACTTAATGGTAATTCCACGTTCACGTTCTAAATCCATGTTATCAAGTAACTGATTTTGTTTTTCACGCTCAGTAACCGACCCTGTATAGTCTAACAATCTATCTGCAAGGGTACTTTTACCATGATCAATATGTGCAATTATGCAAAAATTTCTAATGTTCTTCATTCAATATAAAGTTTCTCAAGCCATTTCTAGACATGTGACATAAAACTTTTATTAGCTCAATATCTAGAATGGATTCATTCGTCGTAATTCTAACTACTTGTAATTTGCAAAGATACTTTATTTGCAGGCTACTACAAACAAAATAAATAGCGAAAATTAAACATCCTCTTTAACCTATTTAACTAAGCACACCTCCACATATACCTAATCCAATTATCAAATACAAAACAGCCAGTATGTAAAATATTTTTGAAGCTGTTTTACTTTTTTTTCTAATAGCTGCTCCAATAACAGCTAGTAACACTGGTGGACCAAACATAATTAAGCCTATAATTACGAATAGACCTGAAAGGTCACCTACTTCTAAAAATACCATATCCTTTTTCTTATATTTCTTGTCTTAACTTTTCTAAATACTCTTTTTTATCATCCCTATAAAAGAGATTCATCGTCTCAAAAGGAATAATTTTATTGCCTTTGTCTACTATATGCACGCATGATTTTTTTACAGCTCGTACATCAAAATTATAAGCATCAATAAACTGCATGATTATCACTCTAAATAAATTATCGTACCCTAACTCTGGTGCATCAATATTTGGTAAACAACACATTATTGATTTCAAATTTTCTTCTGCTACTTCAACAGAATTCCCTGTACTAAATAACTCTATCATTTTTCCGTGTAGCGCTTCATCTTGCTCATAAATAATGGTGTTTTTACTATTATCTAACAAATCATTGGGATTAATATATCTAGTTAACGGAAACACTTCTCCTCCCAACTTAAGAGCATACCCCATAACCAAAGCATCAGGATTACACGGTACTGGAATTAAATCGTCAGCGTTGAAAACATCTGTTTGTTCCATTATTTTTCTTCTAACTTCAGTAAGCGTCATTCTATCTGTTTCAGGGTTGAAACTTTCTAACCTTCCTGCTATTTGTGTTGGTTGAAACGTAACTCCTCTCACACACTTTTGCTGCAAGGCATAATCAATTACTTTACCTATTTCGTGATCATTTAATCCTTTTTGAAGCGTAACTACCAAGGTTGTTGATAGATTTAACTTATTCAAGTTTTCAATTGCTTTTTTGCGAATTTCATTCAAGTCTGCTCCTCTTAACTCTCTCAATACACTATCTTCGAAAGAATCAAACTGTAAGTAAATTTCAAAATCTGGTGTATAGGTTTTCAATCGTTCAGCAAAAGCAACATCTTTCGCTATTTTAATACCGTTAGTATTCAACATTAAATGCCGAATAGGAAGTGATTTTGCATAATCTAAAATTTCCCAAAATTGTGGATGTATCGTTGGTTCTCCTCCACTGATTTGTACCACATCAGGTTCTTTTTCATTTTTCACCACAGCATCTAACATCGCTTTTACTTCTTCTAGTGTTCGATGGCGTCCGTAAGTAGGTGATGAACCTGCATAACAAGTAGGGCAAGTTAAATTACATCTATCTGTAACCTCAACAACGGTTAAACATGAATGCTGTTCATGATCTGGACATAATCCGCAATCGTAAGGACATCCATAAGCTGTTTTTGTATTAAACGTATAGGGCATTTCACTAGGTTTGTTATAGTTTCTGATATTTTTATAATACTCAATATCATCAGCTATTAACACTTTTGAACTTCCATGCTCTCTACAACGCTTAAGCATATAAACCTTGTCATCTTCAAATACAATTTTGGCATCTACTCTTTTTAAACATTCAGAGCATAAACTCAATGTAAAATCGTAGTAGTTATATTTTCTTTCTGGCATTTTTTTAAAATTATAAGTTTATGAAGTTAAAGGTATTGCTAAAAAGCTATGAAACTCTTTGTAAGTGTACTTTTGTTGTAAAACTAACATCATTAATTTCTTGGTTTAAAATCTTTTTTAGCTATATAAATTCCTTCAGATTTTTCCCATTTAGTATCAATAATTTTCTCAAAATAATTGCGAAGAAATTTTAAGTTTTGTCCTTTTACTTTAGTCGTAACATTTAATAGTTTTTTAAGTTTTTTCTTTTTTCGAGCGAAATAAAAACTATAGTAGACCATTGCTAGTTTACTATTTAAAATTGACACTGCATTATCAAAATTAAAATACTCACTTTTAGGATCGTTGAAATAATATTCAAAATAATCTTGAGAGTAAGTTAAATGAATATCATTCTTTTTATTACCTGAATAAATCAAAAGAGCTAAGTCACTCATCCCTAAACCCATTTCTAGGTTGACAAGATCAAATTGGTCTTCAGCTTTACAATAAGTAAAATTCTCAATTTCATTTTTATACTCAACAAGCATTAATTGGTATAACTCTTTTACTGGATTACTAGCTCTTTCAATCATAGAAGATAACGTATCTTTTATAAGACTAAAACCATCATATTCTTCCCAAGTATGATAAATTGACTCATCAACAGAAGAGAAATTAGCGAAAAAGTCTCCCCCACACCCATCAATCCCTATATAATTTAATGGAGATATTAATGTGACAGCTTCACATGGAGCCAAACCAGAAAATAAATCATCTGACATCTCTAACATTGAAGGTCTTGCTGCGTCAAAATATTGAGTTCTATCACTTTTATATTTCACTTCTTCAAAACCATGAAGAGGGAAAATAAACAATGACTTAAACAAATTTATACTAGGATTACACCCTTGGGCTCTTTTATACTTTTCATAAAAAAGTGGCACTTCTGTACCATAAAATTTTATAAGAAAATCTTTACTCTCTTTGAAATTTTCTATTATAAATTGCTCAGTTTCTGATTTCATAAATTTTTTATTGCTTTAAATTCCTAAAGGAAGTTACCAAGAGTACATCTTCCTTAACTAGTAAATTAACCCAAAATTAGGCTTGGGAATATACAAAAACCTTCCCATATCAAGTATGGAAACATTTTCTTACATAGATAAAAACAACTATTAAAGTGAGACCAAACGAAAAGGGAAATAACTTAAACTGTGAGAAGTTTACAACTTTTACCTATGTAATATACATAACAAACTATACATAGTATTTGAATAGTGCTTAAACCGAAAATTAAAAAAGTATTGGGTTTTAAAAACTCTATACAAAAGCGAAAACCAAAATAAGCTAACATAAAAAGCTTAAAAAGTTCTCCAGATTGTAATAAGTATTTCCTTTGTATGTATTTTAAACTGATGAATAACCCTACTAAAAACACCAGCTCATATAATGCAACTGGATGCCTTAACACTCCATCTCCTAAATCCATACCTAAAAAAGAAGCAGTTTCTCTTCCATAGGTAAATTCATTAATTCCAGAAAGAAAACACCCTATTCTTCCTATAAAAATTCCCACAATTATTGGCAGCACAAACAGATCACCAGAAGATTTTGTTTCTCCTATTATTTTTTTTGCAATTTCTACACCTAATAAACCTCCAAACAAACCTCCCATAATAGTTTTTACATTCAATAATTGAATGATGTTTTCTGTAGAAAAAGTGACTATTGGGTTTTCTAATACTCCCACTAGTCGGGAACCAATTAAAGCTCCAGCTGCGGCTCCTAAAATAATTGACAACCTATTATTAGAAGAAATATAATCTTTCTTTCTCTTACGTAAGAAAACATAATAACGAAAGGCTAAAAAGAACGCTAAATATTCTAAAACAAGATGAATGTTAACCGTATAACCAAATAAAGTAGGTTCAAAAGGGAGTTCCAATAAAAAAGTTTGTGAGTTAAAAAGCGAAATATACGTAATTACTTAAAAAGAACAATTTTGCAATAAGTAAGCTCCAAAAATCAAAGCACACAAAACACTCGTAACAAATTAAATGCCAGTAATTTAAAAAAATTAACTATATTTATATTAAAGGATTAAATTTCATATTTTATTAATTTATGAAAAGTTTGCTTATAATTTTATTATTTCTTTCTCAGAATATTTTTTGCCAAAAATATTACACCCGCACGGGCAACACTGAATTTAAAGCATCGGTTGATACTTTTGAACCTGTAGAAGCTAAAAACAAAAGTACCTCGGTAATTTTAAATACAGAAACCGGAGAAATTGCTTCTCTTTTATTGATTAAGGCTTTTAGGTTTAGACTTGCTTTGATGCAAGAACATTTTAATGAAAACTACATGAACTCAGATAAGTACCCAAAAGCTACTTTCAAAGGGAAAATCCATGATTTTAATATAGATGAAATAGTTTCTGAAAAAGAATATAAAATTACTGGAATTCTTAATGTTAGGGGTATTGACAAGGAGATTATTACTACTGCTAAGATTATAAAAACTGGAAATAAAATATTTTTAAACTCTACCTTTTCGGTAAAACCACAGGATTTTAAGATTAAAATACCTAGCATCGTTAGAAATAAAATAGCTAAATCAGTTATTATAACCATAAACTATGAGCTTTTTGAAAAAAAATAAAAAATGGCTAATCCCTAGCGTTATTTTTCTACTGTTAGGAACTACTATTTTTTTTAACTACATCTATAAGTCCCATAAAACTACAGAAGAATTAAACGCTGAATTTAACGGCGAAGCTTCACTTTTTTTCACCTCGTTAAAACAAGACATAAAACCTTGGCTCAACAAAACAGTTATTTTAACAGGAAATGTTTCTTCTATAGATACTGAAGGGGTTATCATCGATAAATCCATCTATTGTCAATTTAGAAAAGATGTTAATTTCAAATTACTAACCATTAACCAACCTATCACTATTAAAGGAGTGGTTATAGGCTATGATGATTTATTAGAGGAGTTAAAAGTTAACCAATGTATTATTAAAAAAACCACAAATGACTAAGCAAAAAACACTCATCTTATTATTTCTCTTGTCAATAAGCTATTCCTTTTCACAAGATGATTTACTAAATGAACTAAAAAACGAAACAAAAGCAGATTCTAGTTACGAACTACCTGCATTTAAAGCTGTACAAATAGGCAACTTGCAATCTACTAAAATAGCTGGAAAAGGAGACTTTTTCTTTATAGTAGCACACAGATTTTCTCCTTTTTCTAGTGGTTTAGATAATTTTTTTGGTTTAGACGATGCTAATACCAAAATTCAATTTGTTTATAGCTTCTGGGATGGTATTCAATTCAGTTTGAGTAGGGATTCCTATGAAAAAACTTATTCTGGTTCAACAAAGCTTAGTATTAAGAAACAAAGCTCTACATTTCCTTTAAATATAGTAGGATATATTTCAACCGATATTGAGACACAGTCTAAAACTTCAGATTTTCCAACTTTAGAGTTCAAGGATAGAGTGAGCATAACTGCTCAAATTTTAGCTTCAAGAAGAATAACTAAAAACTTATCACTACTAATAGCTCCCACTTTTGTTCGTCAAAACAATCTTCAACAATTTATACAAACTAACGATACCAATCTTAATCGGTTTATTGTCGGTGTAGGAGGACGATTAAAAATTAGCAAAAGAATGAGTATTAATGCTGATTATGGTCTAAATATTAATCGTCATGAAGATTCTATATATAAAGATCCGTTTACAATTGGGTTTGACATAGAAACAGGTGGACATGTATTCCAATTAATATTTACAAATTCAAGAGCCAGTAATGACTCTGGTTTTTTAACAAGAACTAGAGGCGATTGGTTTAACGATGTAGCTTTTGGGTTTAATATTGTTAGAGTTTTTTAATCTCACAAAAAATAAACCTAACTTTGCATCATAATTTAAGGTATGGTAAAAATAGGTAACATAGAACTTCCTGATTTTCCGCTATTATTAGCGCCAATGGAAGATGTGAGTGATCCACCATTTAGAGCTTTATGCAAAGAAAATGGTGCTGATGTAGTGTATACTGAATTTATTTCTTCGGAAGGATTGATTCGTGATGCAGCTAAGAGTGTAATGAAGCTAGATATTTACGAAAAAGAACGCCCTGTGGGTATTCAAATTTTTGGTGCAAATTTAGATTCTATGTTACGTTCGGTCGAGATTGTTGAAAAAACGAATCCAGATATTATTGATATCAATTTTGGTTGCCCAGTAAAAAAAGTAGTTTCTAAAGGAGCTGGGGCTGGAATTTTAAAGGATATCGACTTGATGGTAAAACTTACCGAAGCAATGGTTAAACACACCAACTTACCTATTACTGTAAAAACTCGTTTGGGTTGGGATCATGATTCTATTCGAATTGTTGAAGTTGCCGAACGTTTGCAAGATGTCGGCTGTAAAGCAATCTCTATTCATGGGCGTACGCGTGCTCAAATGTACAAGGGTAATGCTGACTGGGCTCCAATTGCTGAAGTAAAAAACAACCCAAAAATGCATATTCCTGTGTTTGGAAATGGGGATGTTGATTCTCCTGAAAAAGCCATGGAAATGCGTGACAAATACGGATTAGATGGCTGTATGATTGGTCGTGCTTCTATTGGATATCCTTGGTTTTTTAATGAGGTAAAACATTATTTTAAAACTGGCGAACATTTATCTAAACCAACAATTTCTGAACGTGTTGATATGGCTCGTCGTCATTTAGAAATGTCTATTGACTGGAAAGGTGAACATTTAGGTGTTGTAGAAACAAGAAGACACTATACAAACTATTTTAAGGGAATTCCACATTTTAAAGAACACAGAATGAAAATGGTTACTTCTGACGATCCTAAAGATGTTTTTGCAGCTTTTGACGAGGTACAAGCTAAGTTTGGAAATGCAACGATTCCTGAAATAGGGTAAATAAAAGCTTATCGTTCAATAAAACTTTTTGAAATTCTAGAACTTGCAATTTTTGCTGCTAAATATCCTAAAGCTGAAATTGTAACAACTACTACTAGTAAGTTTAACCACTTAAACTCTACCGGATATGCTAGATTTTGTGTAATCATTAGCAACTCAAAACGTTGCTGTATGATTACCAGGATTACACCCAAAACAATTCCTATTCCCATTCCTACAAGTGTTAATAAGAAACCTTGCAGTACAAATATCTTTTTTATGTCGTCTATACTACTTCCTAAATTAAACAGCGTTTTTAGGTTTTGACGTTTATCGATAATCATCATAATGATTGACCCTATCACATTAAACAAAGCAATAGCAACAATTAACGTAAAGATTAGATACGAGATAAAGTTTTCTGTATTAATTACCTTGTAATACAACGTGTTTAACTGCGCACGTGTTTGTACTTTTAATTCATCTCCTAAAATAGTTTGTAAATTCTCTTGAAATGTATTAAAGTCTACGTCTTTTTTTAAACGAAGTTCAACTCCTGTAATTTGGTTATCGTTATATCCTAATAGTTCCTGAGCAAGTGAAGTTTCAGTAAACACATATTTGTTCTGAAACTCTTCCGACCCTGTATATACACCTACTATTTGTGTGGAAACAGATCGAAAAGCATTATTAGCATTAATAAACCCTTTTCCTGGTTTAGGCACTAAAATTTGAAGTGCTTCCCCAAAATTAAAAATACCCAGTGATAGTTTATACGATATTCCATATCCTACTACTGCTGTATTCTTATATTCTTCATCAATCCAAGTACCTACTGTCAGCAAAGAATCAGTCGGAATAATTTTTGAATAATTAGAATCAACACCTTTAATTTGAGCTATGTGCTCTTTGTTTTTGTATTTTAAAAACACACGCTCTTCCACTACTTTTGATGCAGCTTCTATGTCTTTATTTTGGTGTAAAACACTATCTATTTTTTGAGAATACAGAAAAGTCTTTCCCTTAGATGCGGTAATTTTTATATCGGGATCAGAAGCATTAAGTAATGAATCACTAAACGTTTTTAATCCTGAAAAACCAGACAATACAACAAACAATGCCAACGTACCAACTACAACACCAAAAACAGCTATTGCTGTGATTATATTTATTGCATTAGTACTTGTTTTAGAAAATAAGTATCTCTTAGCTATGTATAAAGGAAAGTTCAAACATTCATAAATTTAGCTAGCCAAAGTAACAAAAATTATTAACGTTTTTGACGACGAGGCAAAACATCTGGATTTTTTATTGGGTCGACATCTTCTCCTTTTAAAGACTTATCAATATCCTCAATATAATCCAAACTATCATCTCCAAAGAACAACAATTCTGGCATTCTTCGTAATTGATTTTTTGTTCGTTGTGCTAATTCATGACGAATTAAAGGTGTATTAGATTTTACTCCTTCAATAATTTCATCTCTTTTTTCTGAAGGGAATACACTTAAGTATACTTTTGCTACTCCCAAATCGGCAGTAACAGAAACTTTAGAAACCGATATAATCACTCCCTTCATTCCATCTTGAGCAGCACGTTGTAAAACGTCTACCAAATCCTGTTGCAACACTCCTGCTATTTTTCGCTGTCTATTTGTTTCTTCCATGCTGCAAATTTAAGCATAAAATTACGGAGTGTAAATTTTATTTTTTATGGCATACATAACTAAGCCCACTCTATTTCTTACATTTAACTTTGTAAATAGACTATCTCGATAACCATCAATTGTTTTTGGACTTAAAAACATTTTTTCAGCAATCTCTTTATATGTCAATTCAGAGCATGCTAACTTCATAAAAGTTATTTCGTTATCCTTAAACGCTAGGTTATTTCGTGAGTTCTTTCCTGAAACAGAGTCTAATAATAACGTGGTTACATTTTTGGTGTGATAAAATCCGTTGTCCATCATTTCTAACAACGCTTTCTCTAAAATTTCTTTTTTGGTATCTTTTAACAAATACCCTACAGCACCAGCTTTTAACATTTTTAAAATAGTACCGTCAGCATCTTCTACAGACAATGCCATAACATGAACTTGAGGATAATTGTTTACTATCCATTCTGTAGTCTCAATACCATTCATCACTGGCATATTAACATCCACTAAAACTAAATCTGGTATATTTTTAGGTGATGCTAAAAACTTTTCTTCGACTTCTTTACCGTTTTTGCAAGTGTAAAGCACCTTAAATTTATCAAAAGTATTTACCATACCTTCAATAGCTTGTGACAATAACGTATGATCATCTACAACAACAACTGAGTATTTCATAATTTCGTGGGTTATATTGGTTATTAGTTGTTGGGGAAATACACTAAGGTTCTTTAAATATAGTAATTTATTATTAAACTTGTGCCTTTTTGGGGCTCTGACATAAACTTGGTCTCTGCGTTAATTAGTTTAGCTCTTGCTTTTATGTTTTGTAGTCCTAAACCTTTTAACCTAGCTCTTTCCATATCAAACCCTACCCCATTATCTTGAGCTTTCACCTCTATTGAATCTTCTTTATAACTCAAAAACACGTCTAATTTAGATGCCTTAGAATGCTTTATAGTATTAGAAAAAAACTCTTGAAGAATTCTAAAAATAACAATTCCGTGTTTTTGATTAATCTCTTGTTCTTCTCCTGTAATTGTTAACTTAGCATCAATATAGTTTAACCTATTAAATCGCTCTACTTCTAAGTTTAGAGCCTCTTTTAGTTTTATATTATTTATAAAATCAGGGTTAATAATTTTTGACAGAGCTCTTACTTCTGTTAAGCTTTTTGCTATAATTTCAGATATTTCTCCCATGTTTTCAGGAGAAGCATGCTGTAACTGTATTTTAGCTAAAGTTAGGAGTTGTCCTATATTATCGTGCAACTCCCAACTAATATTTCTTAACGTTTCTTCTCTTATTTCTATCTGTGCCTCGGCAATCTCTCGTTCATAACGTTTTTTATTTTTGTCCCTTTCTTGCAACAGTTTATTCTTACGACGTTGAAACACCGTAAAAAGAATTACTAAAAAAGCTACAATGACTATAACAATTATAGTAGATATGATTAATATTTCACTTCCTTCTCGCTGCAAGTTAATCCGTAAATTATAAATAAATTCATTATGATAATTAATATATGTAAAACAAAAAACAAATCCCTATCAATCATATATTTATAAAAGGTAAAAAAAGGTATTGATGACATATAAAATATCAGAAAACCCACACTTACCCAAAAAGATGGTAGTTTTTTATAGTTTAATATTTTATCTGATAATAACAACTCTCTCAGATATAATAATATATATATGCTTACAAGTAAATTTCCAAAAATTATTAAATAAGGAAATAATTCTCTTCTAAAAAAAATGGCTATCCAAAAAAGGGTGTACCCTATCCCAAAGAAATAAAACACCTTTTTCTTTTTTCTATCTTTAATAATATTCAAATAAATTATAGACACAAGAAAAAATGCTATAAATACATACAAATGGTAGTAATTTAAACTTGATCCTCCTTTAGACTTAACATAGTTTGCATAAACTTCAGTAACTGCCGTCATCCCTAAAAACAACATTAACAAGAACAAAAACTTTGTTTTATATTTGTTGTATATAAATACACTAAGAGCTGCTGCTCCAGATTGCAAAAAAAGAATAAAAAAATCAAGTTTCATTTATAAAGTATTAATGAGGTGGCGCTAACTGACCAAGGTTTCCTGCTCCACTTAATAACTCATCATCTTGAGGTGAAGCAAACATAAATCCTGCTTTATTTTCTCTCACAGTTTTGAATCTATAATTGTAATCATCTCTCTTTCCCTTCTCAAACTCTTCTCTTGTATTATATATCCATTTATACCCATGCTTTTCTAGCATTTCTTTAAACGTTACTAATTTTCCTTGTTTTGCAGATTGTACAGGGTCAAAAGCTATTTGCTTTCCATCAATTGTAGTTGTAGGAATATAAATTAAGCTACTGTAGTTTTTTCCAGTATCATTATGATTTTCTTTAGCTGTAGAAATAAAACTAATTCCCGTAATTTTAATTTTTGATTTTTTACTCAAATTTTCTACGTGTCCCAAGTACTTTTTGAACTGTACAAAATCAAATGTATTAGCACGTGTATCTTCATACCCTAAAGCTTCTTCTAGTGGAGCAATTCTTGTTCTATCATAACTTGATAGCATTTGAATAACTTCCTTGTAGTTTAGCATTTCTTTTGTTCTTCCTTCATCAGAATAACAAAAAGTACCTTCTGGCACTTGAGACTGCCAATCATCACAATCACATTTATTGCCATTTATCTTATCGCATGAAATAGCAAAACTCATTACAAGAGTTAATAATAATAATTTAAGTCGGTTAGTGTTTTTCATAATAAAATTGATTTTTTGATTTTCTAAATATAAAGGCTTATTTCTTAATAAAAAAAACAGAATCGTACAGAAACCTTTTAAAACCTGAGTTATCAACTGGTTACTTAACCTTCTACAACCCACAAACAGGAAAAACCCCTTACCTCTACAAATGTTTTAACTATTCATTTTTCATGGCATATACTCTTGTTTTTTTATGAAGCTTTTAAGAAGACTTTTTATTACTTTTACCTTATGAACAAAATTGAACATATTGGTATAGCCGTTAAAGATTTAGAAAAATCTAACTCGTTATTTGCTTCTCTTTTTGGAGAATCACATTATAAAATTGAAGAAGTTGCTAGCGAAGGTGTAAAAACTTCATTTTTTAAATCTGGCCCTAATAAAATTGAATTATTAGAAGCTACGAAACCTGACAGCCCTATAGCCAAGTTTATAGAAAAAAAGGGAGAAGGAATTCATCACATTGCTTTTGCTGTTGATAACATAAAAGAAGAAATTAAACGTTTACAAGGTGAAGGTTTTACAGTTTTGAATGAAACTCCTAAAAAAGGAGCCGATAATAAACTAGTAGCTTTTTTACATCCTAAAACTACCAATGGTGTACTTATTGAGTTATGCCAAGAGATAGAAGAATAGGAAGTATTTAAAAATTAAATATTTGTATCTTGCAACGCCTTAAAATCAGTATTTACTAATGACAACCTCTTTTGATTCTTTTCAAAAACGCCGATTACAATCTTCATACATATCAGTAGTAGTAAGTATTGCACTTGTACTTTTTATGATTGGTGTTTTAGGTCTAGTCCTTTTAAAATCAACAAAAGTTGCAAATCATTTTAAGGAGAAAGTAGTTATGACCCTTTTCTTAAAAGATGAAGTTGCTGATAAAAATATTAAGAGTCTTAAAGAGTCTATTAAAAAAGAAGAGTTTGTTAATAAGGTAGTTTATATTTCTAAAGAAGACGCTGCCAAAGAGTATAAAAAAGATTTAGGTGAAGATTTTTTACAGTTTTTAGGAGATAATCCGTTAAAAAACGGAATAGACATTTATCTAAAAGCTGATTACGTAACTCCTGAAAAAATGAGTGAGCTTGAAAAATCTTTTGATAAAAACAAATTTGTAGCCGAAGTAAGTTACGACAAACCGTTAGTACAATTACTTACCAAAAATATTCAACGTATTAGTTTTTGGCTCTTAGTATTAAGTGGTTTTTTCGGGTTGGTTGCTATTATTTTAATAAACAGTTCTATCCGATTATCGATTTATTCAAAACGATTCAATATAAAAACCATGCAAATGGTGGGTGCCACAAAAAGCTTTATTCGCAAACCTTTTATTTGGCAAAGTATAAAACTAGGATTATTAGGAGCTTTTATAGCAATAAGCGGATTAGGTATTTTAATTTATTATGTAGACAAATACATTCCTACATTAGAGCTACTTACAGATTACGTTGCTTTAGGGTATGTAGCTGGGGGAGTTATATTGGTTGCATTTTTTATTACGTGGATTAGTACCTTCTTTGCTACACAACGATTCTTAAATTTACAAACTAACGATTTGTATTACTAAAATATTTATGAAAAAAGACAATTCACCAAAACAGGAATTTCTATTCGGTAAACGAAACTATATCATTATGCTTATTGGTATCGCTGTAATTGCCTTAGGATTTATTTTAATGGCAGGTGGCGGTAGTGATGATCCTAATGTGTTTAATCCAGAAATATATAGTTGGCGTAGAATTCGTTTAGCTCCTACCTTAGTAATTATCGGATTAGGTATAGAAATTTATGCTATTTTTGCCAATCCTAAAAAATAAGCATGGATTTATTAGAAGCAATTATCCTTGGAATTATCCAGGGTCTTACTGAATTTTTACCTGTATCCTCTAGTGGTCATTTAGAATTAGCAAAAGCTTTATTTGGAGACACTTCTGTGCCTCAAGAGAGCTTAACTTTCACCGTAGTTTTACATGCTGCAACAGCATTAAGTACTGTCGTAGTGTTTAGAAAGGAAATTGCTGAGATTTTTAGAGGTTTATTTCAATTTAAATGGAATGAAGAAATGCAGTTTTCTGTAAAAATTGTGCTGTCTATGATTCCTGCTGTGGTAATTGGTTTAGCCTTTGAAAAAGAATTGGAAAGTTTTTTTGGAGGAAAAGTTTTATTAGTAGGTTTTATGCTTTTAGTAACTGCTGTGTTGCTTTTATTGGCTGATAAAGCTAAGAACACTAACAAAAGTGTTTCTTTTAAAAGCTCAGTTATCATAGGAATCTCTCAAGCAATTGCCATGTTACCTGGAATTTCACGTTCAGGAGCTACTATTTCAACATCTGTATTATTAGGTGTAGACCGAACTAAAGCGGCTCGTTTTTCATTTTTAATGGTGGTACCTTTAATTTTAGGAAAAGTTGCTAAAGATATTTTAAGTGGAGATATTAACTTTCAAAGCTCAGAGATCGTTCCATTATCTGCTGGATTTGTTGCTGCTTTTATCTCTGGATTATTAGCGTGTACTTGGATGATAGCCTTAGTTAAAAAGAGTAAATTATCATACTTCTCATTATACTGCGCTATTGTAGGTTTAATTGCCATTGGCTACTCTTTATTTTTCTAGATGACTGCAGAAGATTACAAAAACGGACAGGTTTTACTAATTGATAAACCTTTAGAGTGGACTTCCTTTCAAGTAGTGAATAAACTTCGCTGGCATATTCGTAAGCATTTTAATATCAAAAAAATTAAAGTGGGACATGCTGGAACTCTTGATCCTTTAGCTACTGGCTTGTTAATTATTTGTACTGGAAAACAAACCAAAAACATTAACGAATATCAAGGGCAAGTAAAAGAATACACAGGTACGTTTGTTGTGGGTGCTACCACACCTAGTTATGATTTAGAAACTGAAATTAACGAAACATTCCCTACAGAGCATATAACAGAAGAGTTACTACACAAAACTACAGAGCAGTTTATTGGTAAAATTCAGCAAAAACCACCAATTTTTTCAGCTATTAAAAAAGACGGAAAGCGCTTGTATGAATTAGCTCGCAAAGGTGAAACTACTGAAATTAAGGCTCGCGAAGTGGAAATCAACGAATTTGAAATTACCAAAATTGATTTACCAAACGTAGAATTTAGAATTGTGTGCAGTAAAGGAACTTATATTCGCTCTATTGCCAACGATTATGGGGAAGTGTTAAATTCTGGAGCACATTTATCTGTTTTAAGAAGAACCAAGATTGGAGATTTTTCTGTAGATAATGCATTGAGTGTTGATGAGTTTATCAATAGCCTATAAAAATCTACTATACCAACTTTCTGTAATTGGCACTTCCCAATAATTTTCTAATTCTACTTTAGTTTGTACTAAATTATCAAAAACTATTGTTTTAGCGGATACAGACTTGTTTTTAAGCAACTTTTTAAACTCTTTGACGTCTTTGTACTGAATAAATTCTCCTTGCTTAAAACACACATTCATTTTATCTAACAACTCCACTTCATATTCCTTTTGTAGTTGTAAAATAAATGCTACTTGTTTATCAATATCTGCATTCGTTAATACTGAACCTTCTTCAACAGAAAAAATAATGAAACGATTGTATTTCAATTCAAAAGAAACTTTGAAATCAGTATCTTCAGGCTTCCACTCTTCTACAAAATGGTGTAATTTTTCTTTCAGCCCGTCAATTTCTTGTGGGTAAAATTTTCGACTTGATGGGTATACCCAAACTTTTGCCTCTTCTGATAAACTACTGAATTCTACAAACATATTTATTCATTATGAGCGCAAAGATACAGAAAACAATTCCCCTTTTTGACAAAAACAAAAAGGGGAGTTTCTAGTTATTTTATATGTTTTATTATTGAAGCATTGACACTATATCTTCTTGTGTATTTTCTCCTTTATTTTTATTGTACCAAACTTGTAAATCTGTTTTAAAATCAGCATCTAAACTACCATGTTTCTCTTTATAATCAACAACCATTTTAGTTGCTATGGTAGGTCTTGGTCCCCACGTATTGATTACTTCATTCTCTTTATTTAAAGCAATTAATTTAGGAATTGATCTTCCCCCATTCGTTAAAAATTCGTCCATTAATTCTAAGTTTTCATCTCGTAAAACTAGTTTTAAATTAATGTTTGGATTTTCTTCTGCTATTTTATTTATTACCGGTAGGTTTTGTGCTGCATCACCACACCATCCTTCAGTTAACACTAACCAAGTTTGCGGTTCTTTTACATCTTTAATTTTAGCAAGTGTTTCTTCGGTTAATTTTACCGTTTTGTCTAAACGCTTCATACGTTTATCATTTAACTTACTATAGTTTAATAAATCATCTGATTGATTAGGTCCTGTAGATTTTCCTTGTGCTATTAAGTCACTTACTAAATCTCTATATTCACTGTAAGAGAATGCCTTTTCTAAGCTATTTTGAATAATTTTTTTCATCGTAAATGTATTGTTATTACAAAAGTATTTTATCTATAATAAATCTTAGGTAACCTAAGTTACAATTCATTATAAAACTTGAATAACATAGACGAAAACATAGATACAACCTTACACTTTTGCTGACTCTTCAGTCTTAGCTTGTAAATTGGTAATAATATCTTTAGTCATAGAAGCTAAGTCAAACTTATGCCTCCATCCCCAATCTTTTCTTGCTGCTGAATCATCAATTACTTGAGGCCAACTATCAGCAATCGCTTGTCTAAAATCTGGATTATACGTTATGGTAAATTCTGGAATGTATTTTTTAATTTCAGTCGCTATTTCAGCTGGTGTAAAACTAATTGCCGCTAAGTTATATGAAGTTCTTGTTTTAATATTTTCTTCATCTGCTTGCATTAACTGGATAGTTGCATTGATAGCATCGTCCATATACATCATTGGTAGACGTGTATTTTCTGACAAAAAGCACTCAAAAGTTCCTTTTTTCAAAGCATCAAAATAAATATCAACAGCATAATCAGTAGTTCCTCCACCTGGTAACGTTTTCCAGCTTATAATTCCTGGATAACGAATGCTTCGTACATCAACCCCATATTTATCGTGGTAATAATTACACCAGTGTTCTCCTGCTACTTTACTTATTCCATAAACCGTAGAAGGTTCCATAATGGTTTGCTGTGGCGTATTCATTTTTGGTGATGTTGGTCCAAAAGCAGCCATTGAACTAGGCCAATATATTTTTTGAATATGCTTTTCTTTTGCCAACTCTAACACCGCTAATAACGAAGTCATGTTTAAATCCCAACCTTTTAATGGATATTTTTCTGCAGTTGCTGATAACATTGCAGCCATTAAATATACTTGAGTTACTTTATGTTTTTGAACAACACTTAAAATTTGCTCTTGATTGGTAGCATCGATGATTTCAAAAGGTCCTGAATTCATCATTTCTGCATCCCCTTCTCTAATATCGGAAGCTATTACATTATCCGCTCCATAAATAGAACGTAATTTTTGGGTTAATTCTGTTCCTATTTGCCCGCAAGCTCCTAAAATTAATATCGTTTCACTCATTTTAAATTATTCAAAAATAGATGTTTGCAAAGTTATTAAATTTAAGATTTCGCAAAAAGCATTTGTTCTTTTTTAACTATCTACAAAAGAGACAGCTAATTTACTGATTTCAAACTTCTAATTTAATTCCGTAAAGAATACCAAGTAAAATATGTACTTTTATCGCTTAATTATTTTATTAAAATGAGTCGTTTTTTATTTGTTATTGCTTCTTTATTTTTTTTAGTTACTTCTTGTAAAAAGAAGAATGAGCAAAAAGAAGAGTTACCTACTAAAACTGAAATGAATATTTCGGTTAAGCATACTGATTACTCTAAAATAAATGAAAAATACGTTGATGAAATTAAACCTTGGAAAGAATACTTTATTGTTGAGGATTTTTTGCAAGAGTTGAAAAACACAACTCCCACTGAAGCTTTAAACAATGCTTTAGAACTAAAAACACTTACAAAACAACTAAAGGACAGTTTAAATATAGAACTCCTTAAAACACCTGCTTTTAAAGCTCGTATTAATGTTTTTGAAAATGAAACTTTACGTTTAGCAGATATGACCTTTATCCCTGCTATCTCTGCGCAACAGGTTAACAGTCAAGTTGAAAAAATTATGATGCTTTTTAGCAGTGTTAACGATAAGATTAATACAGTTTACACTAAGAAGCAATTTGATAGTGAAATAAACCTTGACAGCTTATTTAAGAATCAATAGTTTTTAAAGCTTCGTAAATTAAATTACTTTCAAACCCTCTGTATAAAAGATAGTCAGCAATTTTCTTTTTTCGTTTGAAATGATTGGTTTCTGAGACTGATGTGTTTTTTTTCTCTACCAATTCGTAAAGAGTTTTGATATACTCTTGTTCATCAATTTCTTTCAAGGCAGATTTTATATTGTAAGCAGAAATTTCTCTGAATTTCAACTCCCTAACAATTCGGTCTTTTCCCCACTTTTTTATTCTGAACTTTCCTCTAGCAAAACTTTTGGCAAAGCGTTCTTCATTTAAAAAATTGTGTTCTAGCAAGTGTAATAAAATATGTTCTCTTGCTTCTGGAATTAAACGGTATTCTTTCAGTTTTCCTTCTACCTCCTTATGACATCGATCTTGATACACACAATACTGCTCAATCTTTCTTTTTATTTCTTCAACTGTAAAAACCGGTTTGTTCATAGCACGAAAATATAAATTCTATTTCCATTGATTCAAAAAAGAGATTACCTTTTCTTTGTAACTAGCTCCTATTGGAATTTCTTTTGAATTTATTTCAATATCGTTAATTGTAAAAGCTGATATTTTAGTCGTATTGATAATATAAGATCTGTGAACTCTTAAAAAATCACTGTTTAACTTTTCTTCAAAATCGCTTATCTTATACTTGGTTACAACACGTTTATCATTAACAGTATGAACTTTTACATAATCTTTTAAGCTTTCTATAAATAATATATCTCCAATAAAGACTTTGTGGTACTTACTTCCTGATTTCAATAACAAAAACTCTTCTGTATTTTCACTTTCTTGAGTTATAGGTATATCACTCTCCTTTATTGACCTCAAAAAACGATCTACTGCTTTAAAAAAACGCTCGAAAGTTATTGGTTTTAATAAATAATCTAGTACTTCCAAATCATAACTTTCAAGTGCGTAATCTCTATAAGCCGTTGTGAAAATTGTTTTTGGAGGATTTTTAATTGTTTTTAAAAAGTCTATTCCTGTAATATTTGGCATTTTTATATCTAAAAACAATAAATCTACTTTTTGAGAGCTTATAACTTCAAATGCTTTCAATGCATTGTCACAGCTCCCTACTACTTCAAGTGCTGGTATTTTTGATATATGATTCTCTATTAATTCTCTTGCTAAAGGTTCATCATCAACCACTAAACATTTTACTTTCATCAACTACTTAATTTGAATAAACCTTTAAAACTACTTTAAATTTATTTTCTTCATTCTCTATTGTCAAACTATATTGGTCTTGATAGATTAAATCTAATTGCTTTCTAACGTTTGATAAGCCTATACTCTCTTTTTTTAGGACATAATCTTTGGAAACCGTATTAGATATTTTAAACTTAAAACTATTCTCTGAGCTTAAAAACTCAATCTTAATTTCTGGTGATCCGCTATCTTCTCCTGCACCATGTTTAAACGCATTTTCAACTAACGATAATAATATCAATGGTGGTATTTTGATATCTTTTTCTACCTTATTTATCAAGGAAACTTTTAAGCGTGAATCGTACCTTAGTTTTTCTAACTCTATATAATTTTCTATCAATTTAATTTCGTTAGAAAGTAACACTAACTTAGTATTACACCTATACAATACATAATCTAACATTTCTGATAGCTTACCTATTGAAGCTGGTGTTTTTGGCGAGTTACTCAAAGACAAACTATAAATGTTATTAAGGGTATTGAATAAGAAATGTGGATTTAATTGTGCTTTTAATGTTTTTAATTCTGCTTCCGTTTTTTCTTTTTCAAACACCAGTTCTTTTTCTTTAACTCTTTTATAATCTAGAAAATACTTTACAGAAAGAAAGACCAACGTTGTTAAATACATATTGGGAATATATTTAAACAACAATTTTTTCCAATCGGTTAAAATCTCTAAAATAGGTTCTTGTGTAAAAACTCCTTTTCTTATTAATGTTTCTCCTACATGTACAACCAAAACTCTATTAAACGCTGCCAATAAATATGTTCCTATTAAAAATAAAACAACTGTCATTACATATTTTTTCTTCAATAAAAATTTTGGAATAACATAATAAGCTAAGAAGTATGATATAATTATCTTAGGAATCATATGACACATAGACATTACAAAAGTTCCTAAAAAAGAAAACTCTTCTTGATATATAAGTGAATCTTTAGGAAAGTCTAAAACAAGGAACACACTCCAAAATAGTACATGTTGTAACACCCTGTTCTCTGAAAAAAACTTAATAACTGCTGCTCTTGTAATCATAGTTTGTAAATATATAAATAGCTTGTGTACTTATAACTCCAAATCGACAAACTTAGCCTTTTACCCCCTGAACAAAGCTTTTTTAAACCTTAAATTCTTCACCTATTGAATAGTTCTTTATACGTCGATTATTTGTAGTGTTTTATCTATTACAACAAACCCGCATGCCTTTTAAATTCATCTTTGCTGCATAATTCAAATATTAAGTAATAATGAAAAAGCCTTTATTTATTCTACTACTATTTATTTCTATTCAGTTATCTGCTCAAATAACACTTACAGGTAAAGTTGTAGAAAGAAACACCAAACAACCTTTAGAATTTGCCACTATAATTTTAACCAACCCAACAACTAATGAAGTTATTGCTGGAGAATCTACTAATAGCCAAGGAGAATTTTTAATGAATATTAAAAAAGGTCAGTATAATATTAAAGTAGAGTTTATTGGTTTTAAAAACCATTCAATGAATAATGTTTCACTAACTAAAAACCAATCACTTCAAACTATTCTTCTTCAAGAGGACTTACAAGCCTTAGATGAAGTAGAAATTACAGCCGAGAAATCTACCACGGAGTACAAACTAGATAAACGTGTATTCAATGTTGGTAAAGATTTAGTTTCTAAAGGTGGTTCTGTTAATGATGTTTTAAATAATGTTCCGTCAGTAAGTGTAGATATTGAAGGTGGTATAAGCTTACGAGGAAACCCAAATGTTCGTATTTTAATTAATGGAAAACCATCTGTTTTAACCGCTAATAAT
Source organism: Tenacibaculum singaporense (assembly GCF_003867015.1). Lineage (NCBI taxonomy): Bacteria > Pseudomonadati > Bacteroidota > Flavobacteriia > Flavobacteriales > Flavobacteriaceae > Tenacibaculum > Tenacibaculum singaporense. The sequence goes on from NZ_CP032548.1 coordinate 127,091, forward strand.
GGTTTAGAATCAATTCCGTCAGAGAATATCGAGAAAGTTGAAGTAGTTACCAACCCTTCTGCTAAATATGATGCTAGTGGGACTGCCGGAATTATCAATATCATCTTAAAGAAAAATAAAAACGGTGGTTTTGGTAGCTCTTTACAGCTAACCACAGGAATTCCTGACAATCATAGCATCAACTACAATATGAACTACAAAAAAGAGAAATTCAATTTATTTTCTAATATTGGATATCGTTATATGTCTTTCGATGGAAATGGTTACTTGAACAGAACTAATCTCGATAATGGTACAATAACCTCTTATTCTAACAGAGTAACTAATACTACTAGAAGTCGTAATACTTTTAATCTTTATTTTGGAAGCGATTATTACATTAATGATAAAAACACACTTACTCTAAGTTACTACCATAGAAACAATACAAGTAAAAACAATGTTGATTATACCTTTAATTTTTTAGACAACACACAACAAACAGATAGCATTCTTACTACACAAGAATCATATAGAGAGCCTCAAAAAGCAAATCAAATTGAATTAAATTACGTAAAAACATTTGCTAAAAAAGGACAAAAATTTACCGCTAATTTTCAATACGATTTTTGGAATGATGACGAAAATGAATTAGTTAAAGAGCAACAACAGTTTCCTACAACCTCAGCTATAAACATTCTACAAAGTAGAGACATTGAAAGTAGTAAAGATTTTTTATTCCAAACTGACTTTAAACTACCTATCTCAGAAAAATCACATGTGGAAATGGGAATAAAAGGAGAAATTAGAAATATTGATAGCGACTATAAAGTTTGGGATAATGCTGTTATAATTGATAGTTTAAACAACTTATTAAAATATAATGAACGTATTTATGGAGCTTATGTTCAATATGGAAACAAAAAAAACAAACTTCAATACTTACTAGGTTTACGTGCTGAACATGCCAATACTGGAAGCACCGATAGAAATAATCAATTTAAAACTAGTAAAAAGTATACTGATTTATTCCCTACTGCCCATTTTACATACAGCTTTAATCAAGCTACTAATTTGCAATTAAGTTATAGTAGAAGAATTAGACGCCCTAGCTTTTGGCACTTAAATCCTTTTGGTGGAATTTCAGACCGTAGAAATATACGTGTAGGTAATCCTGATTTAAACCCTATGTACACGAATTCTTTCGAATTAGGCTTATTAAAAAGATGGAGTAAATTCACTTTAAACCCATCAATATATTACCAACGAACTACTAATGTGTTTGAAACTTTGGTTACAACAAACTCTTTTGGAGCTTTAATATCCAAACCTATCAACTCAGGAATAGAAAAAAGATTTGGTGCTGAATTAGCCATTCGATATTCTCCTTATAAATGGTGGAGGTTATCAAGTGAATTCAACTATTATTCTTTCGATCAAAGAGGAATATATACTGTTGATGACAACACATGGTCTACTCGTTTAAATTCTAGAATGAAATTTTCAAGATTAACCATTCAATCTAGCTTAAATTATCTTGGAGAAAGACAGAGCGGACAAATTTTTACTGAAGCTCAGTATAGAGCTAATATAGGTGTGAGCAAAGATTTTTGGAACGACAAAGCCACACTTACTTTAAACATGAACAATATTTTTGATTCTAGAGTAAGTAAACAGTTAATTACTGGTGAAAATTACATCGCAACAAGGTATGACAAACCTGTTGGTAGATACTCTTCTGTAACTTTTACTTATCGATTTAACAGGACAAAAAAGGACAGAGATCGACTGCCTGATTAACTTTTTGTTTTATACCATTAAAAAAGGGTTAAAAGTAATTTACTTTTAACCCTTTTTACAGTTAACAAAAAATCAATTATAAAACGCTACGTAACCACATTTTAAACTTAGTGATTAAGTAGAATAATATCGGTACTACAATTAATGTTAAGAAGGTCGCTATAAATAATCCGTAAATAACAGTCCATGCTAATGGACCCCAGAAAATTACGTTATCCCCTCCTACATATATATGCGGATTTAACTCACTAGCTAAGGTAAAGAAATTAATATTTAAACCTGTTGCTAATGGAATTAACCCTAAAATGGTTGTGATAGCCGTTAATAATACTGGACGTAAACGTGCTTTTCCTCCTCTAATTACAGCTTCTCCCAAAGTATGCACATCTACAAATTCATCTTCAGACAATCCTTGCTCTACTTTCTTTCTATCTATCAGTAACTGGGTATAATCAAGTAATACCACCCCATTGTTTACTACAATACCAGCCAGCGAAATAATTCCCATCATGGTCATCATAATTACAAACGGCTTAGCTGTTATAATTAACCCTCCAAATACACCTATTAAACTCAAGAAGATAGCTAGCATAATAATTGCTGGCTTAGAAACTGAGTTAAACTGGAAAATTAAAATCAAGAAAATTAATCCTAAACCTCCAAAAAATGCTTTCATTAAGAACGCCATTTGTTTGTTTTGCTCTTCAATTTGCCCTGTGTAATCAACTTTTACTGAATCTGGTTTTTCAGTAAACGTCTTCATTTCATTTTGAATTTTTGACACAATCGCTGCAGCATCTGTATATCCTGGGGCTAAAGCTGAATATACCGTTACCACTCTTTTTACATCTTTATGCTTAATGGCACTAAACCCTGAGGTATTTGTTTGTTTTGCTACTGCTGACACAGGTATTTCTTTAATAGTACCTGAAGACATATCTCTAAAAGTAATTTTCTGATTGAAAATTGCACTTTTATTATATCTGTTTTCTTTATTAAAGCGAACGTAGATATCGTAGTCATCTCCATCTTCTTTATAAACTCCTGCTTTCGAACCAAAAATAGCATTACGCAACTGGTTTCCTACTTGTGATGAATTCACTCCAAGTTCTCCAGCTTTTTTGCGATCAACATTTACTAACATCGATGGTTTAGATTTATTTACATCAATCTTTAACTCATCAATACCAGCAATACTTTTTGAGTTGATGAAATCTCTCATTTTTTCAGCAGTATTAATTAATTCTGCATAATCATTTCCTTCTAACTCAATATTGATAGGATATCCTGCTGGTGGACCTACTGCTTCTTTTTCTACAGAAATTTCTAATCCAGGGTAAATTCCTCTTAATGCTTCGGTTACTTTTCTTTGTAATTCTTTACTATCTGCTCCTCTACGAAATTTATATTCACGCATGGAAGCAGTAATTTTCCCTCTATGAGGCATTTCTGCGGTTGAACCTCCATCAGTTTGTGGATTTCCCGATCCTGCTCCTACTTGTGAAACAGCACTTTCTACTAAGAAATTATAACCGTTGTCTACATATTCTGGTGAGTTTAATACTTTATATACACGCTCTTCCAAATCTTTCATTATCAGATTTGTCTTTTCAATGTCAGTTCCTTGAGGATACTCGATATACACAATAATCTGGTTTGGTGTGTTATCTGGGAAAAACTCAACTTTTGTACGTTGACTTCCTATTGAGGCTCCAAAACCTCCAAAAGCAATAAATAATAAAACAAACGTACCTAAAGAAATAACATACGGCCTCCAGCCTCTTAGAGCTGCTCTTAACATTCTTTCATAAAAACGTTCCCATCGTGGTAATACTGTATTTTGAAAACGATTTGCCCATGGGCGTAATGCCAATCGATACACCCACAACATAATGGCTGTAAATATCATTACCGTTCCTAACGCCCTATACGTTCCTCCTAAAAATGCTATCAACAACCCTATCACCGCCATTACTGATGACAAGATTATGATACGTCTTAATGGCATATTTTTATCTTCAACACTCATAAATTGTGATACTAACACTGAGTTAAAAAATATTGCCACAAACAATGACGAACCTAATACTACAGATAATGTTACAGGAAAATAAATCATAAACTGCCCCATAGTTCCTGGCCACATTCCTAATGGAACAAAGGCTGCCACTGTAGTTAAGGTTGAGATAATAATTGGAAAAGCAATTTCACCGATACCTTTCTTAGCTGCCTCAATTCTAGGCATCCCTTCATCCATTAAACGGTAAACGTTTTCAACAACAACAATTCCGTTATCTACTAACATTCCAAGTCCCATAATTAATCCAAAAAGAATCATAGTATTCATGGTATATCCTAGCCAACTCAAGATCATTAATGACATGAACATTGACATTGGTATTGCAAATCCAACAAATAGGGCATTTTTGAACCCTAAGAAGAACATTAATACTAAAACTACTAGGATAACCCCAAAGATGATATTATTTACCAAATCATCTACCTGACCAATAGTTTTTGAAGATTGATCGTTAGCAATGGTTACTTTTAAATTACTTGGAAATATGTTAGCTTTGGTATCTTCTACAATTTTCTGAATTTTTTCAGCAGCCTCCACCATGTTTTTTCCTGAACGTTTTTTAACATCCAACATCACTACCGCTTCTCCAAACTCACGCGCGTAGGTAGTTTTATCTTTATCTTTAAAAGAAACCTTTGCTATGTTTTTAAGGTAAATTGAGTTTCCTTTTTCTGATTTTACGACAAAGTCTTGTAATTCTTGCGGATCTTCAATCTCTCCTAAAATTCTAACAGTACGTCGCTGTCCACTAGCAATTAAATTACCTGCCGACATTGTTAAGTTACCTCCATTTATCGAATTGATAACATCTTGGAAACTTACTTGTGCTGCCATCATTTTGTAAATATCAACAGCTACCTCAACTTCTTTTTCTTCTGCACCACGGATATCTACTTTTTTAATCTCTTGTAAATCTTCAATTTCATCTTCTAAATACTCACCAAATTCTTTTAATTTATCTACTGGATAATCTCCCGAGATATTGATGTTTAAAATTGGCATTTCTTCAGAAATACTTAGCTCAAAAACATTTGGTTCTACTTTGGCTCCGTTAAATGTAGGCCAATCTTCTCCTGACGTTTCTTGATCTATTTCATCTTTTACCTTTTGTTTAGCTTGATCTACTGATATATTTTCGTCAAACTCAACAATTACCATTGAGTAATCTTCCTGCGATGTAGACGTAATTTCTACTACATTACTTACCGTTTTAAGCCTATCTTCTAACGGATCAGTTATCAACTTTTCAATGTCTTCTGCTGTATTTCCTGGATACAGAGAACTTATATAAATTTTGGTTTCTCTAATTTCTGGGAAATTTTCTCTTGGCATACTTAAAAAGGCAGAAATACCTGTTATAAGTATCATAACCATCATTACGTAGATAGTTGTTTTATTATTTATTGCCCAAGAAGATAAACCAAACTCTTTATCTACTTGCTTTTTTTGTTTTTTATCAGTCATTAGACGAATAATTTTTGGTGTCTTATTTTGCTTCTTCTGAAAGAGTTAATACCTTAACCTCTTGTCCGTTTTTTACACTACGAGCTCCTTCTTCAATAATTTTTGTTCCGCTTTCAATTCCGCTTAAAACTTCAATAATATCTCCTTGCGTTTTCCCTGTAGTTATAATTGTTTGCTTAGCAGTTCCGACCTCATCTTTGATATCTTCTACCACATACACATACTGTTCTCCATTAGCATTTTCTGAAATAATACTTTGAGGAATTAAAATTGCTTTCTCATTAGAGTAATCGTTGATTTTTAACTTTGCTGTTAAGTTAGGCTTAATCTTACCCTCATGGTTAGGCACACCTACTTCTACTTTAAACGTTCTATTGGCTGGATTAATAAAATTACCTGCTTGACGAATTTTAGAAGTTAACTTTTCTCCTAAAACAGGAAACTCAACTTCTACATTTTTTCCTTTCTTAATAGAAGTAATGTAACTTTCAGGTACATCTGTTTCGATATACATGTTTTTTAGGTTTACAATTCTAAAAACTTCTGACCCCATTCCTGGAGCAACTACAGTTCCTTGCTCTTTAATTACATCATCAATTACTCCTGAAAAAGGTGCAGTAATTACCGATTTTGCTAATTGTCTTCTTAATTGACTAACCGCATTGGTTTGTGCTTCATAATTAGTTTTTGCTTGTAAAAACTGAATTTCAGATCCTATTTTTTGGTCCCATAAACGCTTTTGACGCTTATACGTTGTTTCTGCTAATGCAGCTTGCGCTTCTATTTGAGCTAATTGATTAGCTAAACCTCCATCGTCAATTTTTGCTAAGGTTTGTCCTTTTTTAACATACTGTCCTTCTTTCACATAAATACGTACTAGAAGCCCTGGCATTTCTGGGTAAATTAATACATTTTGTTTTGTTTGTACAGCTCCTTGCAATTCTAAATAGTGATCAAAAACCTCTTCCTTTGCTGAAAGAACTGTAATTAATGGAACTTTTTTGTTTGTATCTAATTCAGAAATTTTGTCGTTTAAAATCTTAATCTCATCAGATAGTGTTTGCATTTGTGTATCTAACGACGCTTTTTTCTCTCTAATTTTAGCTAAATCATTAGAAGCTATTACGTCTTGTACAGATTGCTCTTTTTTACCTCCACATGAGGCTAAAAGCAATGTAATTGCGAATAGTGAATATATTTTTCTCATTATAGTTGATTTTATTTTAGTGGTATGTTTAATGCGTTTTCTAATTGTGCTTTCTTAGCAATTACGTTCAACATAGATTGTACATAATTGTTCTGTTGTGTGTATAACTGATTTTGTGCTTGTAGTAAATCGAAGCTTGAAGAAATTCCTTCAAAAAACTTTACTTGTTGCTTTTTTTCTATTCGTTCAGCTAACGCTAAATTTTTCTTCGCTGTTTCGTAGTTTTCAATTCCTAATTGATACTCGCTTTTAGCTCTTTGTACTTGTAGGTTTAACTTTTGCTTTGCTTCTTCTAAGCGGATATCTGCACTTTCTAATGCTATTTTTGCTTGCGCCGTTCTTGAACTTCTTCCCAAACTACTAAAAATAGGCACATTTAAGGTTACTCCAAATAACGAATAGTCAAACCACTTTTGATTACTATCTAAGAAATTAAAATCGTCTGAATTGGCATTAGCTCCATAATTTATAAATGCTGATAAACTTGGTAAAGCTTTACTTTGTTCTAACTTCATTAATAAACGTTTACTTTCTCTATCGTTTTGAGCTATTTTATAATCGATATGATTATCAATATTAAATTGAGTAGCTAATAAGCTTAAATCGGTATTATCAATAACCAAATTATCTAAGGTAGAAGTTAGTGTTAATTTGGTATCAATTGAGTTACCTAGAGAAACATTTAACATTTGGTATGCTATTTCTTTTAATCGTTCAGCATTCCTTAGATTACTTTCAACGTTTCCTAAAGTAATTTGTAACTGCTCTACATTTTCTAACTCTGTCAACCCATTGTCGTAGGTTTTTTGAGTTTCATTCAAGTTTTTCTCTAATATTTTCTTGTTATTCTCTAAAATCTCAATTGATTTTTCAGTAACTAATACATTTCCATAAGCATTAATAACAGCTTCACGCGTTGCTAATTCTGTTTTCTCCTTTGCTTGTTCAGATATTTTCAAGTATGTTTTTGCCGATTGTAACCCTACCAAATACGAACCATCAAAAATTAATTGAGATAATGTGACTGATGCATTCATTGTTTGCTTTGTTCCAAATCGCAAAGGAATAAAGCCTGTTGGTGTTGTTACTTCATTTCCATTTCTTACGACTCCATCAAAATATTCCTCTACAATATCTATGGTACTTTGTGTATTATCAAAAGCTGCAACTGGCAGTAAAGAAACTTGTTGTTTTATCCAGTTTTGATAATCAACTTTTCCATTAATTTGCGGTAAACCTATTGTAGTAGTTTCCCATTTTTTCTTTTTAGCTGCTTCTATATCATTTAAAGACACTTTATTCTCGTAACTGTTTTTTATAGCATAATCAATTGCCTCTTGCATTGATAAACTCATTTCTTTTTCTTGAGCAAATAGGTACCCCGTAAAAAAGAACACAAATACACCATATATGTATTTCCTCATTGTTTTTAGTTTTTGTTTATGTTTTTTAATTGTTTTTCTAATTCTTGTACTCCTTTTGGAGTAGCTATAGCCCTAATATGATACTCTAAAATTTCATATTCAATTTCCATAACCTCTTGCATATCGTTGCTGTATAGTTCGCTTTCAAATACACCAAAAACCAGTGTAAAATAAAAGTTGACTAAAAGGTCTCCTTTTATGTTTGCTCTGTATAAACCTTGTTCAATTCCTTTCTTTAAATTATCTACATTACAGTCTCTAAACATGCAAACCTCACGTTCTATTAGCTTTGTATACGTTTCTGGATAGTACTTCTTTAATTGGTACATAGGTGAAGTTTTTGCATTTTTAAACATTTCTTTAAAAATTGCCTTCACAGCAAACTCCTCTTCTACAGCATTGTAATTTTGGCTTTTAACCATATCAATCGTTTCACTTATTGTATTATGAACCGATTCCGTACTAGCATCTACCAAAGCTGTTTTATTTGAAAAATACTTGTATAATGTTTTTTTAGACATTCCAAGCTCTTTCGCAATATCATCCATCGTTGTGCTTTTAAACCCAAGGGTTAAAAACATTTCTCCAGCTTTATTAATTATTTTATCTCTCATAATTGTTTGCAAATGTACAATAGGAAACTCTAGAAACAAAAAAAGTTTCCAGAGTTTTAATCTTTTTTTAACATTACGTTATAGTTAAAATTTATCTTTACCTTATTTTTACAAAAATTTTCAAATTTGGACATATTATCATATCAATCAGACTTTATAACTTTTTTAGAATCTCAGAAATTTACAAGAGAACCTAAAAACCTTTACCAACCAATAGATTACATCTTAAGATTAGGAGGAAAAAGAATTCGTCCAATATTAACCTTAATTGCTGCTGATGTATTTTCAAACGATTATCAAAAAGCATTACCAGCTGCATTTGCTGTTGAAGTTTTTCATAACTTTACTTTAGTGCATGATGACATAATGGATGACGCTCCTTTAAGAAGAGGAAAGGAAACTGTACATGAAAAGTGGAATATAAATACTGGGATTCTGTCAGGTGACGCTATGCTTATTCTAGCTTATCAATATTTTGAAAATTATGAACCTGAAATTTTTCAAAAGCTGGCACAATTATTTAGCAAAACTGCTTTGGAGGTTTGTGATGGACAGCAATTAGATGTTGACTTTGAAACTAGAAATGATGTAACCATTGATGAGTATATTAAAATGATTACATTAAAAACATCTGTTTTAGTTGCTGCTGCTTTAAAAATGGGCGCTATTGTTGCAAAAGCAGATGAAGAACAAGCTCAACACTTATACAACTATGGTTTAAACCTAGGTATTGCTTTTCAATTACAAGATGATTACTTAGACACTTTCGGAGATCCTGAATCTTTTGGAAAACAAGTTGGCGGTGACATTATTGAAAACAAGAAAACCTACCTTTACTTAAAAGCTTTAGAAGTTGCAAATAGCACTGACAAAGAAAATTTACTAAATCTTTACAACGGAAAGCAAAAAAATAATACTGAAAAAGTAACCACTGTTTCGGCTATTTTTAAAGAAAATAACATCCCAGAAGAGACACACAAACTTATTGAGTACTACACAGATAAGTCTTTCGAAAGCTTAAACCACCTTAACATTTCTAATAACCATAAAGAAGGGTTACGCGCTTTTGGAAAAAATTTAATGAGCAGAAAAGTGTAAAAAAATAGGTTTTTATTTAAAAAAGTTTTTATTTTTGCAATCCAAATTTAACGGGTCCTATAGCTCAGTTGGTTAGAGCACCTGACTCATAATCAGGGGGTCCATGGTTCGAGCCCATGTGGGACCACTTTTAAACCCTTGAAAATGTTGATTTTCAAGGGTTTGTTTTTTAACAAGGAAAGCAGAGGGGAAAGAAAAAATATAAATAAACACCTTACCCTTTTTAGTTTCGCTTCTTTATTTTTTAAATTAACCACCCCTATCCATTATTCTTTTTCCAAAAAGCATCACAAATTAAGGTTTTACATCTGTTATCATTCTTAGCATTCCTCTTTTATTAATTACTCCTTCTATTTTATGGTCTAAAGGAGTAACCTCTTTAATCCCGGATGAGTTTTTTGTCTTTTTATGTTGAACAGTTATAAATTCATCATCCGTGTTAATTTCAAGTAAGTTAAGAAAGTCAGAGACTCTTAAACCTACCCAAAAACCAATAATAACTATATCTCTACAATCTTCTAATTTTTTATCGTTATAAAATCATGATTAAAAGTCTGTCAATATCTTTTTCGCAGAGCTACAAACACACTTTTTTCTTTGATAACGGAAACTCTCTGGATCACAAAAGCAATTTTAATCAACTAATTAATAGTGTTTTGTTTTTTTAAGGGTAAGTTTTGTGGTGATTTGTTGTAAGTAAGTGTTAGTTAAAAATAGATGTTTTTTAAATTGAATTATTTGCTTTTACTTCTCCTTAATTTTCTAATACTAACATTAAATTAATTATCAAACCCAAAAAACTCCTTAACTTCAATAGCAAAAGCAATTTCACCTCCAATTAAAATAATAATTATCCCAAACTCTTTTAAAACCAGTAATCAATTCTTCATTTCTTTTTATAATCAATGATAAAATATTACTATTATTAAGTTTTAACCAAGAAAAAAGCGAACGTTTTTAACGCTCGCTCTCTCAGTAATTGTTAGTTCTCTTTTACTCCCAATCTGGCATTGTAGCATTTTCAAACAATGCTGTTCTTGTTGTAGACCCTTCACTAAAAGGTACTTTATAAATTGTTCTTGTGGAAATTCCATCATTGGATGTATTCACAAAGATAATTTCAGCCTCATTAGGTGATAAGCGTGGGTCTAAATCATTTGTTCCATCAGCTTTTCCTTCTGATAAATCAGTAACTTCTGCTGTAGCAAACTCATATAAAAAGATATGACTATTTAGTAGTCTATAATTACTCGATTCATATTCAGAAATATCTCTAGTGTATAACAGCGAGCTTCCATCTATTGTAAAATTAATCCCTCCTGCAGCTCCTTGTACTCCTGTTAAAACATTGTCAATTATATTTCCTGTCATATCAATCGTATAGATTTGTACATTATACCCACTTGTATTATTGGTTTTCAGTGCTATTTTAGATTCATCATTACTCCAATCGCATTCAGTAATATAATTACCATCTATTGTTTGATATATTTGCTGTAAACCGCTTCCATCTTTATTTATCAAATATAATTTATCGTAATGCGGATATATGATTCGATCTCCATTTGAAGACCAAGAGAAATCAACTTCGTTTAAATCAAACGCAACTACAGGAACATTAGAAGTAACTTTTTTAACACCTGAACCATCTGTATTCATTGTATAAATGTGAGTTTCGTTATTGTCTGTCCGTAAGAAGGCAACCAAATTCGCTGCTGAATTTTTTCTAGGTCTCCAGGAGTTTGTGGTTGGGGAGGTTAACAAAAGTTCATTTATTGGCGCTTCATTAATATAGTCTCCTGAGTAAATAACATTATTTCCCTCTTCCTGTCTTGTATAAAAGTATCTATTATCAGGTGTTGATGTTACTTTAAATGTACTTACAGTACTTAATACTTCTGCATTAATATTATCTGAAGCAGCTACTTGCCAAAAATATTTTACTCCAAATTTTAAATCGGTTACCGTATACAAAGTGTCTTTTACATTTTCAAAAGATATAACATCATTATTAAAGTCGTTTTTAATCTCTATTCTGTATGTTATTTCATCTTCATCTGGGTCGGTTGATTTAAAACTTAATTCTACCGTGTTATTTACATCTTCTATACCACTTACTGGGGATCTTAATTCTGGAGCAGTTGGAGGGTCGTTTAAAGCTGTTTCTATATCTAATTCAAAAACTACATTAATTTCTGCCTCTGCTCCTAAACCCACAGGTTCAAAACCTGTTAAAAATCCTTCTTTAGTTGCACTTACGGAATAGTCTTGTGCTGGCACATTTTCCATTAGAAAGTAACCATCTTCATCTGTAAAAGTTGTATTATTGGTTGGTGACAATGTAATTTTAGCATTGGCTATTGGTTCAAAACTTCTCTTTTTAACTACACGCCCTTTAATAGTGCCAAATTCAACAAAATCCACAGTATCTTCACTACAGTTAAATAAGGTTACACACATTAAAAGTATTGTTATTTTTATTATGCTTTTCATTACTTTTTTTCTTAAAAATAAACATTTATACCTGCTCCTATTCTCCAAATAAAATCGTTTCTTTTTCCTCTAACTAACTTATCTAAATTATCTGAGCCTAAAAGATAGTTTTCTCCATAAAGAGTTAAACCTATTTTATTGGTTATTAAATACTCTAATCCCAGACCATACTGAAATTTAAACATAGGATTATCTAGGTTTTTTTCTAAAACCGATCCAATCCCAACATACGCATAAGGTGTTAACCTATCATAAGGCAACATATTGTATTCTAAAAATAGACTTGATGTTAAAAATGTATTCTCAAAAGATCTTTCATTTTCTAGTGAAAACTTACCTATACTTCCTCCAAAACTAAATCTTGGATCCTTAAAAAAGTACCTATATTTTAAGTCAAACCCAAACCTTGCAACTGGATTTGAATAATCACCAGAAATTATTGAAGTTCCTCCCATAACACTCATTGAATTAATAGCCCTTCTTTTTTCTTGTTTTCTATTAAACAATAAAGTATTATCTGCTTCATTTTTTTCTTTTAAATATTCTTTTTTAAAGAGATTAACAACCGTATCACCTCCTTGAGGAGTCCATAAACCATCTACAACACCTTCTATAATTAACTGCTCTACTGCTTTATCTATAGCTTCTTTTACAGCTAATTGCATAGGTTCGTTTTTGGTTACTCCAGTTTCTACTTCTAACAATCTTCTTAAAGAAACATATCTATATAAGTTTGCTGAAATTCCTTGCGAGAGTATTGTTTTTGAGACATAAATATTTTTTAAGATTTGTCCGTTTGATGTAGATACAGCTCTTAAATACACTGTTATTCTATCCTCTCTATATTGGTTAGATGCTCCCGCTCCAAAATATCGAACTCCTGAACCCCCTGTAATAATATTAGAATCATAAGAAACCACACCTCCTTCTAAAATAATTCCAGCAAAAAGTAATGGTGGCATTTTTGTAGAATTAACTCCTTGGTATTCTTGCCTTGTAGACCTTATTATTTGTCGTTCATTTAATAAGTTAGCAATGTTTTCTCTTTCTATTGGAGTAAACCATTTTGATTCTTCTAATGATTTTAATAAAATTGATGTACCTCCTTGCGTTACCGCAGTACTAAATGTAGAACCGTTTTCAGTAGGCTTGTATTGTCCTGTTTGATCTCTAAATTTATAAACTCCTACGATTATTTTTTCGACAGGTTTAATGTTTTTAATTAAATCGTTTTGTAAAGAGGTGTTTTCTCCTATTCTAGCATTCGTTGTCTGAAATGGCTGATTAAGGTATGCTCCACAACTAGAAAACAAGATAAAACTTAATAAAGAGAATAATAATTTGAGTAATAGTTTTCTCATAAAATTTAAGTTATAGTTAATCGTTTTGTTTTAATTGTTTGGTATTATTATCTGTGTTTGTTCACCAGTTTGTGTGTTTAAAATATTCACTGATAATCCCCCGCTTGTAGGTGTAACTTCTACTACTAAAGACCCAAATACATAAGTTCCTACAGTTAATCCTTGATCTCCAAACTGTTCTTGAAATAGGTCTTGCGACAATGAATTTAGTAATTGCCTGTTTAAGCTATTTGTAAAATTTTCTAAATCTGAAGGCTGTTGAAAAGGATCTTGTCCTTCTTCTTGAAAGTCGTTTTGTGCATTAGCTGAAGCCAAAATTTGCTGATACCCGAATGGATTGTTTCCTCCAAAAAACGGATTTACCGGTTTATAAACTAGTTCTTGTGAAAAAGCAAATGAGCTTAGTAAAAATAAAACTATTGTTATAAGTTTGGTTACTATTTTCATAATTTACTTTTTTAAATTTTATAACTTAATAATGTGTTTCTCTGTTTTGAATAACTACTTAATCTTACCAAAGATGCTTTAACAGCTCGTTTAAGAAAATCTTCTCCTGGCATAGTCATAAACTCAAAAATCTTTTTATCATCAGCTTCAATAATTAAAACTGTAGTTCTTCTTAATCCTGGTTTTTCTTTTATTTTTATGATAAAAGGATATTTTAAGCCTGAGAGCAGATACTCTTGATAAAAAAAGTCATAAAAGTCTTTTCCTATTTTTGTTATTGCTTCTTCAATAACCAATCCTTTTAATATAAAATTAGACTCATCTATTTTTTCTTTATTCATTACACCTACCTTTTTAGGTATTATTACTAGAGTGTCTTTATCTATTAATTTTTTCCTGTGCCTTATAAATAAATAAGCTCTTAATTCTTCATCAGGGTTTAAACTCAATCTTATTAATGAAAGCTCTTTTTTCTCGTTAGGTTTTAAAGAAAATTCTCCCGATTGTTTATTGTTAGAATAGTTTCCTTCTTTATTCTTTTTTAGTACTAATAAGTTATAATTAAGCTCATCTTTAAACAACACTCCTTCGTTTTCAGCTTCTGCTTTTACAGTTATAAAATTATCTTTTTTAAGAACAAGTATTTTAGCTTTAACATTGCTTATTTCTTGAGCAAAGCTTGTAGTTATACACAGTAACAATAGAGTGACATATTTTAAAACGTTTCTAAAAAAAATAAACCTTAACATTTTTTAATAATTCCTAACTATAATTGTTTTATAATTAGATTTTTGAATGATTTTTACATTTTCCATCAAAGAGTTTGTTCCATAAATAAGCAATGAATTAGCATTACCTTCTTGAAGAGTATTTATTTTTGTTGGTGAGTTATTATAATAATCTATGAAATTATAATAGTTATCTCTACCTTTTTGCCCAATCAACTGTATGTCATTTATTCCGTTTTTAACTTCTGCAACATTATTAACTCCTAACTGATTTATTGATAAATCATAATTATCAATCGATTTATCATAATCTTGTAAATTATTTAATGAGTTAATATTTTTTTCTAAAACTAGAAAAGAAGCATCACTTCCTATTTGAGGTACAGACACAAAGTAAGTAGATGTATTTTGTTGTGTCATAGCTTTTAAACTAAATATTAATAGGATTATACACAATATCATTTTTATCCTTCTCATCATTACTTTAGTTTCTTATTAATAAGGGAGAGGAAAAGAAAACCCTCCCATTCTCCCTTATCTTTGTTGCTTAATTAAAAATTTATAATCCTGTTTGTTCAACACAAGCTTTGTTCATGTAACCTGCCTGTCCAATAAAACTAGCGTTTCCAGAACCTTGTGCATCTTGAATAACAGAAGCATGATTTTCTACACCAAATTGACTAATTAAACTTAAGTTAATCCCTGCATCTGCATTTTGATCAACGCAAGCTTTGTTACCCCAACCTGTTTGTGCAATACCAGAAATATTTAAACCTCCATTTGAAGATTGATTTGTAGAAGCTACATTTCCGTTGCCAAACTGAGCAATACCATCTATATTAAAGCTACCTCTTTGAACTTGTTTAGCTTTATTATAATTACCAATTTGTAAAATACCCGCTACACTTCCTGGCGCACCATTAGTTCCTGTGCTTTGATCTTGATGAGCAAAGTTTCTTCTACCTGATTGTGCTACAATAGCTACATTATTATCATAACGTTGTTTTTGAATAGAAGTGTTTTGACGTCCTGTTTGATAAGCATAAGCTCTGTTGTTTTCTGCCCAACCTACACCAACATCTTGTTGTGCATAGTTTTTATATCCTACTTGATTTACAAAACCAGAGTTATAATCTCCATGTTGTTTAATGTCGGTTTCGTTCTTTCTTCCTCTTTGATATACAGTAGCTTCATTTCCCAAACCTCCTGAAAACCCTTGATTCTGACCATCTTGATCAATTTTAGACAGGTTTCCAACTCCGGTTTGAACAACACTTGCGTCATTCATATGTCCTGTTTGATCTACATAACTTGTGTTAATTACGGCTCCTCTATTTCCATAGGAAGGTCCTACTTGCGAAACTGAACATCCAAGACAATTAGCTTTAGGTGTTGGTAATGGATTAGCGAACTGTGCAAAAGCTGTTCCTGAAGCTAAAAAAATAGCTGCTAATAAAAAATTTTTCATAATAGATAATTTTAAAATACGTTAGTTAATTTTTAGCATACTCTATCTACGACAAGCATACAAATAGTAATGATGCTTATTGTGGGAGAATGCTAGTAAATAAGGGTAAGATAAAATTATGGGGTAAAATGCAAAGGTTAGTTTGATAACCGTGATTACATCCATCAGTTTAAAATAAAACTGTAAGAAACTATATATAGTTTGTCTGTTTAAACGTAGCTAATATACGATTTTTTCAGTTTCAAAAACCAATAAAGATTTCTTTACTTTTAAAAAAAGTGAATAAGAGAAGCCAAAAACACGCTATAAACGTAGCCTTTAGCTTTACATTTCTTTATCCTTAATTTAAAAAAAGGGGAGAATCCCCCTTTTTTTTAATGTATTTTCTTCTTTAAAATAAGTTACTTTATCTAATAAACAAAAGTTTTTTATTTCTTGTTAAGTAGTATTTGTCTTTTTGCTTCTTTACTTTATTCGATTAGTCTGATTAGGGAAAATAAAAGTATTAACGAATTAATTTTGTTACCTTATAATTAGAAATTTGTTTTACGACCTTTTCACTCGTAGTTTTTTTACTTCTTCAATCGTAAGACCTGTGTTTTTAGCAATTAACTCGTTATCTAATCCGCTTCTTTTAAAAGCTTTAGCAATTTCAATGGCTTTTTTCTTTTCAGCTATTTCAGCAGCTTCTTTTTTTAGACGCTGTTCTAACACATATTTAGGTACATATTTAGTGCTTTTTTTAAGTTCGTCTAGTAATCCAGTATCTTCAAAACTTAGATAGCTTTTGTCGGATATTATAAGGTGGTCTACCACTTCGGTATCTACAATAATACCTACTTGTATTAAACGGTCAGAAATATCTTTATCAGCCTCAGAAGGTTTTAATTCCCCACTAGGATGATTATGACATAATATGATTTTAACAGCTCTTTTTTGCAGCGCAAAGCTAAATACCTCCATAGGCTCTACCAAGGTTGCATTGACAGTTCCTAAACTTATTAGCTCAATAAAAAGAATACGGTTGTTATTTGCTAAACCAATAACCCAAAAGTGCTCACGATTTTGGTCTATTTTATTATCTCTTAATAAAATGCGTTGCATAATTCCGTAAATATCATCGGAATTTAGAATCTTTATCTTCTCTTGTTCTGTCAATTTTATGTCCATAAAAACAAATGTAAGATTTTATTGTTTACAAATCATACACTTCTAAAAACTGTCTAACCTCACTAGGGCATAGCTTTTTTATGTTTAGCAACCTCAATAGACAAATTTCGATTATTTCATTAATTGTTACTCAGACTACTCGTAAGTAATAGTATTTCTCGAAAAGCTTCTTTTTATTGTAAATTATGTTCATTAATAATGCTTTAAATACTGTGTATAATAGTATCAGCTCTATTAGTAAATTCCTCTCTTATAAAAAACATAAAAAAATGTTAATTTTTTTTATATATTTATACTGAATTATTAAAAATATTTTTTTAGCGATAGCTCCCTTTAAATTGTCTCATTAAATGAAATTATAGATGAAATAACAGTATTACAAGTATAAACTAAATCCAAGTCTCCCAATTATGAAACACCTTTATTCTCTCAAATCTAACGTAAAATTCACATTAGGTTTTATCATTCTCCTATGTAAAACTCAGACCTCTACTTTTAAAAAAGAGGTAGTTACTAAGCTCTCAAAAAAATTACAAAATATATTTAATGAGTTTTTTCAATCCTTTCAAACAGTTTGTGGGATTTACTCTAAAATATATCCATACAAATTTAACGTAATTATAAACCACAACTAACTATAAAAACACTCTAATATGTTTTTATATAGTTTTTGTATTCAATTTACACATAATTTACACCATCAATATGGTTAATATATAATTACAATTCTGTATTTGTATCATACTCTGTTTTAAATAAAAATTAGCTTTATATGAAAAATAAGCTCCCTTACTATAATATATATAATAGCATACTATATATAATTTTATTAACATTTACTATAACTATTAATGGTCAAGTATCTGTAAAAGACAAACTAAAAAAAGGCAACCTTAACAAAATTTTATCATACAAACCACTGCAAGACAATAAGCTAAATTCTTCGGGTAATCCTCTAAGCTCCATAACCAACTCTTTCTTCACAGAAAAAATAACAACAGCCAATAAAAGTAGAACAAGACAAAAATCTTCCTCTTCTTCTTTTAACATGATGATGGCTGCTCCTGCTTTAGACTTAAATAACATAACCCCTGGAAATAATTATGATTTTCAGCTACAACCAACAACTTCTAATGTGTTCCCTGTAACAGTAAACCCACAGGTCACAACAGATGCGGGGGTTTTAAGTGCAACCCTAAATTTTTCAGGTATTGTTGACTTTCCCTCTGGTGAATTGTTAGCTATTAATAATGGAGGAGGTTTTGACTTATTATGGTTACAAGTACCTGTTTCCGGTCCATTTACTTATACCATAGGGGGGGCTACAATACAAATAACCCAATTAACAAACACTTCTTTCAATATAACGGAAACCTCAGGTAATCCAATTGCGAACTCTGAATTCGAAACATTTTTATCAACTTTGTTTTATGGAGACTTACAAAGCCCTTATACAGACGGAGTACGAACAATGGATGTTACTATTTTTGACACTAATGGAGACTTTACAACTGCACAAACTATAATAAGAGTTTATACAACACCGCCAACTGTTGTTGATGAAACCAATAGTATCTCAGCAAACTCTACAGGGACAGTCACGGGCAATGTTTTGGCAAATGATTCTGGTTCAACAGCAATATCTGTTACCGAAGTAGACGTGTACCCATCTATGGTTAATAACACATATACCACATTATATGGTACAATTACAATACAAGCAAATGGTACTTATACTTATGATGTTGATGAAACAAATGCTTCTGTTACTGGTTTAAGAAACGGAGAAAACTTAGATGATATAATTTCATACACTGTTGCCGATGCTTTAGGAATAAAAGACTACGGTATATTAACTATAACAATTAACGGTGTAGATGAAGCTCCTGATGCTATTGACAATACCGACTCTCTAACTGCTTTTATTGATGCAAGTGCCACAGGGAATGTAATTATAGACCCAGGCACAGGAGGTTCTGATACTGTAGACAGAGGTTTATCAACATTATTTTGGGAAAGTAATTTTACAAGCGGAGAAACTGTCGATGGAAAATCTAAAACTGTCGACGGTGTAGGTCTCTCATTTACAACCTTAGACCCAGGTGGATTTGGCACATCCTTTAATCAATCGGTAGACTATACTACCAACGGAGGTCATACTGGTTATTTATTATACAATATAGATGGTACGACTAATCCCACTGACGACACTGTTTTAGTCATAGACTTTGATCAACCAGTATTCAATTTAGGTTTTTTATTGACAGATATCGATTTTTCTCAGGGAAGTTCATGGCAAGATCAAATAAAAATTGAAGGAGCATTAGATGGAGTAAATGCCACATACAAATATGTCACAACTGGAGGAGTAGTAGATACAGGAGGAAATACTTTTTATGGAATAGGTAATGCTATACCTAGTGATGCTACAGGGAATATTAATGTGTTTTTTGAACAACCAATCAACCAATTGCGGTTAAGTTATAATTATGGACCTAATGTTACAGACCCTGATCCTCTTGAGCAAATTGCTGGTGTTTCAGATATTTATTGGCAAGGTTCTGGCTCTGTTACTACCATAAGACTTGGTACTACTTTAGGTAATCTAAACGCCGCCAACCTTAACACTTCATACCCCGGAACCTACGGTACAATTGTTATGAATTCAGATGGAGACTATGAATATATTGTTGACACTACAAACCCTGCAGTAGCAGGCTTACTTATAGGTCAAACATTAACAGACACTTTTTTTTATGAAATTTCTGACGGTGTGTCTTCTGATACAGCTAATTTAGTAATTACCATTAATGGATCAGGAACAGACCCTGATGGTGATGGAATAGCCGATAGACTAGACCTAGATGATGATAATGATGGAATATTAGACTCAGAAGAATCATTAGCTTGTACAGGAACTCCATTAAATTTAACAGGAATTGGAAGCACCTTAACCTCTGGAAGTTATTATGATCAGGATACAGAAAAAATAATAGATGTAACAATTACTACAACAGGTACAGTAGACGAAGGTAATGCTAATGGAGATATTTTAGTTACTCAAGGAGGAACAGCAACTTTTACTTTTTCATCCCCAGTGACAGTTTCTCTAAAGCATGAAGTTGGTATAACTGGAAATTTTGATGCAGGAGATACTTGGGAATTAACTTCAACAGGAGAATTTACAGTAGCTGACCCAAATGGTGATTTAACTATTAACTCTAACTCCGGAGGAATTTTGAACTTTGATGCGTTAGGAGCTATTGCGGCGTCTGAAGTTTGGGAAATTAAAACAACCACAACATCATTAAAACTTGATCTAAAATCTGGAAATACAAAATCTCCTATCAACTTAGCTCTAATATGTGGTGGTTTTTTAGATTCCGACAATGATGGAATTCCGAATCATTTAGATTTAGATAGTGATAATGATGGATGTTACGATGCCATAGAAGCAAGTGAAAATGTTACTTCTGGTCAATTAGACGGAAATGGAAGAATAGATATAGCATCTCAAGGAAGCATAGATAGTAATGGAGTGCCTAACCTTGTTAATGCTTCTGGAGCAGCAGATGTAGGAAGTGATCAAGGGCAAGAAACCACAGGTAATGAAATAATTGCTACTCAAATACAAATAGACACACAACCAAGTGATAGTACTATATGTTTAGGAAGCAATGTTACTTTTACAGCAGCAGCAAGCTCCTTAAGTACAACTACTTATACAGGAACCGCTCCAGGAACAAATCCTGATTACAGTGGTAGTACAAGTACTACAACAGGATTGGTATATCAATGGCTAGAGCAAGTAGCAGGTATTGGAGCTTGGAATAGTATTTCTAATGGAGGAATATATAGCAATGCAACTACCCCTTCATTAACCTTAACCAATCCACCAATAACAGCTTCCACTAATAAATATAGATTAATAGTAATAAGTACACTTAATACCTGTCAGACTTTAGCTTCAGATGAAGTATCTCTTACAATTATACCTACTTCGGTAGGTGGAAGTATTGCGGGAAGTACCAATGTCTGTACGGGAACCAACTCAACAACACTTACCCTAAGTGGACATACAGGAAACATCATCCGTTGGGAGAGTTCTACCGATAACTTTACCACTGATACCGATATCGCCAATACCACCACTACCTTAACAGCGACCAACCTAACGGCTACCACACAATATCGTGCGGTAGTACAAAGTGGAGCGTGTGCGGAAGTGAGCTCTGCAACTGCAACTATTACCGTGGATCCTACTTCGGTAGGTGGAAGTATTGCGGGAAGTACCAATGTCTGTACGGGAACCAACTCAACAACACTTACCCTAAGTGGACATACAGGAAACATCATCCGTTGGGAGAGTTCTACCGATAACTTTACCACTGATACCGATATCGCCAATACCACCACTACCTTAACAGCGACCAACCTAACGGCTACCACACAATATCGTGCGGTAGTACAAAGTGGAGCGTGTGCGGAAGTGAGCTCTGCAACTGCAACTATTACCGTGGATCCTACTTCGGTAGGTGGAAGTATTGCGGGAAGTACCAATGTCTGTACGGGAACCAACTCAACAACACTTACCCTAAGTGGACATACAGGAAACATCATCCGTTGGGAGAGTTCTACCGATAACTTTACCACTGATACCGATATCGCCAATACCACCACTACCTTAACAGCGACCAACCTAACGGCTACCACACAATATCGTGCAGTAGTACAAAGTGGAGCGTGTGCGGAAGTAAGCTCTGCAACTGCAACTATTACCGTGGATCCTACTTCGGTAGGTGGAAGTATTGCGGGAAGTACCAATGTCTGTACGGGAACCAACTCAACAACACTTACCCTAAGTGGACATACAGGAAACATCATCCGTTGGGAGAGTTCTACCGATAACTTTACCACTGATACCGATATCGCCAATACCACCACTACCTTAACAGCGACCAACCTAACGGCTACCACACAATATCGTGCGGTAGTACAAAGTGGAGCGTGTGCGGAAGTGAGCTCTGCAACTGCAACTATTACCGTGGATCCTACTTCGGTAGGTGGAAGTATTGCGGGAAGTACCAATGTCTGTACGGGAACCAACTCAACAACACTTACCCTAAGTGGACATACAGGAAACATCATCCGTTGGGAGAGTTCTACCGATAACTTTACCACTGATACCGATATCGCCAATACCACCACTACCTTAACAGCGACCAACCTAACGGCTACCACACAATATCGTGCAGTAGTACAAAGTGGAGCGTGTGCGGAAGTGAGATCTGCAACTGCAACTATTACCGTGGATCCTACTTCGGTAGGTGGAAGTATTGCGGGAAGTACCAATGTCTGTACGGGAACCAACTCAACAACACTTACCCTAAGTGGACATACAGGAAACATCATCCGTTGGGAGAGTTCTACCGATAACTTTACCACTGATACCGATATCGCCAATACCACCACTACCTTAACAGCGACCAACCTAACGGCTACCACACAATATCGTGCGGTAGTACAAAGTGGAGCGTGTGCGGAAGTGAGCTCTGCAACTGCAACTATTACCGTGGATCCTACTTCGGTAGGTGGAAGTATTGCGGGAAGTACCAATGTCTGTACGGGAACCAACTCAACAACACTTACCCTAAGTGGACATACAGGAAACATCATCCGTTGGGAGAGTTCTACCGATAACTTTACCACTGATACCGATATCGCCAATACCACCACTACCTTAACAGCGACCAACCTAACGGCTACCACACAATATCGTGCAGTAGTACAAAGTGGAGCGTGTGCGGAAGTGAGCTCTGCAACTGCAACTATTACCGTGGATCCTACTTCGGTAGGTGGAAGTATTGCGGGAAGTACCAATGTCTGTACGGGAACCAACTCAACAACACTTACCCTAAGTGGACATACAGGAAACATCATCCGTTGGGAGAGTTCTACCGATAACTTTACCACTGATACCGATATCGCCAATACCACCACTACCTTAACAGCGACCAACCTAACGGCTACCACACAATATCGTGCGGTAGTACAAAGTGGAGCGTGTGCGGAAGTGAGCTCTGCAACTGCAACTATTACCGTGGATCCTACTTCGGTAGGTGGAAGTATTGCGGGAAGTACCAATGTCTGTACGGGAACCAACTCAACAACACTTACCCTAAGTGGACATACAGGAAACATCATCCGTTGGGAGAGTTCTACCGATAACTTTACCACTGATACCGATATCGCCAATACCACCACTACCTTAACAGCGACCAACCTAACGGCTACCACACAATATCGTGCAGTAGTACAAAGTGGAGCGTGTGCGGAAGTGAGCTCTGCAACTGCAACTATTACCGTGGATCCTACTTCGGTAGGTGGAAGTATTGCGGGAAGTACCAATGTCTGTACGGGAACCAACTCAACAACACTTACCCTAAGTGGACATACAGGAAACATCATCCGTTGGGAGAGTTCTACCGATAACTTTACCACTGATACCGATATCGCCAATACCACCACTACCTTAACAGCGACCAACCTAACGGCTACCACACAATATCGTGCGGTAGTACAAAGTGGAGCGTGTGCGGAAGTGAGCTCTGCAACTGCAACTATTACCGTGGATCCTACTTCGGTAGGTGGAAGTATTGCGGGAAGTACCAATGTCTGTACGGGAACCAACTCAACAACACTTACCCTAAGTGGACATACAGGAAACATCATCCGTTGGGAGAGTTCTACCGATAACTTTACCACTGATACCGATATCGCCAATACCACCACTACCTTAACAGCGACCAACCTAACGGCTACCACACAATATCATGCAGTAGTACAAAGTGGAGCGTGTGCGGAAGTAAGCTCTGCAACTGCAACTATTACCGTGGATCCTACTTCGGTAGGTGGAAGTATTGCGGGAAGTACCAATGTCTGTACGGGAACCAACTCAACAACACTTACCCTAAGTGGACATACAGGAAACATCATCCGTTGGGAGAGTTCTACCGATAACTTTACCACTGATACCGATATCGCCAATACCACCACTACCTTAACAGCGACCAACCTAACGGCTACCACACAATATCGTGCGGTAGTACAAAGTGGAGCGTGTGCGGAAGTGAGCTCTGCAACTGCAACTATTACCGTGGATCCTACTTCGGTAGGTGGAAGTATTGCGGGAAGTACCAATGTCTGTACGGGAACCAACTCAACAACACTTACCCTAAGTGGACATACAGGAAACATCATCCGTTGGGAGAGTTCTACCGATAACTTTACCACTGATACCGATATCGCCAATACCACCACTACCTTAACAGCGACCAACCTAACGGCTACCACACAATATCGTGCAGTAGTACAAAGTGGAGCGTGTGCGGAAGTGAGATCTGCAACTGCAACTATTACCGTGGATCCTACTTCGGTAGGTGGAAGTATTGCGGGAAGTACCAATGTCTGTACGGGAACCAACTCAACAACACTTACCCTAAGTGGACATACAGGAAACATCATCCGTTGGGAGAGTTCTACCGATAACTTTACCACTGATACCGATATCGCCAATACCACCACTACCTTAACAGCGACCAACCTAACGGCTACCACACAATATCGTGCGGTAGTACAAAGTGGAGCGTGTGCGGAAGTGAGCTCTGCAACTGCAACTATTACCGTGGATCCTACTTCGGTAGGTGGAAGTATTGCGGGAAGTACCAATGTCTGTACGGGAACCAACTCAACAACACTTACCCTAAGTGGACATACAGGAAACATCATCCGTTGGGAGAGTTCTACCGATAACTTTACCACTGATACCGATATCGCCAATACCACCACTACCTTAACAGCGACCAACCTAACGGCTACCACACAATATCGTGCAGTAGTACAAAGTGGAGCGTGTGCGGAAGTGAGATCTGCAACTGCAACTATTACCGTGGATCCTACTTCGGTAGGTGGAAGTATTGCGGGAAGTACCAATGTCTGTACGGGAACCAACTCAACAACACTTACCCTAAGTGGACATACAGGAAACATCATCCGTTGGGAGAGTTCTACCGATAACTTTACCACTGATACCGATATCGCCAATACCACCACTACCTTAACAGCGACCAACCTAACGGCTACCACACAATATCGTGCGGTAGTACAAAGTGGAGCGTGTGCGGAAGTGAGCTCTGCAACTGCAACTATTACCGTGGATCCTACTTCGGTAGGTGGAAGTATTGCGGGAAGTACCAATGTCTGTACGGGAACCAACTCAACAACACTTACCCTAAGTGGACATACAGGAAACATCATCCGTTGGGAGAGTTCTACCGATAACTTTACCACTGATACCGATATCGCCAATACCACCACTACCTTAACAGCGACCAACCTAACGGCTACCACACAATATCGTGCAGTAGTACAAAGTGGAGCGTGTGCGGAAGTGAGATCTGCAACTGCAACTATTACCGTGGATCCTACTTCGGTAGGTGGAAGTATTGCGGGAAGTACCAATGTCTGTACGGGAACCAACTCAACAACACTTACCCTAAGTGGACATACAGGAAACATCATCCGTTGGGAGAGTTCTACCGATAACTTTACCACTGATACCGATATCGCCAATACCACCACTACCTTAACAGCGACCAACCTAACGGCTACCACACAATATCGTGCGGTAGTACAAAGTGGAGCGTGTGCGGAAGTGAGCTCTGCAACTGCAACTATTACCGTGGATCCTACTTCGGTAGGTGGAAGTATTGCGGGAAGTACCAATGTCTGTACGGGAACCAACTCAACAACACTTACCCTAAGTGGACATACAGGAAACATCATCCGTTGGGAGAGTTCTACCGATAACTTTACCACTGATACCGATATCGCCAATACCACCACTACCTTAACAGCGACCAACCTAACGGCTACCACACAATATCGTGCAGTAGTACAAAGTGGAGCGTGTGCGGAAGTGAGCTCTGCAACTGCAACTATTACCGTGGATCCTACTTCGGTAGGTGGAAGTATTGCGGGAAGTACCAATGTCTGTACGGGAACCAACTCAACAACACTTACCCTAAGTGGACATACAGGAAACATCATCCGTTGGGAGAGTTCTACCGATAACTTTACCACTGATACCGATATCGCCAATACCACCACTACCTTAACAGCGACCAACCTAACGGCTACCACACAATATCGTGCGTAGTACAAAGTGGAGCGTGTGCGGAAGTGAGCTCTGCAACTGCAACTATTACCGTGGATCCTACTTCGGTAGGTGGAAGTATTGCGGGAAGTACCAATGTCTGTACGGGAACCAACTCAACAACACTTACCCTAAGTGGACATACAGGAAACATCATCCGTTGGGAGAGTTCTACCGATAACTTTACCACTGATACCGATATCGCCAATACCACCACTACCTTAACAGCGACCAACCTAACGGCTACCACACAATATCGTGCAGTAGTACAAAGTGGAGCGTGTGCGGAAGTGAGCTCTGCAACTGCAACTATTACCGTGGATCCTACTTCGGTAGGTGGAAGTATTGCGGGAAGTACCAATGTCTGTACGGGAACCAACTCAACAACACTTACCCTAAGTGGACATACAGGAAACATCATCCGTTGGGAGAGTTCTACCGATAACTTTACCACTGATACCGATATCGCCAATACCACCACTACCTTAACAGCGACCAACCTAACGGCTACCACACAATATCGTGCGGTAGTACAAAGTGGAGCGTGTGCGGAAGTGAGCTCTGCAACTGCAACTATTACCGTGGATCCTACTTCGGTAGGTGGAAGTATTGCGGGAAGTACCAATGTCTGTACGGGAACCAACTCAACAACACTTACCCTAAGTGGACATACAGGAAACATCATCCGTTGGGAGAGTTCTACCGATAACTTTACCACTGATACCGATATCGCCAATACCACCACTACCTTAACAGCGACCAACCTAACGGCTACCACACAATATCATGCAGTAGTACAAAGTGGAGCGTGTGCGGAAGTAAGCTCTGCAACTGCAACTATTACCGTGGATCCTACTTCGGTAGGTGGAAGTATTGCGGGAAGTACCAATGTCTGTACGGGAACCAACTCAACAACACTTACCCTAAGTGGACATACAGGAAACATCATCCGTTGGGAGAGTTCTACCGATAACTTTACCACTGATACCGATATCGCCAATACCACCACTACCTTAACAGCGACCAACCTAACGGCTACCACACAATATCGTGCGGTAGTACAAAGTGGAGCGTGTGCGGAAGTGAGCTCTGCAACTGCAACTATTACCGTGGATCCTACTTCGGTAGGTGGAAGTATTGCGGGAAGTACCAATGTCTGTACGGGAACCAACTCAACAACACTTACCCTAAGTGGACATACAGGAAACATCATCCGTTGGGAGAGTTCTACCGATAACTTTACCACTGATACCGATATCGCCAATACCACCACTACCTTAACAGCGACCAACCTAACGGCTACCACACAATATCGTGCAGTAGTACAAAGTGGAGCGTGTGCGGAAGTGAGATCTGCAACTGCAACTATTACCGTGGATCCTACTTCGGTAGGTGGAAGTATTGCGGGAAGTACCAATGTCTGTACGGGAACCAACTCAACAACACTTACCCTAAGTGGACATACAGGAAACATCATCCGTTGGGAGAGTTCTACCGATAACTTTACCACTGATACCGATATCGCCAATACCACCACTACCTTAACAGCGACCAACCTAACGGCTACCACACAATATCGTGCGGTAGTACAAAGTGGAGCGTGTGCGGAAGTGAGCTCTGCAACTGCAACTATTACCGTGGATCCTACTTCGGTAGGTGGAAGTATTGCGGGAAGTACCAATGTCTGTACGGGAACCAACTCAACAACACTTACCCTAAGTGGACATACAGGAAACATCATCCGTTGGGAGAGTTCTACCGATAACTTTACCACTGATACCGATATCGCCAATACCACCACTACCTTAACAGCGACCAACCTAACGGCTACCACACAATATCGTGCAGTAGTACAAAGTGGAGCGTGTGCGGAAGTGAGATCTGCAACTGCAACTATTACCGTGGATCCTACTTCGGTAGGTGGAAGTATTGCGGGAAGTACCAATGTCTGTACGGGAACCAACTCAACAACACTTACCCTAAGTGGACATACAGGAAACATCATCCGTTGGGAGAGTTCTACCGATAACTTTACCACTGATACCGATATCGCCAATACCACCACTACCTTAACAGCGACCAACCTAACGGCTACCACACAATATCGTGCGGTAGTACAAAGTGGAGCGTGTGCGGAAGTGAGCTCTGCAACTGCAACTATTACCGTGGATCCTACTTCGGTAGGTGGAAGTATTGCGGGAAGTACCAATGTCTGTACGGGAACCAACTCAACAACACTTACCCTAAGTGGACATACAGGAAACATCATCCGTTGGGAGAGTTCTACCGATAACTTTACCACTGATACCGATATCGCCAATACCACCACTACCTTAACAGCGACCAACCTAACGGCTACCACACAATATCGTGCAGTAGTACAAAGTGGAGCGTGTGCGGAAGTGAGATCTGCAACTGCAACTATTACCGTGGATCCTACTTCGGTAGGTGGAAGTATTGCGGGAAGTACCAATGTCTGTACGGGAACCAACTCAACAACACTTACCCTAAGTGGACATACAGGAAACATCATCCGTTGGGAGAGTTCTACCGATAACTTTACCACTGATACCGATATCGCCAATACCACCACTACCTTAACAGCGACCAACCTAACGGCTACCACACAATATCGTGCGGTAGTACAAAGTGGAGCGTGTGCGGAAGTGAGCTCTGCAACTGCAACTATTACCGTGGATCCTACTTCGGTAGGTGGAAGTATTGCGGGAAGTACCAATGTCTGTACGGGAACCAACTCAACAACACTTACCCTAAGTGGACATACAGGAAACATCATCCGTTGGGAGAGTTCTACCGATAACTTTACCACTGATACCGATATCGCCAATACCACCACTACCTTAACAGCGACCAACCTAACGGCTACCACACAATATCGTGCAGTAGTACAAAGTGGAGCGTGTGCGGAAGTGAGCTCTGCAACTGCAACTATTACCGTGGATCCTACTTCGGTAGGTGGAAGTATTGCGGGAAGTACCAATGTCTGTACGGGAACCAACTCAACAACACTTACCCTAAGTGGACATACAGGAAACATCATCCGTTGGGAGAGTTCTACCGATAACTTTACCACTGATACCGATATCGCCAATACCACCACTACCTTAACAGCGACCAACCTAACGGCTACCACACAATATCGTGCAGTAGTACAAAGTGGAGCGTGTGCGGAAGTGAGATCTGCAACTGCAACTATTACCGTGGATCCTACTTCGGTAGGTGGAAGTATTGCGGGAAGTACCAATGTCTGTACGGGAACCAACTCAACAACACTTACCCTAAGTGGACATACAGGAAACATCATCCGTTGGGAGAGTTCTACCGATAACTTTACCACTGATACCGATATCGCCAATACCACCACTACCTTAACAGCGACCAACCTAACGGCTACCACACAATATCGTGCGGTAGTACAAAGTGGAGCGTGTGCGGAAGTGAGCTCTGCAACTGCAACTATTACCGTGGATCCTACTTCGGTAGGTGGAAGTATTGCGGGAAGTACCAATGTCTGTACGGGAACCAACTCAACAACACTTACCCTAAGTGGACATACAGGAAACATCATCCGTTGGGAGAGTTCTACCGATAACTTTACCACTGATACCGATATCGCCAATACCACCACTACCTTAACAGCGACCAACCTAACGGCTACCACACAATATCGTGCGGTAGTACAAAGTGGAGCGTGTGCGGAAGTGAGCTCTGCAACTGCAACTATTACCGTGGATCCTACTTCGGTAGGTGGAAGTATTGCGGGAAGTACCAATGTCTGTACGGGAACCAACTCAACAACACTTACCCTAAGTGGACATACAGGAAACATCATCCGTTGGGAGAGTTCTACCGATAACTTTACCACTGATACCGATATCGCCAATACCACCACTACCTTAACAGCGACCAACCTAACGGCTACCACACAATATCGTGCAGTAGTACAAAGTGGAGCGTGTGCGGAAGTGAGATCTGCAACTGCAACTATTACCGTGGATCCTACTTCGGTAGGTGGAAGTATTGCGGGAAGTACCAATGTCTGTACGGGAACCAACTCAACAACACTTACCCTAAGTGGACATACAGGAAACATCATCCGTTGGGAGAGTTCTACCGATAACTTTACCACTGATACCGATATCGCCAATACCACCACTACCTTAACAGCGACCAACCTAACGGCTACCACACAATATCGTGCGGTAGTACAAAGTGGAGCGTGTGCGGAAGTGAGCTCTGCAACTGCAACTATTACCGTGGATCCTACTTCGGTAGGTGGAAGTATTGCGGGAAGTACCAATGTCTGTACGGGAACCAACTCAACAACACTTACCCTAAGTGGACATACAGGAAACATCATCCGTTGGGAGAGTTCTACCGATAACTTTACCACTGATACCGATATCGCCAATACCACCACTACCTTAACAGCGACCAACCTAACGGCTACCACACAATATCGTGCAGTAGTACAAAGTGGAGCGTGTGCGGAAGTGAGATCTGCAACTGCAACTATTACTGTAGGAGGAGTAGTTAACTTAGCTATAAATGATATCACCGCAGACAATATTGTCAATGCTGCAGAAGCAGGAACAACTATTCCAGTAAGCGGAACCGTAGGAGGCGACTTCAACACAGGCGACACCGTAACATTAACAATCAACGGAAACACCTATACCAGAACGGTAGATGCCAGTGGGAACTACAGCATTGATGTCCCAGGATCAGACTTAGCAGCCGACCCAGATATCACTGTAGAGGCTAGTTTCCTGTCATATGCAACTTGCTCCGCCAACACGAATCATGTTTATGATATAGACACGACCGCTCCAGTACCTACCATTAGTGTAGACAACATAACGGCAGACAATATTATCAATGCAGCAGAAGCAGGAACGAACATTCCAGTAACCGGAACAGTAGGAGGTGATTTTAATACAGGAGACACCGTAACCCTAACAATTAACGGGAATACCTATACCGGTACCGTAGACGCTAGTGGAAACTATAGCATCAGTGTCCCTGGTTCAGAATTAGCAGCCGACCCAGATACCACTGTAGAGGCAAGTGTTACGACAACAGATATTGCTGGAAATACTGCTTCAGCTACAGATGCTCATCTGTACAATGTAGATACCACAGCTCCTACCCTTTCTATTGTTATTGATGACATCACTCCAGACAATATCATTGACGCAACAGAAGCAGGAATGAACATTCCAGTAACCGGAACTGTAAGTGGAGATTTTAATACAGGAGACACGGTAACTCTAACAATCAACGGAAATACCTATACTGGTACCGTAGACGCTAGTGGAAATTACAGTATTAGTGTGCCAGGTTCAGAATTAGCAGCCGATCCTGATACCACTGTAGAAGCAAGTGTTACGACAATAGATACTACTGGAAATACTGCTTCAGCTACAGATACTCATCTATACAGTTTATTAGATTCTGATAATGATGGAGTTCCAGACATCACCGATATTGATGATGATAATGATGGAATTTTGGATATTGATGAAGGGGATGGCAACACAGATACTGATGAAGACGGGATTCCTGATAGTCTTGATAGCGATAGTGATAATGATGGAGTTCCTGATGTTATTGAAGGAAATGATAGTAATAGTGATGGAGTACCTGACAGCCTTCCTTCTGGCAATGATTCAGATGGAGATGGTTTGGATGATACTTATGACACAGATAACGGAGGCACTCCTGTAGACATTCCTGATAATGATGGAGATGGTATTCCAGATTTTCAAGATATTGATGATGATAACGACGGTATTAATACTTCAGATGAAAATCCCGGAGACCCTGACCCAACAACTAACGATGCTCTTGACACCGATGATAATGGTATTCCTGACTACCTAGACCCTAATACAAAACCCTGTGGTACTCCCTATAATATCATGACTCCTGGTAGTGATGGTGATAATGATATTTTCTTTATCTCTTGTGTAGATAGACCTGAATACAGTAACAATACTGTTGAAATCTTTAATAGATGGGGAAATACTGTATACAAAGCTTCTGGC
Organism: Tenacibaculum singaporense; assembly: GCF_003867015.1. Taxonomy (NCBI): domain Bacteria; kingdom Pseudomonadati; phylum Bacteroidota; class Flavobacteriia; order Flavobacteriales; family Flavobacteriaceae; genus Tenacibaculum; species Tenacibaculum singaporense. Next base: position 159,706 of record NZ_CP032548.1, read on the forward strand.
TATAATAATAGAGATATTGTTTTTAAAGGGATATCTAATGGACGAACAACAATTAATGTTGATGAAAAATTACCTTCAGGCACCTATTTTTATGTTATCGATTTAGGTGATGGATCAAAACCAAAAGTAGGCTGGTTATACATTAATAGATAAAAAAAATAATATGAAATTAAAACACTTATGCACATTAATATTCCTAGTTCAAATATTAATAAATGCAAATGCTCAACAAGACCCTCAATACACCCAATATATGTATAACACAATGAGTGTAAACCCTGCATATGCTGGATCAAGCGGACATACTATAATAAATGCACTCGCAAGAACTCAATGGGTTGGTGTTGAAGGGGCTCCAGACACCCAAACATTAAGTTTTGACACTCCGTTAGGTTTTAGCGGAGTTGGACTAGGTATTAATCTAACTAACGATAGAATAGGGCCTGCTAATGAATTTTTTTTAGATATTAATGCTTCTTATACAGTTCGTACCAGTGATGAGGGTAATTTGGCTTTTGGATTAAAACTTGGAGGAAGGCATTTAAATGTTGACTGGAGCAAGGGGCTTGTTAAGGACAGAGATGATAAGAGCTTAACGGGTAATATTAATAAACTTTTACCAACCATTGGAGCAGGTATTTATTATTACACTTCCAACTGGTATTTAGGAGCTGCTATCCCTAACTTTATTAGTACTGATCATTATGATGATTCTAATAATGGAGGGGATATTGCAAAAGAACGAATACACTTATTTCTAATTGGTGGATATGTATTTAATTTAAACGAAAGTATTAAGTTTAAACCTGCATTTTTAACGAAAATTGTAAGTGGAGCACCTCTATCATTAGATGTATCTGCTAACTTTCTTTTCAATGAAAAATTTACAGCTGGTATCGCTTGGAGATGGGACGATTCTATTAGTGCTCTAATAGGTCTTCAAGCTTCCAGAAATTTACACATAGGATTGGCTTATGACCTCACCACCTCTAATTACAGCAACTACAACTCTGGAACCTATGAATTAATGATAAAGTGGGAAATTTTCAAAGAACCTGCAATGAAATCTCCTAGGTTTTTTTAAATTACATATAAATAAGATGAAAAAAGCAATATATTTTTTACTTATAATAGCATTTATACCGACCACTATTAGCGGTCAGCGAAAGTATGCTGCCAATAAGTATTTTGAAGAGTTTTCTTATAAAAAATCTGCTGAATTATATCAAACTATTTACAATAAAGGAGATAATTCTTATACTGTATTAAGTAGATTGGGAGATTCGTATTACTTTAATTTTGAGTACACTTTGGCAGAAAAAAACTATCAAGAGCTAATGAAATTATACGAAGACACTGCCAAACCCCAACATATATTTAGGTATGCTCAGGTTTTAAAAACCAATAGTAAGGTAAAAGAATCTGACAAATGGTTATTAAAGCTAAATAAAAATGATAGTCGAGTAAAAGCTCTAGAAGAAAATACTAATTATTTTGTTGAATACTCTAATCGAGACAAAACATATATAAATATTCACAACCTATCTAGCAACACTTCTTATTCAGACTTTGGAGGGTCTATTTATGGTAATTATTTATACTTTTCTTCAACTCAACCTAAAACAGAAAAAGACAAAAAACTCTATAGATGGAATAAACAACCATATTTAAACATTTATAAAGCAAAACAAAGTACCGACTCTATTAAAATTTTGGATGTAGAGAAACCTATCCTTCTTAAAGGGTTAAGCACTAAATATCACGAATCAAACATTGTTATTTCTAAAGATGGAAAAACAGCTTATTTTACTAGAGACAATTTTGATGGTAAGCGATTAGTTGGAGATGAAAATAATATTTCCCATCTTAAAATTTATAAGACTACTAAAAAAGGAAATATTTGGGGTGAGGTGAAAGAACTTCCTTTTAATAGTAATAATTTTTCTTGCGGACATCCCGCCCTCAGCCCTGACGAAAAAACACTTTACTTTGTTTCTGATATGCCTAACGGCTACGGAGGCACCGATATTTATAAAATAGCAATTTTGAAAAATGATGCTTTTGGAAAACCTGAAAACCTTGGTAAGACTATTAATACAGAAAGCAAAGAAATGTTTCCTTTTATAGGAAATGATAATGTTTTGTATTTTTCTTCTGATGGACATATTGGCTTAGGAGGTTTAGATGTTTTTGAGGTAAAAATCACGAATAACTCTTATACAAAACCAGTAAATTTAGGAAGCCCTGTAAATAGTCCTTTTGATGATTTTGCTTTCATTATTAACGACAAACATACTCAAGGTTACTTTTCTTCCAACAGAAAAGAAGGTAAGGGAGATGATGATATTTATAGTTTTAAAATATACGACTGTAAAGAGAATATTAAAGGAGTTATATCAGACTCAAGAACAGGTACACCTATTCCCAATGCTATCGTTCAGCTTATAAACAAACAAGGAAAGCCCATTTTGACTAAAACAACCAATAAAGATGGTAGTTATTTATTTGAAAAAGTAGATTGTGAAAAAAGTTTTGTAGTCGTTGCCTCAAAAAAAGATTACCGAAATTCTCAAAAAAACACAAAAACACTTGACATTAACAAAAGGTTAATTACTGAGAACATCCAACTTGAATCTTTAATAATAGATGATCAAATTATTATAAATCCTATTTACTTTGATTTTGACCTGTATAATATTCGTGAAGACGCCGAATATGAATTAGAACATATCGTTTCTGTATTAAAAGACAACCCTGATATAAGTTTAAGAATTGAGTCTCATACAGATAGTAGAGGATCGCAAACATATAATAAATTATTATCAGACAAAAGAGCCAAATCTACAAGAGACTATATATTATCAAGAGGTATTTCTTCTAAAAGAATAAAAAGTGCTATTGGTTATGGCGAAGAACAGCTGTTAAACAACTGTAATGACTTAAATCAAAATAAGTGTACCGAAAAAGAACACCAACTAAACAGAAGATCATATTTCTATATAGAAAAAAAGTAATTTGTATTAGTTAATTTATGAGTCATTCTAAAATCCATTGATAACATATTTTTAATTAGGTGTTTTAGTTTTATATAGAGTGTGTCTTAAAATAAGTTTACACATTTTTATGTTAATCTTAGTATAAGGTTACAACTTGCTTTTAAGTTCTGTTTTGATGTTTATGGGTTATCATAGTTGGCAATACTGACAGATAGCTATGTGGTAGGTTGGTTTGTACATAGGTATATAGCTGTTTTGCTGTATAATTGCCTTTTTCATATTTCTTGATGGCTGTTGTAATTTTCTTTTGATAGGTCGCTTTGCGATTTCTTGCGTTTTGTTGCGTTTGTCGTTGCGCTTTTTCTATTGCCTTTTGTTCCTGATACTTTACATGGGTTTTCCAAACTTTATGCAAGCCGAAAAAGCCTATCTCATGGGTTTGGGTACGTGTTTTATCAAAGTACAATGAGGGATACAATGCGGTTACTTCTGATTTGATAAACCATTTGCGGGCAAACTCTAGTTTCCAACGATATTCTTTGAGCTTTTGAATTAGGGTTGCTTTTTGAGTAATGTTTGTAAATAGTTCGTTGTTTAGGTAATTGATGGCTTTTTTCCATTCGCCTACATAGACATTGTGCTGTTTCCAAAGTTTTGCAGATGTTTTGATACAATCTTGTAGTAAAACTGCCTTAAACTCTTCAGTCGTTACATTTGCGTAGAGTTCTATTTTTTGCAAATAGTCATAACGCAATCCTTTGTAACTGTCATACACACCATCTGCTAATTGTTGGGCTAGTTCTCTATCGTCTTGCAATCGAGCTAAAAAATTATGCGTAAGCGGACTGTTTGTGCCTTGGTTTGGTTTTTCTTGCTTTAAAAAATCAGGCAATAGGGCTTTGACTGCTTTGAAAGTTTGGCGCGGGCGAGTGGTTGTTTTCTTACTTATCACTGTGGTGTTCTTGTAGAAGCCGTCCGCAGGACATATAAATTCTTCCTTTTGAAACTCTGTGTTATGTACACAGTCTTTTATTTCTTTTTCTTTTAATAAAAAGGTTCTAGTAGTATCATTATTATCTGGTAATTCTTTCCAGTTCTCCTGTTTAAAAGATTGGTTTTCAATTCTTTTGGGTTTTGGTGGATTTCCGTCTAAAATTGTTAGAATTTCAGGGTGGAAATTAACCGTTATCGGTTTGTATTGGTTGATATATGCATAGTTGATTAAGATGTTGGCTTCTCTAAGGCGTTTGATGTGGTTTTGCGCTGTTTTTTTGCAAATAGCAAGTCTTGGTATCTCTGCGATGGTATGTGTCGCTAATTTGCGATGGTCTATGGTTAGCTTTGGTAAGGCTTTTTTTAATACACTGGTTGGACGATTCATTTCTAAGAGATATGAATTGCGTTGTTTTAATTGGGCGATATAAAAGCCTACCAAGACATTAAATAAAAGCTCCGTGGTGTACTTGATAGTTGGTTTGCGCTTTTTTGCGATATAGTTTGCGTTTTTTTGCGCATTGAATTTTGCTACCTCTTTGTTGTAAGTACTTGTAAATTCACTACGGTGTTTCTTTGTAAAGTCTGCAACTTGTTGGGCTAGTGTTGGAGTGTTAGGAGCTATGACCGTTTTGTTATACTCAGCTATGGCTTTGTTATATTCTACAGCTTGCTGATTATAGCTATGTACATATTGACGGTAGTTATCCATCGTGCTTTTCATAGCGCTTCTATCTAAAAAAGGATAGTTGATATAGTTGTAGTGTTTACTTATCGCTTTTTCATGCTCTTTTCCCTTTTTTAAAAGCAAATACCCGTGTTGGGTATTAAATTCCTCTACGGCTTTGTTGTATTGCGTATTGTTTAGCTTATTGCGCTGCGCATTGTCTTTAAATAGCTTGATAGCTAGTTGGGTTATCGCATCCAACGTTGTGTTTTGTAAATACTCATGTACTTTTTGATTGTACAATCCTATCGCTGTGAGCGATGTATTATTTTTTTTCATATCTTCGAGGTTCTTAAAAGGTTCTGCGTCCTTGCAGAATTTTTTTCTTTTTCATAGCAATTTTTTAAACGGTTAGTGACAGCTAACCGTTTTTTGTACCTTTGTTTTTCTAATACTTAGTAAGTGCTTTTAACATTGCACAATATTTTTATAATACTAAGTTTTATGTTGTGAATATAAGTTTGGTGGTTAGTAAAGGAGCTAATCACTAAACTTTTTAGCCTATTGTTACAATATACTGTAAATCAATATTTTTTTCATAAATTGCATATGCGATAAAGATGTTTATAACACTACTTTAGTGTTATAAAAAACTAATCATTAAACTTTAATAAAAAGAGTAATTCATAATAAAATGGTTTACTCTTTTTTGCATCTTTAAAGCTTTTTTTTAAGTAACCCACAACCTGAATGTTGTGAGTTACTTACAATAAGTGCTTACTTATCGCTGTGGTGTTTTTGCGCTTTTTGCGTTTTTTTGCGCTTTCTTTTTCATGGTTATTGTTCAAAACTCTCTACTATCTTTTCTAAAAATTGAATTTTAGGGATATGGTATTTACCGTCTTGAAAGATTGCTTGAATGGTGTTTTTATGGATGCGGTTTTTAACCGTATTAGGGTGTACCTTTAAATACTTTGCGCAACCATCTACAGTAAGCATCGTATCATTGGCATTAAAAATGGTTAAGGCTTTAAGGTTTACTTTTAATAAGTCTGCTTGGGTCATATTCAATTTTTAAATTTTTGTGCTATTTTTTATTTTTTGCTCACAAATACCAATAATCTATCGTTAATTGTTATATTTGTGGATAATTATGACACAAAAATAAAATCAATTGTCAACTTTTAGAATAAATTGTGGACAAAATAATTTAAAGAAATTGATAAGATGTTGAAAACCAGTTCGGAAATTTTACAGGAGTTATTAGACCATTTAGGTATCAAAGCAAACCGCTTATCAGTAGAGATTGGAGATAATAGCAATTCTCGTATCTACTATGTAAGAAATGGAAGAAGTAAAATAAGTCCAAAGCTTGCCAAAGCGATTACTAATAGATATAAAGAGATTAACTATATGTATTTGCTTACAGGAGAGGGGGAACTTGTCAACAAGGACACTATGGTCAATGCAAATGGAAATGTTTTTGTAGAAAAACCTGATGGTAGTTTTAACGTAACTACACGATTGATTCCTTTTGATGCCTATTCTTCTTTTTTAGAAACACTAGATGATGCAAATGTGATTTATGAATGGGAGGAAGTAACTTTTAATGTAGAGAAGTACGGTCGTGGTAATTACGAAGCGTTTAGGACTAAAAATGATAGTATGAACGGTGGCGGAATTAATGATACCCCTAATAGAGCTTTGGTGTTGGGTAGAGAACTTGGACGCCATCATTGGATGGATGGATTCAATCCTACTTTATACGGATGGATTATTCTTTCTAAGCAGAATGTTTTTCACAAGGATATTATCGGACTGGATAAAGAAAACGGGACGATTATTTGCCATAGTAGAAATAAAAGCCCCGAGTATTCAGATTTTGAGTTAGACCTTAATGAAGTGTATCAAATTTTTAAAGTGATTAAAAGAACGTTTTAACCCCAAGTAATATTCATATAATCAAATACAGAGTCTTGACTTGTTTTTTTATACTTGGCTAAAGTTTCTGTATTCCTTATCCCTGTAATTTTCATAATGATGTGGTCGGGCATTCCTTTTTCCGAAGATAATGTTATGAACGTTCTTCTCGCTGTGTGGCTGACTACCATTTTCCACTTTTCCTGATACTCAACTTCTTTTTTATTCCCTCTATGCGTAGTTTTCTTTACTATATTATTAATTTTAGCCCTCATACACACTTCCTTAATGTATGGATTAAATTTTTGTGTAGACATTTGAGGTATTTTCCAATCAAACCTATCCAATAATACCCTTAATTTATTATGCAAGGGAATAAAACTTTCTTTTTCTGTTTTATCTGCCCTTTTGATTATTATTTCTCCTTTTTTAGTTTGCACTATATCTTCTTTTTCAAAAACAGAATAATCCGAAAAGCGTTGTCCTGAATATACACCTATCAAAAAAATATCTCTAGCTCTCTGTAGAACTTCACTTCTTAAATAAACCCTTTCTATTTTCTTTATTTCTTCGTCTGTCAAATGAATATCATCGGTATCGTATTCATCAACTGGATTTGTTAATTCCTGAATTTCAATTTTATAATTTTTTCTTACCCATTTTAAAAATGTGAATAATAAATTAACATGCCTATATAATGTATTGTCTGATTGACCTACTTTTGGAACTATAGACTTTATTTCTTTAGCTTTTTTCTTATCTACCAAGTTCGGGAAATCACGTAAAAAACCGCAATAAGCATCTAACCAATTTTCGTTTAAATCTGTAAAAACTGTTTGCCTTTTCTTATAAACATCAAATAAGGTTATCTTATTCTTTAAATTGGTATATTTCTTCTTCCAATTATCCGACACTCCACCTCCTTTTTTCTTATTTTCAATAAATACTTCAATAGCATCTTTAACATTAAAAGGTATCTTATCATCCTTATAATTTGCATTAAATTTTTTCTCAAAAATTAGTTTTAAATCTTCTCTTGTTAAATGTCGGTTTTGAATTTTAAAATCAGAAATCGCATCTTCTAAATGTTTCCTATAATTATCCAAAACAAGAGCTATTTGTTTATTCTTTTTTCCAGATGCTCCACGTTTTAATTTTGGGTATCGGGCAGAGAAATCCCAATCCGCAGGAATTATTTTTTGTCCTGTACTGTATTTGAAGTTTTTCTTTTCAGCTTTTAAATGATAAATTAAATCAATTACTGTAGCTTTGTCTGACTTGGGTTGTTTAAGATAAAAATACATAATTACAATTTTTCCCAAATATAACAAAAAGGGAAAGAGAACGGGAAAGAAAAACTATTTTTAACTGTATTTACACAAAACAAAAACACACAACAAACCCTTGTAAAACCTATATTTTATTGGGTTTTTGAATTTTCACACACAACAACAAACAATTACTTCGAGTCCATGTGGGACCACCTTTAAAGCATCAACATTTAGTTGGTGCTTTTTTGTTTTTAAAAAACACTCCTACTCACTAAACACCAACACATTACACATAAAACATCTTTAAAACACATTTTTTTCGTATCTTTAAGTCACTCCTCGAAAAGGTTTTTCAAAAAGAAATAAACTAATAATTTACTAGCGATTTAATTTTACAGTATAACAAACATGTTGAATTAATCAACAATAAAGAAATAAGATGAAACAAAACTAACACTACAACTCTTCATTAGTTACATCACTCTCAGTAAACCTTTATCGCACAAACTTTATAGAGATGACTACTAAAGAAACCGAACTTAAAGAAAGCATAGGTTTATTTACCACAAAAAAAGAGCCTAGAAAATCTTTCGCTACTTACCAACGAAACCAAAATAAGTTCTACCTGAGTACTTTAAACTTAATTGATAGAAAAGCAGCTATTATGCTAAAAGTGAACGCTACAATACTTTCAGCTTCTGTTATTTTCTTCAACTACATTACTGAGATTAACTTCGGTGTTAAAATTGCCATTATATTAATTATAACATCTTTTATTTCTTTAATTTTTTCCATATTAGCCTCTAAACCAAACAGCTTAGCCTTTTACAAACGGTTTAAAAGAGATGTTGTTTCTAAATACAAAAAGAGAGAGGAAAACCTTTTTATGATAGGAATGTCAAGTGGCAAAACATTAGAAGAATACGAAAAAGCTTATAACAAAGTTTTAAACAGTCAAGAATTACAAATAGGCAATCAAGTTCGAACTATGTTTTTATTAGAAAAAGAGATGAAACGTGGGTATTTTTATTTAGAACTGGCCTATAGCAGTTTTTTAATAGGACTTCTTATTTTAATTTTAGTGTTGTTTTTTGCTAATATTTAGACTTACTATCTTCCTAAGAAAAAGAAACACCTTTTTAACTCTAAAAACAGCGTTATTCTTTCTTTTCTTTTGAATCATTTTTTTTAAACCCAATTCTTCTTCTTGACTCTTGATCTTTTCTTTTTAATTCCGTTTCTAATTTTTTATATCTGCTTATATCTTTTATAGTTACAACCACTGCTGCAATGTGATTCCCATTATCAATTATAGGTCTTCCACTCAACAACACTCTTCTTATTTCATTCGTTTCTTTATGCATCAATAACACATCAATATCGTTGGTTACTTTACCTTCCAAGGCTAGTTCAGCTGGTAAGTTTTGAACTGGAAAAACTTTACCATCATATGAGTTCAACACTTTAAAATGATCTGAAAAATCAATAGATATTTTTGAATCATCTTCTATCCCAAAAAGCTCATTAGCAACCTCATTAGCCAATATAACCTGTTTATCCGTATTTGCTACTAACACTCCATCACTAATGTTTTCTATAATCATATTCAACTTTTGTTGATTTTCATACAGCTCATTCATTCTTTTTTCATTCTCTTCTTGAAATAATAAGTCTTTGGTTATATCTCTAACCACAGCATATAATGTTCCCGTATTCGTATCTGAAGTAGCATTCCAAGACAACCATTTAATACTTTTATCCTTACAAATCCATCGGTTATTAAAACTTATTAAATTCGCACCCTCTTCTAGCTTCTTAATTGCCTCTTTTGTTTTTTCAATATCTTCAGGAAAAATGTAAGTAGCAAACGGAGTATTCAAAAGCTCTTCTTTTGTATACCCTAGAAGATCACTTAACGAAGTATTTACTTTTAAAAACCTCTCATTAGATGCTATAACCAAACTATCTATAGACATATTAAAAAAAGTATCCGCAGCCTTTTGCGACTCCATAATTGTTTTTCTTTCTGTAATATCTGTAGATATACTTCCAATAGCATAAACTCTGTTTGAAATATCGAATAAAGGAAACTTAACAGATAAGTACGTATGTTTTCCATCAGGCTGCTCAATCTCTTCTTCTATTTGAATTTCTTCACCTAGCTTCATAGCCTCTAAATCGGCTTCGAGATATCTATCTGCTAATTCTTTTGGTAAAATGTCATGATCCGTTTTTCCTATTAAATCTTTACCATATGCTTCAAAAATTGATTGATACTTTTTATTCACCAACATATACTCCCCATTAATTTTTTTTACAGAGATAGCATTTGTTGTATTATTAATTATAGAGTGTAATAATTCTTGACTTTTTACAAGCTCTTCTTCCGATTTTTTTTTTGCCTTTATCTGCGCCTTTAAAACAAAGAAAACTGTTGTTAACATTCCTAAAATAACAACTATTAACCCTAATGAAACCCAATTCCACCAAGCATCACTGGTATTAAAATTTATTTGTTTTAAATAAATAATACCCAACGCTATAACCATAATGCTATTTATGATATAACCGTACAAGTTCTTTCTTTCCATTGAGGTTTTCATTTGCGCACGATATTTATTATACTAATATATTGAATTTTAGAAACATAAAAACAAAAACCATTACTTAAAACACTAAAGATCAATATTTTTTAAATCAATTTAACTTCTTAACCTAAACTCTCTCAAGTCTAACATATTTCATTAATAACCCTCGCTTCATAACATACTTCTCAGTAAATAATCATTAAAAGCTTCAAAAACAGAATTGGATATGAGATACATCAACAGTCATTTTAATTCAAAAGCTCAACACTTAAAGGTTCTCTTTTTTGAAAACCTCTTTTTAATCAGTACCTTTGCAGCCTTATGATAAAAAAACTCAAAGACAAAAAGAATAAACGAATTTTCAGTTTTAACTTTTTAGTTTTTAGAAATCAGTCAGATAAATTCATTCCTCCCTCAGAATAATCATCATTTTTTTAAGCTAGAAAGAGCTTTCTCTTATCCTTTCACTTGAAAATGTGCTTTTACGAGTACGCTTTCTTTACATTTATTAAAATAAATAATGAATTTCACAAAAAAAAGCCTAGTCTTAGTCGCTTTTTCTTTTGTTACAGTTATGTTTTCACAAGAAAAGCCTGAGGTTAAAATTGGCGGAGCACTACGATTTAACTATAACCTATCTTCTTGGAAAGATGGTCAAAAAAAACGTGGAGGCGATTTCGGTTTCGACGTCTTCAGAATTAACGCTAAAGCAAAATACAAAGGAATAAAACTTAATGCCGAGTACCGTTTTTATTCTCAAAGTTTTGGAGGCGGTATGCTCAAACAAGGTTGGATAGGGTATGATTTTAATGAAAAAGACAACATTCAATTAGGATTAACACAAGTACCTTTTGGTATTACTCAATACAATTCTCATAGTTGGTTTTTTGGTATTAACTATTACCTTGGTTTAGAAGACGACCATGATATGGGATTAAAATTCACCCACAAAGGCGAAAAATGGGAATATGCTTTCGCTTTTTTAAAAAATGCTGAAGAACTTAATTTTGGAAGCAACTCTGATGTTTCTGATAGTCGATACTCATACGATGTTGCCTCTATAGACATTGATGGAGATGGTACCTTAGACTTAAGGTATAAAGAAACAAACCAATTAAATGGGAAAGTAAATTATCACTTCGGAAATAAAAACACACAACACAAAATAGGGTTTTCTGCACAATATGGTGGTCTCTATAATTTAGACACCGAAGACACCTCTAGTCATCATGCCTTTGCCTTACACTATCAATTAAACGTGAAAAACTTTGATGCTAAAGCACAAGTATCTAAATACAAATACAACACAAAGAATACTACTTATAAAGATCTTATAGCCTTAACTGCTTATGGAGCTCCTTACCTTACTGCAACAGAAGCAACAACATATACTTTAGGCGCTGCATATACCTTCCCTGTGAAATGGAAGCCTATTTCTAGTATACAAGTTTATAATGATTTTGGTTATATGGGTAAAACAGCTGAGAATTTTGAAGACAGTATTATGAATGTTTTTGGGTTCTTGGTAACAGCTGGCAATGTTTATACTTATATAGACTTTGCAGCAGGAAAAGATCATCCTTGGTTAGGACCTGTATGGACAAATGCTTTAGCCAACGGAACTCCTAATGCTAATTGGGATATGAGATTTAACATAAATATTGGATATTATTTTTAATAGAATAAAACATTAACACATGAAGAAAGCAAAAAAAATAATTAGAAGTGACGAACGGAAATCAATTTTTGGACTCGATGTTAACGGACCTGTATTCTTCACATCTTCAATTGTAATTATACTTAGTGTAGCTTTAACTTTGCTTTTTAAAGAAAGAGCTCAATCATATTTTGATATAACACAGAATTTTATAGCTAACAAAACTGGTTGGCTATTTATCTTGGCTGTGAATATTTTTGTAACATTTATGCTTTACTTAGCTTTTAGTAAGTACGGAAACTTACGTATTGGTGGAGCAAAAGCTAAACCAGAATTCTCAACCACCTCTTGGTTTTCAATGCTCTTTAGTGCTGGTATGGGTATTGGACTACTCTTTTGGAGTATTGCTGAACCTGTTTATCATTTTTCTTCTCCTCCTTTAGCTGATCCTAATACCGCTGCTGCTGCCAAAGAAGCCATGAATGTTACTTTTTTACATTGGGGATTGCATGCTTGGGGTATTTATGCCTTGGTGGGGTTATCTTTAGCTTATTTTACATATTCCAGAGGACTTCCCTTAACAATTCGCTCTGTTTTCTACCCATTTTTAGGAGATAGAATTCATGGTAGAATTGGTGATATTATAGACATTTTTGCTGTTTTAGCTACTGTTTTTGGTTTAGCAACTTCGTTAGGACTAGGTGTTAAGCAAGTTGCTGCTGGTTTGGAACATGTTTTTGGTTTAGATTCTGGTATTTCATTACAAATATGGTTAATTGTAGGAATTACATTAATAGCTACTATTTCTGTTATTTCAGGAGTTGATAAAGGTGTTAAATTTTTAAGTGAAATGAATATGCGTATTGCAGTACTTTTATTACTTGCTGTAGTAATTCTAGGGCCTACTATTTTCATTTTAAAGTCATTTGTCCAAAATACTGGTAGCTATGTTAACGACTTAATCAACCTTTCTACTTGGGCTGAAGCCTATACTGGAACAGAATGGCAAAACTCATGGACTATTTTTTATTGGGGATGGTGGATTGCTTGGTCTCCTTTCGTAGGTATGTTTATTGCCCGTGTTTCTAAAGGAAGGACTATTAGAGAGTTTATTCTTGGAGTATTGATTGTTCCCACATTGATTACCTTATTTTGGATTACGGCTTTTGGAGCAACCTCGTTACATGAAATTTTAGGCGGAGATCCTACTATTGCAGACGGTGTAAATGACAATGTTGCTACCGCTCTTTTTGTCTTCTTAGAAGATTTCCCTTTTTCAATGGCGTTAAATATTATTGCCATTATACTTATTGCTAGTTTCTTTGTTACCTCATCAGATTCTGGTTCATTAGTAGTTGATAGCTTAACTTCAGGCGGAAAAATTGACGCTCCTGTAGGGCAAAGAATATTTTGGGCACTTGCAGAAGGCGCTGTAGCAGCTGTATTATTATTAGGAGGAGGCTTAAAAGCACTTCAAACAGCATCTATTGCAACCGGACTTCCTTTTACTTTACTTTTGTTATTAATGTGCTATTCTCTTTTTAAAGGATTAAGAGAAGATTACAAAGAACATCTTAAACGCCTAAACCAAAAAGAAAAGGAAGAATACCAAGAAACTGTGAAAAGATTAATAGATTCGAAAAAACAAAAATCTTAAATTATGAAAATTAAAAATATACTAGTAGCCTTAGACCTTTCTGAACTAGATGTTACACTTATTAAGTATTGTAGCATGCTTGCAAAAAACCATGAAACAGAAAATGTATATTTTATTCATAATGTAAAAAAATATGAAATAAGCAACTTATTTTCTGAACAGTTAGAAAACATTAGTATTGAAGATATTATTGAAGAGGAGTTAGACAACAGCATTAACAAACATTTTAATGCCTATTGTAATTATGAGTTATTAGTTTCTGACGATGCTTATACAGAAAGTTTAATTAGTTATGTTGCTAACAAATATCATGCTGATTTAATTATTCTTGGCAATAAAAACACATATAAAGGTTCTGGTTCGGTTTCAGGAAAGTTATTACGAATGGCAAAATGTAATATTCTTTCCATTCCTAAAGAAGCCAACCTAAATCCAGAAAACCTAATGATTGCAACCGATTTTTCTTCGGCTTCTCTTAAAGCTTTTAATACTGCTTCTTCTATTAACAAAAAAAAAGGATCTGTCTTAAAAGTATTAAATGTTTTTAAAATTCCTCAGCTATTTTTCCCTTATATCAAAGTAGATAAAGCTCGTGAAAAAGTAGAAAAACATGTAGGATTACAGTTTGAAAAACTACTTAATAAAATGAAAGCCTCAAACGTAGAAACTATAAAAGCTTCAGCTGGTGAAGACAGTATTCCTGAAAAAATAAGAGCTGTTGCTGAGAAGGATAAAACGGATATTTTGTTTGTTGCCGATAAAGGTCACAACAACTTCACTTCTCTTTTAGTGGGAAGTGTTACTGAAGAGTTATTCACTCATGATTTACATGTTCCTTTATGGGTAGTAAAGCGTTACATCGCTTCTTAAAGTTACAAAAAACGGAGCTAATATTTTATGCTCCGTTTTTACTTTTCATTTCGAGCAAAAACTTTGATCCTATAACTGTACCTGTTGCCCCTAAAAAATGAGCCTTAGTAAAATTAAGCACTATTACTTTTTAAGCATTACACAACTGTTGTATTTCTTCAAGAATTCTTTTCTTTCTAATATCAGAAACTCCTAAATGATCTAAGTAAAAACTATCTTTTATCAATTCTCTACACAACACTACATCTCTATTTAACAAAAACTGTTTTTCTCTTTTAGTTAATAGTGTAGAGACCGTTATAGGGTATAGTCCTAACCTATCAATTATATCTTTTAGGCTATTTTCTTTCGGGTAATCCCAACTCAGCAAATACAAACCTGCGCAATTACCATATTGCTCAGCATCATTTGTAAATCGTGTATTTGTCACTACCCAACCTTGAGTTAAGGTCGTTTTATGCTTATTAAAAGTGTTCCAATGATTTTTCACATCCTGGTAACGAGAATGGATATACAACGGGATTTTAACATTACACACTAATCCTTGCTCACTGTGAAATTTACATTCTACAACGGTAGTTTCATTATTTTTATGTGCCAACACATCAACCTCATGCTGTATACATTCTCCTTGTAAAATCTCTCCTATTTTTACTTTATATCCAGAATATTTCAAAATTGCTGCTATAAAATGTTCAAAAGGAAAACCTGTTGGTCCTAACTCGTATATTGCTTTTTTTAATTTGTATTTTGAAGCAAATACATTCTTTTTTTTCTTTAGTAAAGCAAAAGCTCTATTGTAAATTTCTTTAGTAGTAATTCCCTCATATAGCTCATCTTGAACTATTTTTAAAATTTCAGACACTAAAGTATCATTTGCCCCAGTTCTTTTAAGTGACTTTTTTAATTTAGTTAACGAAAAAAGCACAGCCTCTCCAGAAGCCTTTACTATTGTTATTTTATTTGGACTAGTTTTCATTATTAAAGAAATCTCTAACCAAAGCTTTTACTTGATTATCCGTCATACTATCAACCCTTTTCACTGTTTTAACCTTTGCGTCTAGTTCTTTATGAGAGCTTTCAAGCTCTTTCTTAAATTTTTCAAAAGTTTCTGCTGGACCAAAAATAGCTAACGAATCAGCATTGTTAACTCCTTCTGCTAGTTTATCAAAATATCTTTTTGTTTGATGCTTTTCCCTTTCTAAGTACTTACTATCCTGAACCACATCTTGCGGACCTCCTTTAAATCGAGTTCCTGAACCTCCATGAATACGAAACGTTTCTATATTAGATTGAATCGTTTTCATATTTTCTATCCCATTTTCAATGGTTACAACAAGAGCTTTCTCTTTATCTAACCAAACCCCTACGTTTCTCATTGTTTTACTTTTTAGTTTCTTAAATCATGTAACACCAACACAGGTATCTTTAATCTATTCCCTACTTCTTTTACTAATGGTTTAGAGAATATAGTGTCAAAAAATACATGCTTTTTGTTTATAAAAGCCACATCTTCCTGTTCAAAAAAGTTCTAAAGCATATGCTATTGCATTATATAACCCTTCAGAAAAATCAGTTAGTAATAAAATCTTTTTTCATTTCTGTTTAAATTCGATTAAAAAGGAACAATCCCGTAAGCTTCATTCAACAAAAACAGCCCTAAAAAAAACAACATCATATATAGAGCTTGTATAAATTTCAAATTGGTTTGTTTTAATAAGTTAATCATTTGCTTGGGAAAAGTAAATAAAACGATTCCCTTAATTAAAGCTAGCCAACCAAACAGAGTAATCAAAAGTTTAATATTTGCCTCCCATACATTATGAACTAAAACATTTAGTAAACCAATTATAATAGCAAAGAGTGAAAGAATAATTAAAAACCTTGCATCCTGTAAATTATCTACTATTTGTTTTACTCTTTTAGGATTAAAACTTAGCACAAAAAAGAAAATAATACAGTACCATCCCCAAAACTTTAGTAAAAAGACTGATATATCCATAACTTAATTAATTTACATCCTTCTCAAAGATACGAATATAACTCGTTGATTTACATGACTTTTCTCATAAAACCTAACACTCCTTTTTTTATCATTCCTGAAAAACACTTCTTTTTTCTGGGTGTTTTTTCCCTTTATTATGATTTATAAAGTGTTAAATTTACTAGCTTTAAAAATTAACCTAACTATCAAAATGAAAAACAACAAGCCCTTCTTTATCTTAATGTTTATTACTGCTTTTATTTCTTCTTGCAGCATCCTTAAAACAGCTCCTTATGATCAATATTCTTTTCAAAAAACTATTGAAATAAAAATAGACGCTAATCAACTTATAGATAAAGCTGAAAACTCTTATGAAGAAAACAGTAAAGAAATTGAAAAACTACAAAATGAAATTGCTAAAATTGTTGAATACGAAAAATACAAGCCTAACAATGAAATAACCTACAAGATGTGGTTGTTATTAGCTAACCAAGACAAAAACTTACTTGCTGGTTTTTTAAAACGATGGAAAGAAAAAGACAAGCTTTCACCTTTTTTTATCACGGAAGCTAAAAAGCAAATAACTGAGGCATTTAATCTGTTACTTGAATACGAAAGCAAAAAAGAACCTGCTACAAAAAACAAATTATTACAACTTCTTTCAAACAATTAATACGCTATGGATTTCGATAAAATATTACAAGAATTAAAAAAATCACTAGTCTCATTATTTAGTGAAAAGTTTAATGAGTTCTCAAAAGAGTCAAAAAAAGACATTGAACTGTTTTTAAATGAATCAAAGGACAAACTAGAAAGATGGACTTCTTTATTAGCACAAGGTAAGCTTACTGTAGAAGATTTTGAATGGCTGGTAGAAAGTCAAAAAGATTTATTCAAAATGAAAACTTTACAAGCTGCTGGTATCTCAAAAATAAGTTTAGGCCATTTTAAAAACAAAGTTGTTAAAACTATTGTTGACACTATAAAAACCTTAATTTTTTAAACATAAAAAAAACCATGAACACTTATTTGTTCATGGTTTTTATTTTTTCTTGACGCTCTTCTACTAAAAACTTGGGGTTTTCTTGAAATTTCTTCCAAAGAGATAATAACTCTTTAAAAACTGGTAGTTCAGTAGCCTTATCTCCGTATTGAATAATCAAATAAGACAGCAAATTATAACAGGTTGTATACTCTCCACATGCAATAACATTGTTTAACATGTTATTTTTCTTGTCTTTTTGAGTAAACCATAAAGTAGTGCCGAACGATGTACTTTTATTTGAATTTTTAATAATTGCTTCGCTTATCTCTCCTGTATATTTCTTTATTTCCTCCCAACCTCTCTCGTTCTCTGGTCGGGTTGTTTGATTTCCTGAAGTATCTTTACATCGTAACTCATAAACTGTAGATGTAATTATTTTATTTGGAAAAGTACTGTAAATAGCATTTGCATGTTGCCTTCTATCATTCTTAAGAAAAACTACACTTGCCATACGAACTAAAGATTTTGCCCTATTAAGTATATAAAAACCAACTCTCCTTGGCGGTAAATATAATCTTTGGTCTACACCTGTTTCATTTTGCATCAATTTAGATAAAGAGAAAAATAAAAAGTGTATAAATACCAAAAAAGCCAATATTACAACGCTTATTGTATACCAAACCATCATTTTTTGCACTCCAAAAAACACTGTAATTATTAACATAAATAATAAGGTAAAAGCACTGGACACGTATGATACATATTTACTAAACCATGAATCAGAAGCAAACTTAAAGCCTTCTCCAGGATATGGTGAAGAAACATCACACAAGAAATATAAATCATGAAGTTCTGGCTTACCGTCGCATTGATTTTGTGCTTCTGACACAAAAACAGAGGCTCCTTGATTATCAACAATGCCCCCATCCATCAATCCTATTTCTTCTAAATTATTATGATTAGGACTAAAATCATACGGAAACCCCATAGGTTCAAATCCGCCTGGAAAAGCTGTTGACGCTGCAATTACATCTCCTAACTTTATATCATCTATTACTTCTTTATACTTACTATGTGCTTTCCCATTTCCAAACCTTTTTTGGTTTCCTTTAATATTTTGAAACCTAAATTGATGTGTACTATCAAAATCCGTAGCATTAAACACCACCCTTTCTAAATGTGTTTTACCTTGGCTTATTACATCTTGAACTTGCCCTAAAGTCGCTTGATTCGTTAGCTTGTTATATTCTATAGCAAAAGCATTAATCGGATTTTTTCGCTTGTGCTTATTTTCGGGCTGGTTCCAAATTAAAGGCCATCTCAAATGACTAAGTGCATTACTTGTTAACTCATCCTTGGCTAACCACGCATAATACTCATCAAAAAAAGTTTGAAACTCTTTTCCTTCAATTTGAGATTGTGCATACTTAACTCCAGTAATTGTTCCTCCAGAAACGGTGGAAATTGCTTTTACATTTTCTAGTAAACCTACTTTTTCTAGTAAAGACAATGTTCCTAAAGAAAAACAAGCAGCTCTATATCCTCCTCCAGAAAAACATAAAGCAATAGACTTAAATAGTTCCATGGTTTTCATGCAATTTTTATAATTTTATCTTATCCTCTTAAAGCATGTAATCTAGCCACATATTTCCCAATCACATCAAATTCTAAATTCACTTTGGTACCTATTTTAAAGTTTTTAAAGGTTGTATGCTCGTAAGTGTATGGAATAATAGCCACACTAAACTCATCCTTTTTAGAGTTTACCACCGTTAAACTTACTCCGTTTATAGTAATCGAACCTTTTTCAATCGTAACATTAGAGCCATCAAAATCATATGAAAAAGTAAAAACTGTACTACCTTCAGCATCTTCTATATTTTTACAAACCCCTGTTCCATCTACATGTCCCTGTACTATGTGCCCATCTAATCGAGCACCTAACTTCATTGCTCTTTCAAGGTTTATCTCATCTCCTATCTGTAAATCACCTATATTCGTTTTATCTAGTGTTTCTTTTATAGCTGTAACTGTATATTCATCCTTATCAATTGCCACAACTGTTAAGCAAACACCATTGTGTGCTACGCTCTGATCTATTTTTAATTCATTGGTTATTGTACTTCTTATTGTAAGGTGTAAATTCTCTTTTTCACGCTCAATCCCTTTTACAATTCCAAGAGTTTCTATTATTCCGGTAAACATTCTATAAAAATTTAGTTACTTTTGTTAGCATCAAAAATACAACTTTACCTACGAAAGTAAACTATGGATAAAGCAAACAAAATTATTGTCGGAATTTCGGTTGGGGACATCAATGGAATTGGTATCGAAATTATTTTAAAGACATTTGAAGACAAACGAATGCTTGATTTTTGTACTCCAGTTTTATTTGCTTCAAACAAATTGATTTCATATCATAAAAAGACGTTAAGACTTAATACCAGTATTCATGGAATTACTTCTTTAGATAAACTTGTGCATGGTAAAGTTAATTTATTAAACAGTTGGAAAGAAGAGGTTAAGGTAGACTTAGGTAAAACTACTGAAGAAGGTGGTAAATTTGCCTTGAAATCATTACAAGCAGCTGTTGGGGCTTTAAAAAAGAATCAAATAGATCTTATTGTTACAGCTCCTATTAACAAAGAAAATATTCAATCTGAAGAATTTAAGTTCCCTGGGCATACAGAATACCTAGAAGAAAACTTTGATGGAAGAAGTTTAATGATTTTAATGACAAATGAATTACGTATTGGTTTAATAACTGGTCATATTCCTGTTTCAAAAGTAGCTGAAACGATTACACCAGAGCTTATAAAATCTAAAGTTGAAATCATGTACAACTCTTTAAAACAAGATTTTAACATTAGCAAACCTAAAATAGCTGTACTAGGGCTAAATCCACATTGTGGCGACAATGGAATTATTGGTACTGAAGATGACGAAATTATTCGCCCTACTATTACTGAAATTAAAGAGACTGGTAAATTAGTTTTTGGTCCGTATGCAGCCGACGGTTTCTTTGGTTCAAAAACCTATAAACAATTTGACGGAGTTTTAGCCATGTATCACGACCAAGGTTTGGCTCCATTCAAAGCTTTATCGTTTGGAAATGGTGTAAATTTCACTGCTGGTTTGAGCAAGGTAAGAACCTCTCCAGACCATGGAACTGGATTTGATATTGCTGGTAAAAATAATGCCAATCCCACATCTTTTAAAGAAGCCTTATTTACCTCATTACAAATATTTAAGAACCGAAAAGAGTATCAAGAACTTACAAAAAACGCATTAAAAGCAAAATAGTTCATTTTTTTTACTCAAAACATAAAAGTAAAAACATTTTTTATATCTTTGCACGCTCAAATTGATAGTTGTAGATGAAAGACTTAAAACAATTCAACATACCTTTTGTAGGTTTAAAAGAAGGAAGTCATTTGTTTGAATATCAAATTGACAAAACGTTCTTTGAAGCATTTCAGTTTGACGAGTTTAACAACGCTAACATAAAAGCTGATATTACATTTGTTAAAAAAAGCACTTTATTAGAGCTAGCTTTTAACATAAGCGGAACAGTTAATGTTCCTTGTGATATTACCAATGAGTTATTTGATTTACCAATCAATGGTAATTTAGATTTAGTTGTTAAGTTTGGACCTGAGTTTAATGATGAACACGATGAAATCTTGATACTTCCACATGAAGCCTATCAAGTAAATGTTGCTCAATATATATATGAGTTAATTGTGTTATCAGTACCGAGCAAAAGAGTACGCCCAAATGTTATTGATGGTAGTATGCAATCGGATGCTTTAAGAAAATTAGAGGAATTAAAAATAAACGAAGAAAAAACTGTTGAAGAAACATCAACAGACCCTAGATGGGATAAATTAAAGGATTTACTAACAGATAAATAAGACATAAAATGGCACATCCAAAGAGAAAAATATCTAAAACTAGAAGAGATAAAAGAAGAACTCACTATAAAGCTTCTGTACCTCAAATAGCTGTTGATCCTACAACTGGAGAAGCTCATTTATACCACAGAGCTCACTGGCATGAAGGAAAACTTTATTACAGAGGTCAAGTAGTATTAGAAAGTGCTGCTGCTGAGGCTTAAAAACTAGTTTAAAAAATTAAAAAACCCTCTACTTTGAGGGTTTTTTTATGTTTTTACATCAAAAAATACTCTTTTTGATGTTTTTTTCCATAAAAAAGTGAAATAATTTTCATTACTTTGAAAACTCGTTTTACTACAAAACAAACAACTATGACTAAAATAACTGCAGCTATAACAGCGGTAGGAAAATATATTCCAGAATATGCTCTAACTAACAAGGAGCTAGAGACAATGGTAGACACCAATGATGAGTGGATTACTACGAGAACAGGAATCAAAGAAAGAAGGATTTTAAAAGGCGAAGGTCTTGGAACTTCTTTCATGGCAATAAAAGCAGCAGAAGATTTACTTCAAAAATCAAATACAAACCCTGAAGATATCGACATGGTTATTGTAGCAACTGCTACTCCAGATATGCCTGTAGCTTCAACAGCAGCTTATACAGCTTCTAAAATAGGAGCCGTAAATGCTTTTTCTTATGATTTACAAGCGGCTTGCTCTAGTTTTTTATACGGTATGTCAACTGCCTCTAGTTATATTGAAAGCGGGAGATATAAAAAAGTATTGTTAATTGGTGCCGATAAAATGTCATCAATTATTGATTATAGCGATAGAGCTACTTGTATCATCTTTGGAGATGGGGCAGGTGCTGTTTTATTTGAACCTAATAACGACGGTTTAGGGTTACAAGATGAGTATTTAAGAAGCGACGGAATTGGTCGAGAATTCTTAAAAATCGATGCAGGTGGATCAATTTTACCAGCATCAGAAGACACTGTTAAAAGCAAGCAACATTTTGTTCATCAAGAAGGAAGAACTGTATTTAAGTTTGCTGTTTCTAACATGGCAGATGTTTCTGAAAAAATGTTAACCAGAAACAACTTAACAAAAGATGACATTCAGTGGTTAGTACCACACCAAGCTAATAAAAGAATCATCGAAGCTACTGCTAATAGAGTAGGCTTAGAAGATGATAAAGTAATGATGAATATTCATAAGTACGGAAATACTACTTCTGCTACTTTACCGTTGTTACTTGCTGACTATGAAAAAGAGTTGAAAAAAGGAGATAATTTAATTTTTGCCGCATTTGGTGGGGGCTTCACATGGGGAGCTATCTACTTAAAATGGGCATATAACTCATAACTAAACAACTAAAATTTAGGAAAATGGACATTAAAGAAATTCAAAGTCTTATAAAGTTTGTAGCTAAGTCAGGTGCAAGTGAAGTAAAGCTAGAAATGGAAGATATTAAAATCACCATTAAAACTGGAAGTGACACTCCTGAAACTACTATTATTCAAGCTCCTGCTCCAGCAGCAGCTCCACAAATGATAACTCCTGCCCCTGTTGCACAACCGGCTACACCAGCTGCAGCCCCAGTAGCAGCTGAATCTACAGACGACTCAAAATACGTAACTATAAAATCACCTATCATAGGTACTTTCTACAGAAAACCTTCTCCAGATAAACCTAATTTTGCTGAAGTAGGAACAGAAGTAAAAGTTGGTGATACTGTTTGTATCATCGAAGCAATGAAATTATTTAACGAAATTGAATCAGAAGTATCTGGTAAAATAGTTAAAGTATTAGTGGATGATTCTTCTCCAGTAGAATTTGATCAACCATTATTTTTAGTAGACCCATCATAATTTTTGGTTTAGAAGTTTTAAGTTTAGAAGTTTAGCTATGCTAAACTCTTAAACAACTAAACCCAATAAACTCATAAACTAAAAGACATGTTTAAAAAGATATTAATTGCCAATAGAGGCGAAATCGCGCTACGTGTAATTAGAACCTGTAAAGAGATGGGGATAAAAACAGTAGCTGTTTATTCTAAAGCAGATGCTGAAAGCTTACACGTACGATTTGCTGATGAAGCGGTGTGTATTGGACCTGCTCCAAGTAGCGAGTCTTATTTAAAAATGGATCGCATCATAGCAGCTGCAGAGATTACAAACGCTGACGGAATTCACCCAGGATATGGTTTCTTAGCAGAAAACGCTAAATTCTCAAAACTATGTGAAGAGCACGAAATTAAGTTTATCGGAGCTTCTCCTGAGATGATTGATAAAATGGGAGACAAAGCGAACGCTAAAGCTACCATGAAAGCTGCTGGAGTACCGTGTGTACCAGGTAGTGACGGTGTAATTACCACATTTGAAGAATGTGAAAAAGTCGCTGTAGAAACAGGATACCCTGTAATGTTAAAAGCATCTGCCGGTGGTGGTGGTAAAGGTATGCGTGCTGTTTGGAAAGCTGAAGATTTAAAAGATGCTTGGGATTCTGCTAGACAAGAATCTAAAGCTGCTTTTGGAAATGACGATATGTATATGGAGAAGTTAATTGAAGAACCTCGCCATATTGAAATCCAAGTAGTAGGTGATGCTTATGGTAAAGCTTGTCACTTATCTGAAAGAGATTGTTCAGTTCAACGTCGTCACCAAAAATTAACTGAGGAAACTCCTTCTCCATTCATGACAGAAGAATTACGTGATGCTATGGGAGCTGCTGCTGTAAAAGCTGCTGAATATATTAAGTATGAAGGTGCTGGTACAGTTGAGTTCTTAGTAGACAAACATCGTAACTTCTACTTTATGGAGATGAATACTCGTATTCAGGTAGAGCATCCAATTACTGAAGAAGTTGTAGACTACGATTTAATTCGTGAACAAATTTTAGTTGCGGCTGGTGTGCCAATTTCTGGTAAAAACTACAAGCCACAATTACACTCAATTGAATGTAGAATTAATGCAGAAGATCCTTATAACGGATTTAGACCTGCTCCAGGAAAAATAACCTCTTATCATGCTCCAGGTGGTCATGGTGTTCGTATCGATACTCACGTATATGCAGGATATATGATTCCACCAAACTACGATTCAATGATTTCTAAGTTAATTGTTACTGCACAAACTCGTGAAGAAGCGATTAACAAAATGAAACGTGCATTAGATGAGTATGTTATTGAAGGTGTAAAAACAACAATTCCTTTCCACAGACAATTAATGGATCATCCAGATTACGTAGCGGGTAATTATACCACTAAGTTCATGGAAGATTTTGAAATGGAATCATAACATATTTCAACATAGAATAAAAAATCAGTGAGTAACTTCACTGATTTTTTTATTTCATAAATTCGCATAATGAATTTCTTATACAATTTACTTCTTTCTATAGTATCAGTTCTACTTCCGTTTATGGCTTTATTCAACAAAAAGATAAAGTTATTTTATGAAGGAAGAAAAGAAACATTTTCAAGACTAGACAGTATTTCCAAAACTGATAAAGTAATTTGGTTTCATGCTGCTTCTTTAGGGGAATTTGAACAAGGAAGACCTATTATTGAAGAGTTAAAGCAGCTTTATACAGGTTACAAAATAGTTGTTACTTTTTTCTCTCCTTCTGGTTATGAAATCAGAAAAAACTATCCATTAGCTGATGTTATTTGCTATTTACCATTAGACACAAAATCGAACGTTAAAAAATTCATCAAAAAAGTACATCCAGATATGGCTATTATGATAAAGTATGAGTTTTGGCCTAATCTTCTTTCAGAATTAAAAAAACATAATGTTCCTACGATTTTAATTTCAGGAATTTTCAGAAAAAAACAATCCTTTTTTAAATGGCATGGAGGTTTTATACGTAATAAACTAATGGCTTTTAATCACTTTTTTGTACAAAACAAAACTTCTAAAGACTTATTAAATTCTATTAATTTTAATAACGTAACCATTGCTGGTGATACGCGATTTGACCGTGTATACGATATTTTACAAAAAAATAACTCTTTAGATTTTATTACTGAATTTAAAAATAATTATTACACTGTTGTTGCGGGAAGTACTTGGAAAGAAGACGAAGAACTTATTGTAGATTATATAAATAATCATGCTTCCAGTGATGAAAAATTTATCATTGCCCCACATAACATTCAAAGAAAGCAAATTAAAGAATTACAAGATTCTATCAACAAAAAAACTGCTCTTTACTCTGAAAAAGTAAACAAAGAGTTATCAGAATATCAAGTTTTTATCATTGACACTATTGGCTTACTTACCAAAATATATTCATACGCTGATGTTGCCTATGTAGGAGGTGGTTTAGCTACGGGTTTACACAATATTTTAGAACCTGCCACATATGGTATTCCTGTTGTTTTTGGTGGTAACAAATACAGCAAATTCCAAGAAGCAGTTGATTTACTTAAAATTGGTGGTGCAAAAACCGTTATAAATACTAACGATTTTTCTAGTAATTTTGCTTTATTGAAATCAGGCAAAAAACTAAGACAGCAAATGGGGGAAGTTAACCACAATTACATTTTAAAAAATGTAGGGGCAACAAAAACCATTATCACTTATTTAAAAAATATATTATAATGGATTTTATATTACAACCTTGGCCTTGGTATGTATCTGGGCCACTTATAGCTATCGTACTTTTCTTGTTTTTTTACTTCGGAAAAAACTTTGGTGTATCAACAAACTTAGAAACTATGTGTACCATGGCTGGCGCTGGTAAAGTATCAGACTATTTTAAAAAAGATTGGAAAGAACGTGACTGGGCCATTATCTTTTTAGTTGGTTTATTAATTGGAGGATATATAGCTATTAACTATTTATCTGCAACACCTGGAATTGATTTAAACCCTACCACTGTTAACGAATTAGCAGAATTAGGTTTTGCTGAAGCAGGAAAAACCTATGTACCAAATGAAATCTTTAGTATTGATAATATGTTAACCCTAAAAGGCTTTGCTATTTTATTAATTGCAGGACTTTTAATTGGTTTTGGAACTCGTTACGCAGATGGTTGTACTTCAGGGCACGCAATTACAGGATTAAGCAGCTTTCAATTACCTTCTTTAATTGCTGTGGTTGGTTTTTTTATTGGTGGTTTAATAATGATCTGGGTACTGTTCCCTCTAATATTTGGTTAAGATGAAGAATTTGAAATTTTTAGTTATTGGAATAGTTTTCGGAATTATTTTATCAAAATCAGAAGCGGTTTCTTGGTATCGAATTTATGAGATGTTCAAGTTTCAATCATTTCATATGTATGGTATTATTGGTTCTGCCGTAGCCCTCTCTGCTGTATTTATGTACTTCTTTAAAACTGGGAAAGTTAAAGATTACTTAGGTAACCAAATTAATATTAAAGAAAAGAAAAAAGGTTTCATTAGAACTTTAGTTGGAGGCACTATCTTCGGTTTAGGTTGGGCACTAGCAGGCGCTTGTCCTGCCCCTATTCTTGTTTTGATTGGACAAGGAACAATCCCAATGATTATTGTGCTCTTAGGAGCTCTTATAGGAGCTTTTATTTATGGTGTATTAAGTAAGAAATTACCTAATTAAATATTTTTTCTAACTATTCTTTTCTTGTTTAATTATTTCGCTTAAATGAATAGTTATGTCTTTTTTGCTACTTCTCTCTATAATACCAATTAAATAGTATCTAAAACTCATAATTGATAGCCTAAAAGCTAAACAAGTCTCTTAACTAGGAGTAGTTTTCCTTTTAGAAATGTTAAAATTATGTTATAATTTATCACATCTAGATTTGTTTTGGCTTTATATCCTAAATTGAAGTTTTTTGAAAAATTTGAGTTACACTATACCTCAATTTTCATCAATTACCTAAAACCTAAATTATCTAAAAAAACTAAATTCTTTCGCGAAGAATAGACACAAACTGCAAGTGTCTTTAAATGATTGCAGCTTTACAAATACTTAATTTTTATATTATGAGAAAACAAATTGTAAATGTTGGAAAAGTTTTAACAAAAAAGGATCAAAAACAAATTAACGGAGGGCAAGTGCCAGATTATTGTCTTAACAATACTCCTGGCTATAGAGCTGAATGTAGAGAAATTGCATTAAGTGAATTTATAGCTGGACGTTGCCCAAATTGGGATAATTGCTTTAGCTTACAGCCTACAGGTTGTATTGATATGTGCATGCAAGAACCAGGAGGACTATAATTATATCAATAAGTGCTATTCATTTATGAATAGCACTTTAGATTAATTATGTTATTCTCAGTTAATCTTTTAATAGTAAAGGTTCAAACATCTCTGAGTTGGTATTATCCACCACTTTCCAATTGTAAATTTTAGAAAGTTGGTAAATCTTAGATAATTCTTCAAATAAACGTGTTTTAGCGTCTTCTTGCAGTTTAGATACAATAATTGTCGATTTAATCTTTTCAACAGCTTTAGCGTTGAGCTTGTTTAGTTCTTGCTTAGAAAAAGTATTAAACTGACTTTGCTGCAAATCAAAATACTTAATATGTGGAGAAATGAGAATTTCTTCTTTAGGTATTTTATTAATGATTATTTGCTTCCCAATACTGTCTATCTGAATATCTAATTTCGATAAATCATATCCCACCTCAACTTTGGCATTCACAGAAAGCATTGCTTTTTTCTCAAATGTAAGATATCCATAAAAGTATTTCTTTGCATCTGTAAAGCTATACATTTCAGAAAAGTTCCCTTCTGAAACTACTAGCTTACTTAAGTTCTGGATTCCGTTTAAAACCACTTGAATTTCTTCTTGCTCGTACTTTTCCTCTTTCTTTCCATACCAAAATTTTGCAATTAAAAACCCTAATACAAAAACAGCAAGATATTTTAATAAACGCATTGTTTTCTTTTTCTATAAATATAGGAAAAGTATCTAACGTGTTTTACGAAACTTGTTTTGTTTCTTTTTCTTCTTTAGGAAATGCCTGTTTATTGAAAATAAATAACAAAGCCACTCCTATAGTAATCCAAGAATCTGCACCATTAAAAATAGCATTGAAAAAAGTAAAGTTTTCTCCTTCATAAATAGGAAAGTATAACATATCAACCACTTTTCCATGAAATAGCTCTCCGTAAGGATTATCTGAAAAAAGTGTTGCCACGTTGTGGTATGAAGAATCGAAAATTACACCATAAAAAACAGAATCGATAATATTTCCGACTGCTCCTGCTAAAATTAATGCTATCGCTATAATAACGGCTGTATGCGCTTTTCGCTTGATAGATTGCCATAACCAATACACAATACCTGTAACCGCAACAACTCTAAATAAAGTTAAAAATAATTTTCCTGCTTTACCACCAAATTCAAAGCCCCACGCCATTCCGTTATTTTCAGTAAAATGGATTCTAAACCAATCATTAAAAACAACAACTTCTTCTCCTAACTGAAAATGTGTTTTGATGTAAATTTTACTAATTTGATCAATTAAAATTGCCAGAATTACGGTAAGTATTGCTATGTGTTTTTTAGACATTTTTTTTATTTAATGGAAACAAAAATAAGAAAACTATTTTTATGTTTTTTCTTCTGATTTATAGAATGAAAAAGACCAATAGCCATTTAAACATATTGGTCTTAAACTTATCGATTAAAAAAGGTGACTATCCTTTTAACCAAGCTTTTCTTAATTCTTTTTGCTTTTGTGTTGCATTAGGATCATCTTTTAAACTAGCTCCTGTTGTATATGATTGAGTTAAAGTTGTTTTAATAACAACCTCTTTACCATCTCTTTCTAATTTTACCTCAACTTCATTTCCTGGTTGCCACATAAACATTTTAGTAAAAATCTGGTTTGCATTTTCTTTTGTTACCGCAACACCATCTACTTCTTTAATTGCATCGTTAGGTTGTGCTCCATTTTCAGCCCAAAAACTATTGTCATTTACTGCTTCTGTAAATCGGATAGTTTGTGTCGCTTTATCTGGTCTAACAATAATTGCTCCATTATTTTGGATATAATTTGTTTTCACTTTAGACTCATTTAGCTCTAACCCTACTTTAGCAAAAAACTCATTATAATTAATTGGTGTACCTCCTACTACGTGTGTATTTAAAAACGCTCCTATTGATGGATAGGTCATCTCAGTAATTTCTTCTATTAGCTTATCATCTTCAAATGGTTTGTTTTTCCCATATTTTAATGACAACTCTTTCATTAATGATAATACACCTCTATCTCCATTGCTTTCTTCACGCATTAAAATATCGATACACATACCTATTAAAGCTCCTTTTTGATACACATTGTAATACTGTGAAGCATAAGGTTCGTCTAACACATTTTCACTCATTTTGGTAAAACTCATAGAGTCGTTCATAGAAGATGCTGTTTTAATTTTACCCATAATTTTGCTGTAAAATTCATCTTCTGTTACCAAACCTTGGTTTACTTGAAATAATGTAGCAAAGTATTCTGTAATTCCTTCATACATCCATAAATGCTTAGAGAATGTTGGCTGGTTGTAATCGAAATAATGTACGTCTTCTGAATGTACACTTAACGGAGTTACAATATGAAAAAACTCATGAGACACAACATCAATCATACTTTTTGCCAACGCTTCATCTGGCATTGCTTCTGGTAACACTACTACGGTTGATGTATGGTGTTCTAAGGCCCCAAATCCTTTAGGTGCTTTTTCTGTTCCGTCAGATAGATATAAATAAATATCGTAACGTGCCGTACTGTTGATGCTTCCTAAATATGCTTTTTGCGCTTGCATCATTTTTTCCATCACAGCTTTAATTTTTTCAGCTGAGTGTTTTTTGTTTGGAGAATATACACTTAACACAATTTTAATATCTCCTACTTTAAATTCTTCAACATCTAGGTTTCCATAAAACATAGGATTGTCAGTAATATCAAAATAACGTGGTGCAAAATAACTCGACGTTAAAGTTGAACCGTCTTCACTTGTTTTTGTTCCAACTTCTTGTAAAGCGGAAGTTCTTTTAAAGTTGGTAGGCGAAACAACATCTAACTTATATTGGTTGTTTTTTAAAGAATCAAAATACCCCACAAATCCGTGAAGATTTAGCACATAGTTTGTAGACTCAATATTTGTTCCTGCTGGTGAAAATGGAGTTTCTCCTCCAATCCCTCCTGAAACTTCCATATCAAAAGTATCATTTACTAAATAAGTTACTTTATCTAATTTTTGAGCGTTTGTAATTTCCCAAGTATTCGTATCAACTTTTGTAGCTTCTAATTCGTTTCCTTCATAATCTAAAGCCTTAAAGCTGTCTACATATTTACCAAAATCACTCACAGAATATGTTCCTTGAACAACTCTTGGCAGTCGATATGTTACTTTTTCAACTGTAAACCTACCTGGGTTAATTGTTACAGGTACTTTATCATTAGTAACTTTTGTTAAATCTAAAGTTGTTACAATTGGGATTTGAACAGCTAAATCGTTTGTTGTCTTTTTAGTAGAATTACAGCTTGTTAATAGTAATGCTGCAATGGCTGCTGTGGTTAGTATACTTTTATTCATTTCTTAGTTTTTAATTAACCATTAGACAAAATAACTTGTATTTTGTTACGTGTAATTGTTATAAATTTTTGTTAATTACTTTAATTCAATATTAATATTTGCATGAATAGAGTTTACAGTAAATGTTTTAGAAGCAGATGGCATTTCTTTAGAAAACAGAGAGGTTTTTCTTTCTCCATTTATAAGAATTGTTCCATTATTAGTTTTTAAATCTAACTTACTTTTTGAAGTTATTTGCGCAAAAACATTTCCCTGAAAAATATCTATGTTTGAATTTCCCTGAACAGTAGTTAATTTTATATTTCCTCTTTCTATATAAATATTTACATCTCCTTTATAACTTTTTGAAGTTACTCCGATAGTTTTTCCATGAATGCTTATATGTTTGTTTTTGGGAACTTTTATAACTGCCCTAGCTCTTTCTAGCCTCCTCGTTATATATTTTCGAAAGACTTCATTTTTTAATGTTGGAATATTTAATTCAAATGCTATTGTAAAAACTTCTCCTTCTTTTTTGAATAGTATATTATGTGTATATGGATTTTCATCTAATAAAATTACTTCGAGTTGTTCATCTTTTGAATTTTCAATTACAATGTCATCCAAACCGTAAGTAACGACTTCGAGTTCGTTTACTAACATTCTTCTTTTCTGCATTATTTTTTCTTGACAGTAAAGAAATTGGACACTTAGTATAAGTAATAACAATAGATATTTTTTCATACAAAAAAAGCCTCTAAAAGAGGCTCTATTTATTTTAACTTTAAAAGTTATTGTTTTCGTTTTGCTTCGATACTTAAAGTAGCATGTGGTACTAACTTTAAACGTTCTTTTTGAATTAGCTTACCAGTAACTCTACAAATACCATAGGTTTTATTTTCAATACGAACTAAGGCATTTTTTAAATCGCGAATAAACTTTTCTTGACGAATAGCTAACTGCATATTTGCCTCTTTAGCCATCGTATCAGATCCTTCTTCAAAAGATTTAAATGTTGGCGACGTATCATCGGTTCCGTTATCCGAACCATTTTTATATGATGCTTGTAGCAATCTTAAATCTTCTTCAGCTTTTTCAATTTTCTTTTGAATGATTTCCTTAAACTCTTGTAAATCACTATCTGAATATCTTATTTTAACATCATCCATAATGCTATATTTTTTCAATTAACATTCTACTTTTAATGGTATCAAACTCAATTTCTGTACCATTACTTAAAACATCAACAAAAACTAATTCGTTTGTTAATGTTTCTGCTTTAATGTAGTTTTCATTTGCCAATACCGATTCTCTTAAATCATCAGCCTGCAAAATGGTTAATTTTATTTTATCGGTTACTTCTAAACCTGTGTCTTTTCGTGCGTTTTGAATTCTATTAACTAATTCTCTTGCCACACCTTCTTTGCGTAATTCGTCGTTTATTGTAACATCTAAAGCTACGGTTAACCCTTCTGCGTTGGCTACCAACCACCCTTCGATATCTTTCGATGAAATCTCCACATCAGCGGTTCCTAAAGTAATCATTTTATCGTTAATTTCCACAGAAATTTCACCTTCTTTTTCTATTTTGATGATATCTTCTTGTGAAAACCCTTGTATCTTGTTAGCAATCAACTTCATATCCTTACCAAATTTCGGCCCTAAAGCTTTAAAATTTGGCTTGATTTGTTTTACTAAAATTCCTGAAGCATCGTCTAATAACTCTATCTCTTTAACGTTAACTTCTGACTTTATTAAGTCTGCCACCGCTAAAATTTCTTCTTTTTGAGTTGCATCTAATACTGGAATCATGATTTTTTGTAATGGTTGACGCACTTTAATTTTCTCTTTTGCTCTTAGAGATAAAACTAATGACGAGATTGTTTGTGCATTTTCCATTTTACGCTCTAACGACTTATCTACTAAATCAGCATTGTATTTTGGAAACTCTGCTATGTGTACACTTTCAAAACTTTCTTTTCCTGTAGCTTTTATTAAATCTTTATACAAACGATCCATAAAGAAAGGCGCTACCGGAGAACCTAATTTAGCTACCGTTAACATACAAGTGTATAACGTTTGGTATGCAGAAATTTTGTCTTGTGCGTACTCTCCTTTCCAAAAACGTCTTCTACACAAACGTACATACCAATTACTTAAGTGATCTTGTACAAAATCAGAAATAGCTCTAGTTGCCTTAGTAGGTTCATATTCTGAATAAAATTTATCAACTTTTTGAACTAGGGTATTTAATTCAGATAAAATCCAACGGTCAATCTCTGGTCGTTCATTAATAGCTATTTCAGCTTCGCTATAGGTGAAATTATCAATATTGGCATATAAAGAGAAGAATGAATAGGTATTGTATAAAGTACCGAAGAACTTACGTTTCACCTCTTCTATTCCTGCTAAGTCAAATTTTAAGTTATCCCATGGATTTGCATTTGAAATCATGTACCAGCGAGTAGCATCTGGACCATATTCTGACAACGTAGTAAAAGGATCTACCGCATTTCCTAAACGCTTTGACATTTTTTGTCCATTTTTATCTAACACCAATCCGTTAGATACTACATTTTTATAGGCTACAGAGTCAAACACCATGGTTCCTATCGCATGTAAGGTATAGAACCATCCACGAGTTTGATCTACCCCTTCTGCAATAAAATTCGCTGGGTAACTTTCTTTATTATCTATTAATTCTTTATTTTCAAACGGATAATGCCATTGTGCATAAGGCATAGAACCAGAATCGAACCAAACATCAATTAAATCACTTTCACGCTTCATTGGTTTTCCTGATGCCGAAACTAACGTGATTTTATCTACTACATTTTTATGTAAATCGATTTTATCATAGTTCTCTTCTGACATATTTCCAACTTCAAAATCAGCAAAAATATCTTCAGACATTACTCCTGCATCCACTGACTTTTGAATTTCTTCTTTTAATTCAGCTACAGAACCAATACAGATTTGCTCTGTTCCATCTTCAGTACGCCAAATAGGTAATGGAATTCCCCAAAAACGAGAGCGTGATAAGTTCCAGTCATTCGCATTTTTTAACCAGTTACCAAAACGTCCTTCTCCTGTAGATTTTGGTTTCCAGTTAATAGTTTCGTTTAAATCGAACATTTTATCCTTTACATCGGTTACCTTGATAAACCAAGAATCTAATGGATAGTATAAAATTGGTTTATCGGTACGCCAACAGTTCGGATAACTGTGCACATATTTTTCAACCTTAAAGGCTTTATTTTCTTCTTTTAATTGAATCGCTAACTCAACATCTACTGATCTTTCAGGAGCTTCTCCATCAGCATAGTACTCGTTCTTCACATATTTACCTGCAAATTCTTCCATTTCTGGACGGAATCTACCTTGTAAATCTACTAACGGAACTGGATTATCGTTTTCATCTAACACCAACATTGGTGGTACTTCTGGAGTTGCTTGTTTTGCAACTAACGCATCATCAGCCCCAAAGGTAGGTGCTGTGTGTACGATACCTGTACCATCTTCAGTTGTAACAAAATCTCCTGAAATTACTCTAAAAGCATTTTCTGGATTTTGATATGGTAAAGCAAATGGTAACAATTGCTCGTATTTAATTCCTACTAAATCTGCTCCTTTAAATTCCTTTACAACTGCGTAAGGAATTTGCTTGTCTCCTTCAGCGTAGTTTGCTAATTCAGCTACATCTTCAACTTCATTAAATTTCTTCCCTGCAAATTGTTTAGCTACTAAATTTTTAGCCAATACAACTTGAATTGGTTCAAAGGTGTATTGGTTGAATGTTTTTACTAAAACATACTCAATTTTTGGACCAACCGTTAATGCTGTATTTGATGGAAGTGTCCACGGAGTCGTTGTCCAAGCTAAAAAATGTACATCTCCTTCAACTTGTAAAAATTCTGGTAACGTTTCTTTGACTGTTTTAAACTGAGCTACTACTGTAGTATCCGTAACATCTTGATACGTTCCAGGTTGATTTAACTCGTGCGAGCTTAATCCTGTTCCTGCTTTTGGTGAATACGGTTGAATAGTATATCCTTTATACAATAAATCTTTATCATAGATTTGCTTTAACAACCACCAAACCGATTCCATATATTTTGGTTTATAAGTAATATATGGATCTTCCATATCTACCCAATACCCCATTTTCTGAGTTAAGTCATTCCAAATATCAGTGTAACGCATTACAGCTTTTTTACATGCTTCGTTGTATTCTTCAACTGTAATTTTTGTTCCGATATCTTCTTTAGTAATTCCTAATTCTTTCTCTACACCCAATTCTACTGGTAACCCATGAGTATCCCAACCTGCTTTACGCTTAACTTGGTATCCTTTTTGGGTTTTATAACGACAAAAAATATCTTTAATGGCGCGTGCCATTACGTGGTGAATTCCTGGTAAACCGTTTGCTGAAGGTGGTCCTTCAAAAAACACAAATGGTTCGTTTCCTTCACGTGTAGTAATACTTTTTTCAAAGATGTTGTTTTCTTCCCAATAGTTTAATATTTCTTCTGCTACTTTTGGTAAATCCAATCCTTTGTATTCAGTAAACTTCTTACTCATTTTGCCGGTTTATTAATTTAATGTGCGAAATTACGTATTTTCTTGTAATTGTTGAATTTGAGATATAAAAAAACACCTCAAAATTGAGGTGTTTTTGATACTTTATAAGTTATAATTGTTATTTTTTAACTATATAAAAATAAGATCTTCTATTTTTTTGATGCTCTTTTGTAGAACAACTTGTTGTATCATCACAATTGTTTAATAGTTTTTCTTCACCATAACCTAGTGTTTTTTCTATTCTTTCTGGAGATATCCCTCTAGAAACAATGTAAGCTTTTGTTGATTTTGCTCTTTTATCAGACAGCTTTTTATTGTATTCTTTCGATCCTCTACTATCTGTGTGTGATTCTATTCTAATAATCATTTCCGGGTGATTTTTCATTACCGAAACAATATGTTCTAACTCATATTCTGCATCTTTTCTTATTGTATACTCATCAAAATCAAAGTAAATCGAGTTAATCACAATTTGATTTTCTATAATTAATGGTTTTAACGATAAGTTTGTTGTAACAAGTTCTTTATTTACATTAAGGGTTTGTAATTGTTTTGTATCAGCTTTATAATCTTCTTTTTCTGCTATAATTACAAATTTTTTCTCACAATCAACTTCAACAAACCTATAATCTCCATTTTTCCCTGTTACTTGTTGTGCTTGAACCTTACCGTTAGAATCGATTAATTTAACTGTTGCTCCTAATATTGGTTTATTACTTTTTTCTTCCGATACTATTCCTGTTATATCTTCCTTACAGTTATATAAAATAAAGCTATAAATGTCATCATCTCCTTTTCCTCCTTTTCTATTAGAGGAGAAGAAACCTTTATTTCTTTCATCGTCTATCACAAAAGCAAAATCATCATACGATCCATTTATTGGAGCGCCTAAATTATTTGGTTTTTGATAAGTATCAGAATTATTTTTTGATTCGAAAATATCAAGGGCGCCTAAACCTAGATGTCCGTCTGAAGCAAAATATAAGGTGTTGTTTTTAGCTATGAAAGGAAACATTTCTCTTCCTTCAGTATTTATTTCTTTTCCTAAATTTACTGGTTCTCCGTAAGTGTTATCTTCTAAAAGTGCTACCTTGTATATGTCTGTTTCTCCAAAACCATTTGGCATATCTGAAATAAAATACAATGTTTTCTCATCTGGGCTTAAAGTTGGATGCCCCGCAGAATAATTATCATTATTAAATGGAAGTTCTTTTATATTTCCCCATTCTCCATTTATAAGCTCTGCTTTATATATTTTAAGATATGCTATTTGATTATCTCCTCCTTCTAACTTCTTTCCATTAAAATTTGTTCTGGTAAAGTACATCGTTTTACCATCAGAAGTAATCACAGCATTAGATTCGTGATACTGTGAGCTTAGTGATGAAATTATTTTTTCTTCTTCTAAATCAATTATTTGTTTTTCTTCATCATAAACTTCATTTGCTTTATAGATGTTTAAATGCGGTTGGTTGTTCCATTTATATAGCTTGTCATTTTCTCCAATGGGTTTTGTAGAAGCAAAATAAAGCTTATTATCATAGATAAACCCACCAAAATCCGAATACTGAGTATTTACAGAGAGATTGGTTATGTTTACAAATATTTTCTTTTTCTCGTTACTATATTTATTAAAATAATCTTCATTTTCCTCTAAAGCTTGCCCTCTAGAGTCATTCTCTTTAATTTTACTAAATTTTAAAAGCCATTTATCAGATTCTTTAATTTTTCCATTACTTTTTAAAGATTGTGCATATCTAAAAAAATATTCTGACGCTGTAATACTCTCATAGTTGTCCATTAAAATTTTATACCATTTCTCCGCTTCTAAAAACTCTGAGTTATAATAGTGTGAATCTCCTAAACGACTAACAATTTCATACGACTCATTTCCTTTATCATAAATTTTCTCATATAGTTCTGCTGCCTTTTTATAAGCAAAAACTTCAAAATACTTATCGGCTGTGTATTTCCTTTGTCCCAAGCAAATACCGCTAAGAAAAATAAATATTACTACTAACTGTTTCCCCATGCTTCTTACCTTTTGTAGTTAAATAATACTGAAATAATTATCTTTTTTATTTTAACTAATTCCTCGCTCTTTTTTTATCTGTTCATAGGCTGCTTGTATTTTCTGAAATTTCTCTTTAGCTCCTTCTTTATGTTCTTCTCCAAGATTTTGTAACTTATCTGGGTGATGCTTTTTAGCCATTTTTCGATACGCTTTCTTCACTTCTTCGTTAGTTGAATCCTTCGTTATTTCAAGCATTTTATAAGCCCCATCAGATTCATCATAAAACATTGCCTTTATTGAAGAGTAATCGTGTTCGTTAATATACAAGTAACTTGCTATCTTTCTAATCTCTTCTTCCTCTACACTAGTTACTTGTCCATCTGCTTTTGCTATTCCAAACAAAAAATGTAGTAACTGTAATCGTGTAGCATGTGACATATACTGACGTATCTGTAAACAAACTTGTCGTGTAGATACTTGTTTCTTAATAATGCCGTTGAATAATTTAAATGCATGATTTGCTCGTTCTTTACCATACATTTTTACAAAGTACATACGAACATAATCCAGCTCACGCTTATCTATCTTTCCGTCAGATTTGATAACTACTGATGCCAATATTAATAAGCTTATTTCAAAATCACCTGACGTAGCTCTTCCCCTTCTTGGTTGACCTCCCGTCTTTTTTTGATATTCTTGCTGCTCTTGTACAAAATCTTCTACAGAAATTCCATCAATAAAACTTCCTACAGCAAACCCAATAATAGCTCCTATTGGCCCACCTAATGTAAAGCCAGCTCCTGCTCCAAGCCATTTTCCAAATTTTCCCATTGTTTGTTTTTTTAGAAGGTCACAAAGATAAAACATTACCAATCTATCTCCATACTTATTTCGGGTTGATTGTTGCCGTGAAAAGAAGTATCTTTGCTTTAAATTTTTAATTCAAAAATATGTATCCAGAAGAATTAGTAAAACCAATGCGCGATCAATTAATTGATGCTGGTTTTGAAGCTTTATATACTGCTGAAGATGTTGACAATGCTTTAGCCAAAGAAGGAACTACGTTAGTAATGGTAAACTCTGTTTGTGGATGTGCTGCTGGTACAGCAAGACCAGGTGCTATCGCTTCTTTAGGAGCAAATAAGACTCCTACTAACTTAACTACTGTATTTGCAGGTGTAGAAAAAGAATCTACAGCGAAGGCAAGAGAATACATGATTCCTTTCCCTCCATCATCACCTGCAATTGCTTTGTTTAAAGATGGTAATTTAGTACACATGTTAGAGCGTCATCATATCGAAGGACGTTCTGCTGAGGCTATTGCTCAAAATTTAGCAGCAGCGTACGACGAATTTTGTTAATTTTTAGAAACAAGGCTTTTAGACTAAAAAACAAAGAAATCCAGTAAATTACTGGATTTCTTTGTTTTTAGAAGTATTTTCTACTTACCGTCTTGACTCTTTTATCTAACAACGAAGCAGTCTTGACTCTCTTTTATACTTTCTTAATCACATTGGTAACAATTCCCCAAATGATAAAATTATTTTCTTCGGTAATTTTTATAATTGGATAATCTGGATTTTCAGGTTGTAACCACACCTCATTTCCTTCAACACGTAAGCGTTTTACCGTAAACTCTCCGTCTAAAAAACAAACGGCTATCTTATTATTTGTAGGTGGAATACTTCTATCAATTACCAACAAGTCATTATCATCTAACCCTGCTCCAATCATCGACTGTCCACTTACTCGTGCAAAAAAAGTGGCTTCTTTATTTCTAATAAGTTCTTCATCTAACGAGATACGTGTTTCTCTGAAATCATCTGCAGGAGAAGGAAACCCCGCAGAAATTCCTATATCCATAAAGATAGCTCCCTCGCTTTCATTTAACTCTTTTGGTAAAAAAAAGGTTAATGAATCTGATGCTTTTACTTGCTTTAATTTTCGTAACATCTTATTGTTTGTTGTTTATCTAAACTTACTTTACCTTGATAATATCGTTAATATTGGTAGTGTATTTTGGTGATAATCGCTCTTGACGCATCTTCCAAGTACGTTGTAAATCTTGATTAGCCAATTTAATCTTATCTGCTTTATAAGTCTGATTAATTTTATCAATTGCGCTCATTAAAGAGGCATGCTTCGGGTCTTCCTTTGTAAACATATCTAATTGATAATTATCTGAAGGCACCAACCCTGTTACAATTACCCCTGCTCTTTTATACTTTATTCCCTCCTTAAAAATAGTAGTTACAGCTTGTACTGCACTTTTACTTATTGTTAGTGTGGAACTTGTTGGGTACGGAAACACAACCGTTTTACTTGCTCGATGTTGTTCAGTCTCTTTTTTATGATAATCACTGCGCAATAGTACAATTACCATATGGCAACTTGAGTTTTGCTTACGTAATTTTTCTGCACAACTTACGGCAAACGTTGAGATTCTTTCTTTAATATTATCTAAGTCCGAAAATGTATATTCAAAACTTCGGGTTGTCGCTATTGCTTTTTTGTTAGTAGGCTCATCTAGCTGTATTTTAGGCTCTCCTTCTAAATCTTTTTTCAACTTCCAACCTGTTATTGAAAGGTTTTTCAACACCCAATCATCATTTAACTGTGTAAAATCGTACGCCTTTTTACATCCTTTAGTAAGTAGTCTCTTCTGTATACCTCTCCCAATTCCCCAAATACTTTCTATAGGAGTCCATTTTAATGCTTTAATCCTTTTTTCTTCGGAATCAATCACATACACTCCACCTGTTTCTTTCAAGAACTTTCGTGCAATTTTATTAGCAACTTTACTCAACGCTTTTGTTGGTGCAATTCCTACACAAGTTGGAATACCTGTCCATTGTAAAATTCTACTTCTGATTTCGGTTCCGTAAGAATTAAAATTATATTCATCAAAACCTTTGAATTGTAAAAAAGCTTCATCAATAGAGTACACTTCTACATCTGGAGAAAATTGTTCTAAAATCTTCATCACTCTAGCGCTCATATCACCGTACAACGGATAATTTGATGACAACACTGAGATATTATTGTTTTTACAAAACTGATCCCACTTAAAAATTGGAGCTCCAAATGGAAGTTGCAAGTCTTTAGCTTCATCACTCATTGAAATAACACAACCATCATTATTACTTAAAATAGCCACAGGCTTTCCTTGCAAATTCGGATTAAAAACCCGTTCGCAAGAAGCATAAAAGTTATTACAATCTACCAACGCATACATAGTTGTAAAGGTACAGAATCTTCTGTTTTTACTCCTCTACAAATTCTAAAATATCTGCGGGTTGACAATCTAATGCTTTACAAATAGCTTCTAATGTTGAAAAACGAATCGCTTTAGCTTTTCCTGATTTTAAGATGGACAGGTTTGCAGTAGTAATTCCTACAATTTCTGCCAATTCTTTGCTTTTCATCTTCCGTTTGGCAAGCATTACATCTAGGTTTACAATAATTGGCATACTTATATGGTTAAATCGTTTTCTTGTTTTAATTCTTTTGAAACTCTAAATACCTCTGAAAGCACCAAAAAGAAAAGTCCAAAACAGATACTTAAATAATGAGCTCCAATTCCAAAATCAAAATTTATAGTTGATGTTGTTGTTAGCTTTAACCCAATTCTAGCAACAATCATCAAAACACCTGAAATAAGTAATAAATTTCCTGTTCCCTTTAAATTCGTAATTACTTTTTCTGAAAACATCTTAGTTCTAACAAATTCTGTTAACACTACTCTAAACTTATAAATTGCATTATAAACTAGTACATACACCAATAAAAAAATTGCTACAAATACTTTTGAAATTATGCTTGTACCTACATTAAAGTCTAACCCCATAATTTTAAAACTACCTTGTTCTGTTACAAAAAATATAAGAGGAATACCTATAGCAAGAAAAGGAACCATGAAACTATATACAATAAAAATAAAGTCTATTAAGCTTTTTAAAATTTTTAATTTTCTCATAATTAGTTTATATGGTTAAGTCGTTTTCTTCTTTCAGTACATTTCCTTTTCCTACAATGAAAGAAATAAATTGCACAAATAATGCTATAACAAATATTGGTAGTACTTTATTTATTGAAGCCCCTACCGTATACCCAAATATATATCCACTACTATAAGCTGGGTCTGAACTTGAACTTAAAGTTGAACCACCTTCGATTATTAAACCTAGTACTGTTGTAAAACACAAGACTATAATTCCGTAAATAATTAACCCTTTTCCCACTTTTCCTAGTCGGTCACTATTCTCCTTTGTAAAAACACTATCTTTTGAAAAATTAAAAATTACTTTTCTAAATTCAACAAGCAAAAACATCACATACCCCATCAATACTAAAGCTATCAGAGACAAAAAATAATAATATTCATCGCTCCAGTTTTCTGGAATTGTCAATTTAAATATCTCCATTTTACTTCCTCCATAAACGGTATAATGAACTATCTTATAAAATATTTCAAAAAGTTTTACACCTACACTAATTACCAATAGCGTACAAAATACTTTTAAAATATTTAATGTTGATTTCATATTCAATTTTTGATTAATTAATGAGGGTTCAAATATAATAAAATTATCGAAAAACAATAATTTATTATTTTTTATTGATAATCAAACTTTCCTTATTTTTGTTTCATGGTTAGAAAATTAAAAATTGACGGAATTGATAAAATCATTATCAAACGCCTTGTTAAGGATGCACGTACGCCTATTTTAAGTATCGCCCGAGAAGTAGGTATATCTGGCGCTGCCATTCATCAACGATTAAGAAAGTTAGACGAATCGGATTTAATTGATGGTTACAAAATGATATTAAATCCAAAAGCTTTAGGGTATACTACTACCGCTTTTGTTGGTGTATTTTTAGATTCTTCTAGCTTATACTCTTCGGCAATTAAACGTTTAAAAGAAATTCCCGAGATCGTAGAAAGTCATTACACTACAGGTAACTATGCTATTTTCATTAAAATACTGTGTAAAAACAACGAAGACTTAATGCATTTGTTAAATAAGGATATTCAAACCATAAAAGGGGTTTCAAGAACCGAAACTTTTATATCTTTAGACCAACAAATAGATCGACAAATTAAAATTTAAAACCCCGAATGAACGATTTTATCTTCTACTTTAAAATGGGCTTGTTTCATGTACTAGATTTTAAAGCCTATGACCATATTTTATTCTTAATTGTATTAGCTGTTGTATATCAATTTAAACAGTGGACAAAAGTTTTGTGGTTAATCACGTTGTTTACTATTGGGCATTCAATAACCCTAGCACTTTCAGCGTACGGGATATTAAATGTACGAGCAGATTTAATTGAATTCTTAATTCCGTTAACTATTTTTATTACGGGATTAATGAATGTATTAACCGCAAAAAAAGCATCGGTAGGAAAAGAAAATCAAAATTTATTTTTTGCTTTGTTTTTCGGATTAATTCATGGACTTGGTTTTTCTAACTATTTTAAAATTATGATTGGAAAAACTTCTGATAAATTTTTACCCCTAATAGAATTTGCCTTAGGTGTAGAAGTAGCTCAAATTATTATTGTACTCGGTATTTTATTAATTGGAGCCTTAGTGCAATCAATCTTTAGTGTAAATCGTCGTGATTGGATTTTAATTACCTCTTCTATCGTAATTGGTTTTGCTTTACAAATGATGTTTGATCGTGTTTTTTGGTAAAAAATTAACGACTAACTAACTCAAATCTAACTACCTTAGCTTATCTAAGAAAAATCGTACTAGAAATTTTGAAGAAAAAACAATTAAAATATGACATTGCCTATTTAAAAATGGCAAATGAATGGGGACAACTTTCACACTGTATTCGTAAAAAAGTAGGTGCCTTAATTGTTAAAGATCGAATGATTATTTCTGATGGCTATAATGGTACTCCTTCTGGTTTTGAAAACTATTGTGAAGACGAAGAAGGATACACCAAATGGTATGTATTACACGCCGAAGCCAATGCTATTTTAAAAGTAGCTTCTTCTACACAATCATGTAAAGGTGCTACT
This sequence comes from Tenacibaculum singaporense, assembly GCF_003867015.1. Lineage (NCBI taxonomy): Bacteria > Pseudomonadati > Bacteroidota > Flavobacteriia > Flavobacteriales > Flavobacteriaceae > Tenacibaculum > Tenacibaculum singaporense. Next base: position 203,334 of record NZ_CP032548.1, read on the forward strand.
TTATATATTACACTTTCTCCTTGCCAACAATGTAGTAAATTAATACATCAAGCAGGAATAAAACGTGTAGTATACGCACAGGCATACAAAGACCGATCAGGATTAGATTTTTTAGAGAAAGCGGGTGTTGAACTGACTTATTTACCTTATGAACAAGAATAATTTACCTATATATTTATCAATTGCAGTGGTTTTCGGTATTCTTATTGGAACCTTTTTTAGCAACGGAAACTCAAGTAGTCTTATTGGAAAAAGCTCATCAAGTGAACGAAAAATAAAACGTTTGATTGATTACATTCAAAGTGATTATGTTGATGATGTTAACACTGATGAATTGTTAGACGGAGCCATTGCAGAGATGTTAGGTAAATTAGACCCTCACTCAGTATATATACCTAAGGAAAACCTACAATTAGTTACCGAAAACATGCAAGGTAATTTTGTAGGAATCGGTGTTCAATTTCGTATGATTGGTGATACTATTACCGTTATAGAACCTATTAAAGGTGGACCAAGTATTGAAGCAGGAATTAAAGCAGGTGATAGAATTTTACTTGCAGACAAGGATACACTCTATGGGAAAAAACTGCAAACATCCCAAATAATGAAAGCTTTAAAAGGAAAGCCAAACACTAAAGTTGATTTGCAAATTTATAGAAAAACTAATGATAGTGTTTTTGATATCACTATTAATCGCGGTAAAGTAAATATTAAAAGTGTTGATGTTGCTTATATGTTAAACGATAGTGTTGGTTATATAAAACTAGATCGTTTTGCTCGTAACACCTATATTGAATTTAAATCTTCTTTAAACAAATTACTCACCAAAGGAATGACTGATTTGGTCTTAGATCTTCGTGGAAATGGTGGTGGTTTTATTGATATTGCTAATGATATTGTAGATGAATTTTTAGAAAAAGACAAGCTTATTGTATTTACAAAAAACAACAAAGGAGATATTGTAGAGTCTTTTGCTACTGATAAAGGTGATTTTGAACACGGTGGCTTGTATGTATTGATAGATGAAAATTCTGCTTCTGCTTCTGAAATTGTAGCTGGTGCCTTGCAAGATAACGATAAAGGAATCATCATTGGACGTCGTTCCTTTGGTAAAGGATTGGTACAACAGGAAATGGATTTAGGAGATGGTTCTGCGGTTCGATTGACTACGGCTAGGTATTATACTCCAACAGGACGTTCTATTCAAAAGCCTTATAAAAAAGACGCAGATTCAGAAGAATATAGCCACGATTTTGAACATCGACTAGAAAATGGAGAGTTATTTACCAAAGATAGTATTAAAACTGTTGATAGCTTAAAATACACTACTCCTAAAGGAAAAATAGTATATGGTGGTGGTGGAATTATTCCTGATTATTTTGTAGCAGTGGATACCTCAGCTTATGTTCCTACGATTTTCTTCCGTCCTTTAAATAATTTCGCTTTTTCATATGTAGATGATAATCGTAAAAAACTCGCTTCATTAACCGTTGAAGATTTTATTAACAACTTTGATAAAAGCAATGAAATTTCTGATAAATTCTTAGCAGAGTTAAAAGACTTTAGACTTTCTGAAAGAACAAAAAATCAACTTCGCAGTAACTTAAAAGTATTGATAGCTCGTGAACTTTTTAGTGACGAGGGTTTATATAAAGTAGACCAGCGAGATGATAAAATGTTGCAAAAAGTATTTGAGTTAGAAGCAAAATAGCTTTACATCCCTTTTTTGGTTCTTTTTTCAGAATACACCTTGGCAATGGTTGGGTTTTGAGGGCAGCTTTTTATTTGCTCAAACTTATCACCAGTTTTCACAAAACCTGTTTGCAATATTTTAAAGTAAACTCCTGGTATGTTTTGTTGCCAAAACTGTTTTACTATTTTCATATCATTAAAACGCACTCCTAGCTTCATACAAGGTTGACGTGGTTTAGTTACTTCAATAATAACTTCTCCCACTTTAAAGGTATCTCCTACGTGCAGTTGACTTTCATCTAAATCCGAAACAGTTAAGTTTTCTCCAAACATTCCATACTTCCAATCCAAATTAGGGTGCAATTCTTTCCAATACGCATAATGATTCTCTGAATAGGCATATACCGCTTGATCTATTCCTCCATGATGCTCTCTATTACAAATAGCATCATCTTTTACTTTTTCAACATCTAAAAAAATAGGAGTTTCAACAGGGAATTTAAAAATTCCTGTGGTAACAGTTTTTCCTTTCCAATCGATTTCTTTCCTTTCTCCTATGTTAGTGGCTACAATTTTCATTTTTATTTCTTTATTCAATTAAAAAATTCTGCAATACATCCGCAATTTTTCGGTTGTCTGATAATTGTGGAATCTTATTCTGACCTCCAAATTTTCCTATGGATTTCATATATTCATGGAAACCTCCTTTTTTCACTTTTCTAATGATAAGAGGACGTAAAATTTTACCTTCAATTAAATCGAAATAATATACATTCTGCTCTTGCATAGAAGCATCAATTTTAGATGCTAGTTCATCTATGTTTTCAGGTTCGTTTTCAAACTCAATAAACCACTCGTGATAGGGTAATCCACTTTCAGGATTTACTTGCGGTGCTACTGTAAACTCGCTTACGTTCACATCAGTTCCTTTTATAGCATCATTCAATGCTTTTTCAACCTCTTTCCCTATTACATGCTCACCAAAAGCAGAAATAAAGTGTTTTATACGTCCTGTTACTTTTATTCTGTAGGGCTTTAAAGAAGTAAATTCTACAGTATCTCCAATATTATAACCCCATAAACCCGCCGAGGTGTTTAAAATAATAACATAATTCACCCCTAATTGAACGTCTTTTAATGATATTCTTGTTGGATTCTCATCAAAAAATTCATTTGCTGGAATAAATTCATAAAACATTCCTGAGTTTAACTGCAACAACATTCCTTTTTCGGTTTGTGAATCTTGATATGCAATAAACCCTTCTGAAGCAGGATACAACTCTACATAGTCTATTTTTTTTCCTATTAACGTTTCAAATTTGTTCTTGTAGGGTTCAAAATTTACACCTCCATACACAAAGAAATTAAAGTTTGGAAAAATTTCAGAAACTGTCTTTCCAGTTTTCTCAATCAGTCGTTCAAAATACATTTGTACCCATGACGGAATTCCGCTTATCACCGTCATATTCTCTGGCAAGGTTTCTTCAACTACTTTATCTACTTTGGTATCCCAATCTTCAATACAGTTGGTTTCCCAACTTGGTAAACGATTTTTTAAGAGATAATTTGGAACATAATGCGCTGCTATTCCACTTAACCGCCCTAATTTCACGCCGCTTTTATCTTCTAAAACTGGACTTCCCTGTAAAAAAATCATCTTCCCATCAACAAAGCTAGCATCGTTTGTTTCTGTAATATAAAACAACAAAGCATTTCGAGCTGCTTTTATATGTGTGGGCATGGATTCTTTACTGATAGGAATATATTTTGCTCCTGAGGTTGTTCCTGATGTTTTGGCAAAATACAAGGGCTTTCCTTTCCATAAAACATTCTCTTCTCCTGCTACAACTCTATCTACATAACTACGTAAACCTTCATAGTCGTTAATTGGAACTCTTTTTTTAAAGTCTTCGTAATTGTTAATTGATACAAAATCATGGTCTTTTCCAAATGCTGTTTTACATCCTTCTGTAACCAAATATTGAAAAACTTTTTCTTGTGTTTTATGTGGGTTTTTTGCCCATTTATATACTTGTTTACGGACAATTTTCGCAAATGGAATTGCTAATATTGATTTTATACTCATGCTCTTTTTCTATTTACTGAAAATCTATATAGTTTGTTGGATTTACTGGAAACCCGTTATTCCACAACTCAAAGTGTAAATGAGGACCTGTGGTTAGTTCTCCTGTAGAACCTACACTCGCTATTGCTTCTCCCGATTTCACTACATCTCCTTGCTGTTTTAACAAGGTTCCATTATGTTTATATACTGATATAAATTCATTGGAATGTTGTATTGTTAATACATATCCTGTTTCTGCTGTCCATTCTGCTAAAATAACCGTACCATCTGCTACTGCCTTTACTGGTGTGCCTGTTTTAGCTACAATATCAATCGCATAATGTTTGTCATTAACATTAAACGGTTGCGAAATACCTCCTGTTAATGGCGAAAAGAATACATTTTTAACTCTATTTTCTCCTCCATTATACAAAGGAAACAGGTCTTTACTTTCTATTTTTTCTCTAAACAATGAATCTTCCTTTGATGCTTGTAGTTTACTTTCATCAAAAGCTATTGTTTTCATTTCATTTGTTATTGAATCTATCTTTTCTGGCTCAATTTGTCCTGTTAAAACAGGTTTTAAAGCTTTTGTATAATCTTCAAGAACCGATAACCTAGTTTTTAACGAATCTGCTTCATACGTTAAGCGAGTAGCTTTCTTTTTTAAAGCTGTTGAAGAGTATCCTGGTATATATTCTCGTATACCTGTGAAAGCAATTAACAAAGTAGTAAGTACAATGAGAAGTATAGAAAACACTCCTCCAAATACAAAAACATTTAATCGTGATAGCTTTAAAGAAAACCGTTCTTGAAACGTATCTTCATTTATAATTACTAAGCGATACTTATCCGTAAGTTTTTGTTTTAGCTTTCGCTTTTTTTTATTTTTTGCCACGTTTTATACTTGTTTGGATTTCAAATATACAACGAAAAAACGGCGAAACTATTTTTTATAAAAATTCATCTCATCTATATACTTCCACACCTTATCAGACAACAAAGGTTTGCAGTTTTTTCCTTCATTTATAGCATTGCGAACCATGGTTGAAGATATTTGTACAATAGGGGCTTCTACTCTATGAATTTTCTTATGATCTTTAAATTGATTTTCAACCACGCCGTTTGATACTCTGGGATAAACATAAACATCATAGTCTTCTAAAATAACCTCATAGTTTTTCCATTTATGTAAACTTTTCAGATTGTCTTCTCCCATAATTAGGCTAAATTTATAATTAGGGAATTTTTCCGAAATATGTACCAGCGTATTTATGGTATAATTTGGTTGCGGTAGTTTAAACTCAATATCTGAAGGCTGAATTTTCTCATATTCCTCAGTTGCTAAATACACCATTTCTAAACGATGATGATTGTCTAACAGCGAACTTTTCTTTTTAAAAGGGTTATGAGGTGTTACCACCATCCAAATTTCGTCTAAATCTGAGTTTTCAACTAGATGATTGGCTATGATTAAATGCCCTATATGAATTGGATTAAAAGTTCCGAAGTATAATCCTATGTTTTTCATATTCATAGATACTAGACTTATTCTTTATCCGTTTTTCACTTCCTTTTCTATTCCTAAAAAATCATCCACTAAATCTTCCGCTTCTTGTAATGCTACAGGTAAATCGTAGTTTTTAATGATTTTATCAAACTGTGGTGCTGTTGCTAATTCTACTGATGCTTTCGCGATGCGCATATTGATTTTATCTTCGCTTTCAGTACTTCTTTTCTTTAAACGAATTTTCAATTCATCAACACTTGGGGGTTTTACAAACACAGCTAAGGTTTCTTCTGGAAATTTCTTTTTTATACGTAAGCCTCCAACTACATCAATATCAAAAATTACATGCTTTCCTTGTGCCCAAATTCGTTCAACTTCTGTTTTTAACGTTCCATAAAAGTTATCACGATACACTTCTTCCCACTCTAAAAACTCATCGTTTTTTATTTTTTGCTTGAATTCTTTTGCTGATATAAAATAATAATCTTTTCCATCAACTTCTTCTCCTCTTGGAGCTCTTGAAGTAGCAGAGATTGAAAACTCCAAATTAAAACGTTCTTGCGCCAATAAATGACGTACAATGGTGGTTTTACCTGAACCTGATGGTGCTGAAAACACAAATAATTTCCCTTTAAACTCTTTCGACATTCTTATAAAACGTTTAAAATTTGCTCTTTTATTTTTTCTAACTCGTCTTTCATTTGGATGACTAATTTTTGCATTGGTGCAAAATTAGCTTTAGACCCTGTAGTATTGATTTCTCTTCCTATTTCTTGTACGATAAACCCTAATTTTTTTCCATTAGAATCTTCGGTTGCTAATTGCTGTAAGAAATATTCTAAGTGATTAGCTAAACGTACTTTTTCTTCGTTAATATCTAACTTCTCTAAATAGTAAATTAACTCTTGTTCAAAACGATTTTCATCAACCTCAACTTTTAAATCTGTTAATGCTTTTTGTAAGCGTTCTTTAACATGCTCTATTCTATCACCATCTAACTTTTTAACTTCTTCTAAAGCAGATTGAATATTTAGTATTCTTGTTTTAAAATCTTCTTCTAATGATTTTGCTTCGTCAGTTCTATATTGAATAATTTCTTTTAATGCTTCATCAATATGAGTATCTATTTGCTTCCACTCTTCTTCATCTAACTCTTCACGCTCAGTTTTTAAAGCATCTGGCATTCTAACAGCCATTTTCATTAACTCAACATCATCAGAAGTTCCTACTTGAGTTACGTTTCTTAATTGCTGCATGTACTCTCGTACTACACCTGTATTTACAGTAGTTGAAGTTTCATCTGCAGTCATTTCTACATAAATAGAAAAATCTACTTTACCACGCACTAAATTACTTGCTAATTTTTTTCGAACATTTAACTCCTTTTCTCTGTAGTATGAAGGAATTCTAGTATTTAAATCTAAATTTTTACTGTTTAAAGATTTAATTTCGATTGTTACTTTTTTAGAGGGTAAATGTAGTACGGATTTACCGTAACCCGTCATTGACTGTATCATAACTTCGGTTTAATAATCCGCAAAGATACGTTTATTTATTGGGAGTTTCTGTTGGACGTTTGGTTACTAAAAATACTCCTAAAAAGATTAATAATGCAGCACCTATTTTAATTATATCTAAATGATCACTTCCTACAATCAATGCATAAATAGCCGCTACTACAGGTTGTAAATACATAAAAACACTTACTGTAGTTGGTTTTAATTTTGATAATGCAAATAAGTTAAACAAGTAAGTAATACAAGTAGTGAATAATACTACAAAACCCGCTTTTAAGAAAATTGAAACAGGCATTGTTTGCCACTGCACTTCTAACAATTCAAAAAAACCAAAAGGTAGTACCATTATCAATCCAAAAAGGTATAGCCACTTAACAAAAACAATAGGATTATATTTTGTTATTAATTTTTTTACGACTACCAAATACATACCATACGATGCTGCATTAATAAATACTAAAAAGTTCCCTAACACCATATTAGTTGCATCTCCTTTAAGTGGATTACCATAAGCTATTAAAATTATGGCTCCTACCATACCAACAATAACTCCTGCTATTTTTCTTAAAATTAATTTCTCTTTTAAAAGAATACTAGCAAAAATTAATACTAAAATAGGAGTAGTCACCATCATAACTGATGCATTGATCGGCGTAGTATAACTTAACCCTTTAAAAAACGTAAGCATATTGAAAGCTATTCCAAAAAAAGCTGCCATTGCTACTTTTTTATAGTCTGCTTTCTCAATAGATGGTGCTTTTACAAAAAGTCCTAATAGCCAAAAAACCATGGTAGCTCCACCAACACGAAGTAATATAAAACCAAAAGGTTGAATATACCCTTCCATTACTTCTTTCGCTACAGTAAATGTAATTCCGTAAATAAGTGTTGCGATAGATGCTGCAGTAAGTGCTAACGCTCTTTGGTTCATTTTTAATAGTTTTAAAAACAAGTGCAAAGATGATGATAATATTCTTCTTTTCTATTACTTTTTTATCCCATACCAATCTTAAAATATCTCTTTTACATAAACTAAAAAAGCACTGCATATGCAGTACTTTTTCCTCTGGTTGATTAACTTTTGATTAGTCCACTAAAGGTGGTATTCTTAATACTTGTCCTGGATAAATTTTATCAGGATGTGTTAACATTGGTTTGTTTGCTTCGAAAATTACTGGGTACTTCATAGCATCTCCATAAAACTCTTTTGCAATTTTACTTAATGAATCTCCACTAACTACTGTATGGAATTGAGCCATTGCAGCTTCTTCAATAACTTCAACCTCTTTAACGGTCATATTATCTTCTACAGAAGCAATTCCTTCTGTATTACCTACTACTAAAACTACTTTTTCTTTAGTAGCTAAATCTGCTGCTTCCCCTGTTACTGTAGCTTTATCATCATCTACATTAACAGCTAAGTTTTCAACAGAAAGTTCTAGTTTATTTACTGCGTCTACTAATTTTGCAGCTTTCTCTGTTGCTTCTTCTTCAGTTGTTTTCCCGATACCAAAAACTTTTGCTCCGGCATTTTTAATAAATGAAAAAATTCCCATTCTCTTTTTTGATTTTTTGTTAATATTCTTTTTACTGTCTGACTAAGATACAATTTTTATACCAAAACTCGTATTCCAAAATAATTTAAAAAGAGTCTTTTTAAAACTAAAAAAGCACCCAAACACGGGTGCTCATAATCTATTATATTTTGTTCTTCTCTAGTCTTTATTAAAAGAATTCCAACCTTGTGCTTTTAATTCAATTTCTTGATTAGCACGTGTTACCAAATTCATTCCTTCATTCTTCTCAGTAATATGACCTACAACCGTTAAATTAGGATTTCCTTTTATTTTGTCATAGTCATCTATAGAAACCGTAAACAACAATTCATAATCTTCTCCACCACTTAAAGCTATCATGGTACTATCCATATTAAACTCTTCAGAAGTAGAAATTACCTGCGGATCTAATGGTAATTTATCTTCATATATTTTACATCCTGTTTTACTTTGCGTACAGATATGCATAATTTCAGAAGATAATCCATCAGAAATATCTATCATTGAAGTTGGTTTCACCTCTAACTCTTCTAATAACTTAGGAATATCCTTACGTGCCTCAGGTTTTAATTGACGTTCAATTATATAAGTATACTTATCTAAATCTGGTTGATTTTGAGGATTCACTTGAAACACTTGCTTTTCACGTTCTAATACTTGTAACCCTAAATATGCTCCTCCTAAATCACCCGAAACTACTATTAAATCGGTAGGTTTAGCCCCATCTCTGTATACAATATCCTCTTTATTAGCAGTACCAATGGCTGTAACAGAAATTAATATTCCTTTTGTTGAAGAAGTAGTATCTCCTCCTACTAAATCTACTTTATACGTATCGCATGCTAGTTGTATTCCTGCATACAATTCCTCAATAGCTTCTAACGGAAAACGATTAGATACAGCAATAGATACTGTAATTTGTTCCGCATTAGCATTCATCGCATACACATCCGATAAGTTAACCATTACCGCTTTATATCCTAAATGCTTCAAAGGCATATAACTCAAATCAAAGTGTATCCCCTCTACTAACAAATCAGTTGTAATTACAGTTTCTTTACCTGACGCATTAATTACAGCAGCATCATCTCCTACTCCTTTCACTGTTGAAGAATGATACATTTTAAAATGCTTTGTTAAATGGTTTATTAATCCAAATTCTCCAAGTTCAGCTAACGAAGTTCTTTCTTGATTTTTATCTTCTAACATGCTGCAAAGATAACGACTAACAAACAAAAAGAACTATTTTACTTAAGGTAATCTACATAAAATAAAAATAGGGTTTTATTGTTTTTGTATGTTATATAAATAGTTAATTACTTAATTTAGTGCTTTTAAACCCCATTTTATGAAAAACCTGAAAATTCTACTTGTTTTAGTTGGGATGTTATTTTTAACTTCTTGCTCATCATCTTCAAATGAAACTCCAATAGAGACCAATAAAAAACCTTGCGAAAATGGAATGGCAGGTGATTTTCCTTGCAATGGCTACGATCTCCTATTAAATATCCCTGTAAATACATTTAATGCTAAAGAAGTAAATGATAGTTGGGGTTGGACAGACCCAACAACTAACAAAGAATATGCTATTGTTGGCTTGGATAATGGTACCGCTTTTGTTGACATAACTGATACTGAAAAACCAGTGTATCTAGGTAAACTTCCCACTCCCACTATTAGCAGTGCTTGGAGAGATGTAAAAGTGTATAATAATCATGCGTTTATCGTTGCCGACAATAACCAAGGAGATACTGGACATGGTATGCAAGTATTTGATTTGACAAGATTAAGAAATGTTACCAATCCTCCCAATACATTTACAGCAGATACACGTTTTACCGATTTTGGAAAAGCGCACAATATTGTAATTAATGAAGCCACTGGTTATGCTTATCCTGTAGGTACTGATAGAACTGGAACCTACAAAGGAGGTCCTTTATTTATCAACATCCAAAACCCTAAAAGCCCAATAAGCGAAGGTGGTTGGGGAACCGATAATTACAGTCACGATGCCCAAGTAGTTACCTATAACGGTCCTGATACCGATTATGCTGGTAAAGAAGTTTTGATAGGAAGTAATGAAAACGAAGTGGTGATTGTTGATATTACCGATAAATCAAATCCAGTAACTATTTCTAAAATTTCATATTCAAATGTAGGGTACACCCATCAAGGTTGGTTTACTCAAAATCAACAATATTTTATTTTAGGAGATGAATTAGATGAGCAAAAATTTGGTAACAATACAAGAACAGTTATTTTTGATTTTTCCGATTTAGATAACCCTAAACAACATTTTACTTATAACGGACCTACCAAAGCAATCGATCATAATTTATACGTGAGTGGAACTACTCTTTATTTAGCTAATTATACTGCAGGTATTCGTTTTATTGATATTTCAAACATTGGAAGTAAAAACATTACTGAAGTGGCTTATTTTGATACCCATCCAGAAAATGACAATGCTAATTTTAATGGAGCTTGGAATGTATACCCTTTCTTTAAAAGTGGTAAAATTGTTGTAAGCGATATTAACAGAGGCTTATTTATTCTTAAAAAACAATAAATGCTCAAGCAACTTTCACCATTCCTTTTTGTATTAACCATTATTTGTAGTTGTAGCAAAGATGATGGCATACATTTTAATTCTTCATCAAAAGCCCCTGAAGTCAGTTTGGTTAAAACTCTTGGAGGTTCTGTAAACGAAAGTGGTAGAAGTGTAATAAACACTTCTGATGGAGGTTATATTGTAGCTGGTTATACTCAAAGTATTGATGGAGATATAAAAACCACTAGAAACACAATTCAATATGATTTTTGGGTTTTAAAATTTAATGCAAGCGATAATCTTCAATGGCAAAAAACCTATGGAGGTTCAAAAGATGATAAAGCGTTTAAAATTATCAAAACAAGTGATAACGGCTTTGCTATTGTGGGCTATGGAAAAAGCAATGATGGAGATGTAAATACAAACGAAGGATTTGATGACATTTGGGTATTAAAACTAGACAACAACGGTACAATAGTATGGGAAAAAACTACTGGTTTCTCTGGAGCTGATCAAGGTTTTTCAATTATTCAAACTTCTGATGGAGGTTATTTTATCGGGAGTATTCTAGACGTTACTGCATCTGGAGGCTTAGGTAATTCAAAAAAAGTAGCAAAACACGCTGGTGGAGACTATTGGGGGATTAAGCTTAATCCTAGCGGAGATATTGAATGGAGAAAATACTTTGGAGGAACAAATACTGATACTTGCTACGATGTAGCCGAAGCCACTGACGGCTATTTATTAATTGGCTCTTCTGACAGTAATGATGTAGACATCAAAAACAACAAAGGCTCTTACGACTTTTGGATTGTTAAAACTGACAAAAGCGGAGATTTACTTTGGGAAAAATCTTTTGGTGGTACAGAAATTGATGAAGCTAGAGCAATAACAAAAACAAATGATGGAAACTTCATTATAGTAGGAGATACACGTAGTTCTAATAAAGATATATCTCAAAATAATGGTGGTGCTGATGTATGGGCTATAAAAATAACCAGTCAAGGAAAATTACTTTGGCAGAAAAATTATGGAGGTTCTAGTTTTGATGTTGGTAGATCTATTAAAAAAACATTGAACGGAGATTTTTTAATATCTGGAAGCTCAAGAAGTGCTGACAACAACTTTACCAATAAAGGTCAAAATGACGCGTTAATTATGAAAATTGATACAAACGGAAACCTTTTATGGCAAAAAACAATAGGAGGTACAGATATCGATTTTTGTTACGATGTAGTTGAATTAACAAACGGAAATATTATTGCTGTAGGTGAAAGTAGCAGCAACAATCAAGATATAACAACAAACAAAGGTTTTTCAGACCTATTAATTATCAAACTAAAATAATAAATGAAATATTTTTTAACTCTCTTCTTTAGTGTATTGTTTTTTTCTTGTAGCTCAGATAATGATGAATCTATCAAAGAAGTTTCAGTAAAACTAAAATTTAGTCAAAACTGGGATGGTACTATAATTGAAAAATCTGATTTAGAAAACACCGAATTCACCAACAAAACAGGAAGTAAACTTACTATAAGCAGACTACGCTATTTAATCTCACGCATTAGTCTTGTTAATGGTGCAGGAGACACGACTAAGTTTGATAGTTACAAGCTAATTGATGTAAGTAAACCAGACAGTTTAACACACAGCCTTTCTAAAAAAATATCAGAAGGAAGCTATAAACTACTTTTTACCTTCGGTTTTAATAATAGTGACAATCAAAGTGGAACATATCCAGATCTAAACTCTGCTGATTGGAATGTACCCGATATGATGGGAGGAGGATATCACTACATGCAACTAGATGGTAAATACAAAGATACCTTAGGGGTAGAAAATCCATATAATTTTCATGCAGTAAGAGCTTACGATAAAGAAAAAGACTCTATTTTAGACACTTCTTTTAGAATTGAAACTAGCTCTATACTCTTAAAAAACAATGCTACTGTAGAAATCAAAATGAATGTAGCTGGGTGGTTTAAAAGTCCTAATGATTGGGATTTAAACGAAAAAAGTGTTGATTTAATGATGGATTTTGAAGCTCAGAAAGAAATTTCTGAAAACGGTAAAAGTGGTGTATTTAGTTTAGGAAACATTTCTCAATAATAATGATGCTAAAAAGTATATACCTTTCTTTACTTCTACTTCTTTTAATCAGTTGTTCTTCAAAAGGAGAAGAAGAAAGTGTATACACACCTGTTCCTGCTAACTTAGAAATCCCTGAGTTATTTCAACAAAAATTAATAGCTCCTGTTATTCCAACTAACAATCCTTTAACAGAAGAAGGAATAGCTTTGGGAAAAAAATTGTTTTTCGACCCTATTTTATCAAAAGACAACACACAATCTTGCGCTAGTTGTCACGACCCAAAAAACGCTTTTACCGACGACACTCGTTTTAGTGAAGGAGTCGATGGTAAATTCGGAACGCGAAACTCAATGCCGCTATTTAATTTAGCTTGGAATTTTGATGAACGTTTTATGTGGGACGGAAAAGAACTCAGTATTGAACGTCAAGCATTCTCACCTGTTCGTAATCCAATTGAAATGCATAGCGATTGGAAAAATGTAGCTAAAAAACTACAAGAACACGATGAATACCCAATCCTTTTTCAACAAGCTTTTGGAGCATCAAAAATAGATTCGACCTTCGTTACCAAGGCAATCGCTCAGTTTGAAAGAACTCTAATTTCAGGAAATTCAAAATTTGACCAATACCTTTTAGGTAAGGTAGAATTAACTTCAGAAGAACAAAACGGGTTTAATGTGTTTATGGATGAAACTAGAGGAGACTGTTTTCATTGTCATGGGAGTGATAACAATCCTTTATGGACAGACAACAAGTTTCATAACAATGGCTTAGATGAAACTTTTACCGATATTGGTTTAGGCGCTGTTACAGGTGACCCAAATGATAATGGAAAATTTAGAAGTCCTTCCTTACGAAACTTAAAATTTACTGCCCCATATATGCACGATGGACGATTTGCTACTTTAGAAGAAGTAATTAATCATTATTCTGAAGGATTAAAACTATCTTCTACCATTGACCCTTTGATGAAAAAAGCTAACCAAGGAGGTGTGCAGCTCTCAGATAAAGATAAAGCAGATTTAAAAGCTTTTCTTTTAAGTCTTTCCGATGATAATTTTGTAAACAATCCTAAATTTCAACAATAATCTTCTAACAATCAGCAAGTAGATTTAAAGTATAAACAATTTTTATCGCCTAATAAGTATATTCATTTCAAAAAATGATATAAATCATATTTTGTCATTATCTTTGCAGTCACTTAGATTTAATCTATTTAAACGATGATAAAAGTTTCAGACACAGCAAAAAAGAAAGTCATTGAACTAATGACCGATGACGGATTTGATACTGCAACCGACTTTGTTCGTGTTGGAGTGAAAAGTGGCGGTTGTTCAGGATTATCATACGACTTAACTTTTGACAAAACCCAACAAGAAAACGATAAAGTTTTTGAAGATAACGATGTAAAAATTGTTGTTGACAAAAAGAGTTTTTTATACCTAGTTGGAACAACTTTAGAATATTCTGGAGGTTTAAACGGTAAAGGATTTGTATTTAACAATCCTAATGCTAACAGAACTTGTGGTTGCGGAGAGAGTTTCTCTCTATAAGCCTATACATCACAAAAAGAATACAAAAAACTGATGAGTAAATACACCGAGGACGATTTAAGAGAAGAATTAAAAACCAAAGAATACGAATATGGTTTTTATACTGATATTGAAAGTGAAAAGTTTCCTAATGGGATAAACGAAGATATCGTTCGTGCCATTTCTAAAAAGAAAAACGAGCCAGAATGGATGACTGAATGGCGTTTAGATGCTTTTAGAATTTGGGAGCAAATGGAAGAACCAGAGTGGGCTAATGTTACCTATAAAAAACCGAGTTTCCAAGATATTTCTTATTACTCAGCACCTAAAAAGAAACCTAAACTAAACAGTTTAGATGAAGTAGACCCTGATTTACTAGCCACTTTTGAAAAATTAGGAATTTCTTTAGAAGAACAAAAAAGATTAGCTAATGTAGCAGTTGACATTGTAATGGATTCTGTTTCTGTAGCTACTACTTTTAAAGAAACGTTAGCTGAAAAAGGAATTATTTTTATGCCTATTTCTGAAGCTATTCAAGAGCATCCAGAATTAGTAAAAAAATATATAGGTTCTGTTGTACCACCAACTGATAACTTTTATGCTGCATTAAACTCAGCTGTATTTTCTGACGGATCTTTCTGTTATATTCCAAAAGGAGTTCGTTGCCCAATGGAGTTATCTACTTATTTCCGTATCAACGAAGGAGGAACTGGTCAGTTCGAACGTACCTTAGTTGTTGCTGATGAAAGCAGTTACGTTTCTTATTTAGAAGGATGTACTGCTCCGCAACGTGATGAAAATCAATTACACGCAGCAGTTGTTGAGCTTATTGCTTTAGACGATGCTGAAATAAAATATTCAACAGTTCAAAACTGGTTCCCTGGTGATTCAGAAGGAAAAGGTGGAGTTTTCAACTTTGTAACCAAAAGAGGATTGTGTGAAACCAATGCTAAAATCTCTTGGACACAAGTTGAAACAGGTTCAGCAATTACATGGAAATACCCTAGTTGTATTTTAAAAGGGAACAATTCTGTCGGAGAGTTTTACTCAATTGCAGTAACTAACAACCATCAACAAGCGGATACTGGTACTAAGATGATTCACTTAGGAAAGAACACTAAGTCGACTATTATTTCTAAAGGAATTTCAGCAGGTAAATCACAAAATAGTTATCGTGGTTTAGTTCAGGTAAATTCTAGAGCTGAAAATGCACGTAACTTCTCACAATGTGATTCATTATTAATGGGGAACGAATGTGGTGCACATACTTTCCCTTATATAGAAGCTAAAAATAAATCTGCTCAAATTGAACACGAAGCTACAACAAGTAAAATTGGTGAAGATCAATTATTCTATTGTAATCAACGTGGTATTGATACTGAGAAAGCTATTGCATTAATTGTAAACGGATTTAGTAAAGAAGTATTAAATAAGTTACCAATGGAATTTGCTGTAGAGGCTCAAAAACTACTAGAAATTAGTTTAGAAGGAAGTGTAGGCTAACCTAAACCGCAATACAATGAAAAAAATATTTTTATTAGCTCTTATAACTATTGTTACATTTAGTTGTAAAAATGCTAAAAAGGAACAAACTACAGAAGAGAAAACAGTTGAAAAGCCTCAAGTAAAACTTCATGTTTTAGATGGTGGTTCAATTTTAGTTAACAAACTTGAAGTTTTTTCTCAAGATACGACATACACAGGGCAATCTAAAAAGTTTTCAGATGCATTTTATGTAATATCTCACCCTAAAGGAAATTTAATGTGGGATGCTGGTTTACCTGAAACCTTAATTGTAGACGAACCTTTTACAGAACCTTCTGGTACTTTTACGTTACAACGTAAAGATTCATTAAAAAACCAGTTAAAATCTATAGGGTTAACTATTGATGATTTTAAATATATCGCTTTATCTCACCCTCATTTCGACCATACTGGTCATGCTAACCAATTCAAAAATGCAACTTGGTTAGTTCAGGAAAATGAGTATGATTTTATAACTAATGATTCTGCAAAAGTTAAAGATCCTAACACATACAATTCTATTAAAGAATTGAAGAATGTAGAAAAAATTAATGGCGACCATGATGTTTTTGGAGACGGTACAGTAGTTATCAAATACATGCCAGGTCATACAATAGGTCATCAAGCTTTATATATTGAAGCTGGTTTAGAGAAACCAATCTTATTAACAGGTGATTTATATCACTTTGAAGAAAACAGAGAAACTAAAGGTGTTCCTTCATTTAATTACAATGTTGAGCAAACTATAGAAAGCATGGAAAAGTTTGAAGCTTTCGCAAAAGAAAAGAATGCTGAGGTGATTATTCAACACTCACCTAAAGATTTCAAAAAATTACAAAATCTATTAAAAAAGTAACTATACAGCAATGTTAAAAATAGAAAACTTACACGCACAGGTAGAAGATAAAGATATTCTTAAAGGAATTAACTTAGAAGTAAAAGCAGGAGAGGTTCATGCGATTATGGGACCAAACGGCGCAGGTAAAAGTACCTTATCATCTGTAATTGCTGGTAATGAAACTTATGAAATGACTTCTGGTTCTATTGAATTAGAAGGTGAAGATATTAGCGAATTAGCTCCTGAAGAAAGAGCGCATGCTGGTGTGTTCTTATCATTTCAATACCCAGTAGAAATACCTGGTGTTACTGTTACAAACTTTATTAAAACAGCAATTAACGAATCTCGTAAAGCTCAAGGTTTAGAAGAGATGCCTGCTAAAGATATGCTTAAGAAGATTCGTGAAAAATCAGAATTATTAGAAATCGATCGTAAATTCTTATCTCGTTCCTTAAACGAAGGATTTTCTGGTGGAGAGAAAAAACGTAATGAGATTTTTCAAATGGCAATGTTAGAACCTAAATTAGCTATTTTAGATGAAACCGATTCTGGTTTAGATATCGATGCGTTACGTATTGTTGCTAATGGAGTTAATAAATTAAAATCTAAAGATAACGCTGTAGTGGTTATTACTCACTATCAACGTTTATTAGATTATATCGTTCCTGATTATGTACATGTTTTACACGATGGAAAAATCGTTAAAACAGGTGACGCTTCTCTTGCTTTAGAGCTTGAAGAAAAAGGGTACGATTGGATTAAAGAAGAGGCTAATAGTTAGAAAAGTTGAAAAGTAAAAAGTGTAAAGTTGCCTACAATTACAAGCAACTTTCCAGCTTTACAAACTTTTATACTTTATAAACTTTACAACTAAAAACAATGGAGTTGAGAGAAAAAATATTATCATCATACGTAGCTTTTGAAGACAGTGTAAATATTAATTCAGATTTACACGAAATAAGAACAAAAGCGCTACAAAATTTTGAAAAACTAGGCTTTCCTACTAAAAAGCTAGAAGCTTGGAAATACACTTCTTTAAATTCAATTTTAAAAGAAGATTATAGTATTTTTCCTGATAGAGATGCTTCTGTAGAGTTTGCTGATGTGAAAAAATATTTCATCCACGAAATAGATAGTTATAAAATAGTTTTTGTAGATGGAAAATACAGCTCTTTTTTATCAACTACTACTCATGATGGGAAAGATGTTTGTTTATTATCTGCTGCTTTTTCAAAAGAAAAATATAGACCTATTGTTGAAAAGTATTTTAACAAAATAGCAAAACAAGATAATTTAACTTCCTTAAATACTGCTTTTGCTACTGAGGGTGCTTTTATTCACATTCCTAAAAATGTTGAGGTTGAAAAACCTATTCAAATAATTAATTTTACTACGGGCAAAGAACATGCAACCATGTTACAGCCACGTAACTTAATTGTTGTAGAGCAAAATGCCCACGTTCAAATTATAGAGCGTCACCAAAACCTTAATGATAATGCTGTATTAACGAATGCTGTGACTGAGATTTACACAGACACACATGCTACAGTAGATTATTATAAGATTCAAAATGACAATAATGATGCTTCTTTAGTTGACAACACATACATTGAGCAACAAAAAGAAAGTACCTGTTCTGTACATACTTTTTCTTTTGGTGGAAATATTACTAGAAACAACTTAAATTTCTATCAAAAAGGAGAGCACATTAACTCTATTTTAAAAGGGATTACTATTATTGAAGGTAAACAACATGTTGACCATCATACTTTAGTAAATCATATAGAACCTAACTGTGAAAGTCACCAAGACTACAAAGGTATTTATGCTAATCGTTCTACTGGTGTATTTAATGGTAAGGTTATTGTTGAAAAAGAAGCTCAGAAAACTAATGCTTATCAACAAAATAATAACGTTTTAATTAGTGATAAAGCAACTATAAATGCAAAGCCTCAATTAGAGATTTTTGCTGACGATGTAAAATGTTCTCATGGTTGTACTATCGGTCAATTAGATGATCAAGCATTATTTTATATGCAACAAAGAGGTATTCCTAAAAAGGAAGCAAAAGCGCTATTAATGTATGCGTTTGCTAATACTGTTTTAGAGAGTGTTAAAATACCACAAGTTAAGAAAAGAATTACCAAATTAATAGCCAATAAACTAGGCGTTAACATTGGTTTTGAACTATAAAACAAATAAAAAGGCATTATTAAACATAATGCCTTTTTTAATTCTTTAATGTTATGAAATCTAAGTTTTTTAAAAACTTATCAATTCCTTACCCTTATTTATTTCATACTAAAAGAAATCTTATTATTGCTTCTACATTAAGCATCATAATATTCTTAATAAATTATTACTTTTCTCAAAATACAATTACAAACAAACCATATGCCTGCTTAACGGCTAGCGTAGTTACTTTTTTGAGTATTTTATTTTTTACTGAATTTGTTCCTAAAGTTTTTTTCACTGCTGAAATTAAAGAAAACTGGAATACTGTAAGAGAGTTTTTCTTTACAATTGGGATACTTATTTCCATAGCTCTTTTTCAAAATAGTTTTTTATACCCTTTTAAAATTGGCATTCATAGCAACTTCTTTTTAAGTCTAATTAATACTTTTTCTTATGTTATTTTAATAGGTACCATACCTATACTTATCATCATATGGATAAATTATGTTATCATCTTAAAAGAAAATTTAAGAAGTGTTAAAGCATACAATAAAGAATTGGAAAAGGAATTAAAACAGAAAGACAAAGAAGTTATTTTATCTATAAAAACGAATAATATAAACGAAACATTAATTCTTGACCTTACTACTTTTCTATTTGCTAAATCTGAAGGGAATTATGTAGATATTTACACTAAAAATCTTAATTCGGTAGATGTAAAACCATATAGAATATCAATTCAAAAACTGCTTAACAATTTATCTGATTATTCTTTTATTTTAAGCACACATCGTTCATATATAATCAATATTAAAAACATAAGAAGAACCTCTGGAAACGCAAGAAACTATAAAATTTCATTTCCCTGTGTTTCACATGAGGTTCCTGTATCTAGAAGTAAGTTTAAATTATTTAAAGAGGAGTTTGACAAATACTATAAATAGATATGTTTTTATAACATATACCCTACTCCCATTCCAAAAAACAATCTTGAATCAAAATCCCCTGGTCTAAACCTTCCACTATCAGTAATTCCTTTTAACGAACTCCAAATATCAAAAGTTACTGCTACTCTATTAAAAGTATAACCTAAAGAATTTATCATTCCGTAATTAAAATAAGAATATGAGTGCTTATATTTCTCATAAACGTTTAGATGATTTATATATAAATTCCCTTTAGATTTCAAATTCGTATACCCTAAAAAAGGTTGAACCGACATATAAAACCTTCTTTTGTTAAATGGATAAAAACTAAAATCAAACAAACCAATAACTGATAAATCTCTTGTATAACCATCAACATGATCTGTGAACATGTTTTCATTTTCATTTATAAAACTATTTTGATACCCTGCTCCAGCCATTAAAGTTATTTTTTTACTTTCTAACAACTTCCTTTTTACTTTAAAAACTAAACCATAATGTTCACCAAAACTTGCATTGATTATATCAGTTGTGTAACCTAATTCCAACTTCCACTTTCCTGTATTAGATTCTTGAGCATTCATCATAAAACAACTCAATAGTAGTACATATAAGATATTTTTCATTTTGTTCTTATTCAATAATTTGTAATCCTTTTTTAAATCCTTGTATTGGGCTATTTCTATGTGAAGTGTTTTCAAATCTTTCATAACTGAAGTTAAAATCATTATAGTTACTCAGCTCAAGTTGTCTGGTCAAAGCATCAAAAGATGCATTCATACCAACTCCTTCTAAGTCTCCCATAGACATATAAACACCTTTTCCATCTAATAAATTCAATTCCTTAGCATTGCTCTCTAAATCGAAAATAAAAGAGTTATACCACATTAAATTAGGGCTTATTACTATAGCATTATCAAAAGGATTTTCTTTTCCCTCTTGCATCATTACATATAAAGCAAAATACCCCCCAAGTGAATGTCCATAAATTGTTTTTGTTAAACTCTTTATTTGGTAATCTTCCTCAATTCTAGGTATTAACTCTGAGTTTAAAAAGTCAATAAATCTCTTTGCACCTCCTGAATCTCCATCAAAATCTCTAGCGTACGGATAAGAATAATCAGTTCCTCTTTCATTATCACCAACATAACCAATACTTACTACAATAATATTCTCATTGTTTTCTGAACTTATTATTTGCATACATTCATTGTAGTAATCATCACCATCTAGTAAATAAACTACATGATACTCTTTGGTTACATCAACTTCTTTAAGACTTCCTATTTGAATAGCGTATTTAAAATTTGTTGAATTTGATTTTACTGTGAAGTTTTGCTGCTTCATGTTAGAAGGTAAATCTTCTTCAATACAACTAGCAAAGAAAAAGAGCATAAAACTTAAGAATAAGACTGGTCTTTTTGTGTAAGAATACGTAATCATTTTTGATATTTTTATTTATTAATCCACATCAAAAATATCTGACCTGTATCCTCTCATCTACAATGAAAGCCCCTATGGTATGAAATGCTCCTTATTTGTGACAAAAGGACTCTTTTATGACAAATAACACTAACTAAAATCATTCATTTAGCTGTATAATTTGTTTTTCTTATCTTTAAAAGAAACAATTCTATTATGAACAACTCACTTAAAACAATTGCTTTTATTTCTGGAATAGTGATTTTAGCATACGGAGTATACACTCTTTTTAAACCTGAAACTCAAATTTCTATCGGTGATGTAGATCTAATAGAAACTCAAGACAACACCAACTCATACATTACCATCGCAGTTGGTATTGTTATTGTTGCTCTGAGTTCAATTATAGGGAAAAAATAAAAACCTTATTTCTTAAATCAAAAATCACCTTTTTATAGATTGTTTTTTTACTTCTATGAAATTTTATGTAATGAATTAAATCAGTCTACGTCAAAAATACCGTAAACTAATTTATTTACTTAAAATTTAAAAAATGCGAAAAACAATTACCCTCACTTTTACTTGTTTACTACTTTTCGTAAGTATTCAATTACAAGCACAAACCGATGTATATGATGCTCTTTTAAAAACCTACGTTAGCCCTGAAGGAGATGTAGACTATAAAGGATTGAGAAAAAATCGTGCTTTGCTAGATATTTACATCAAACATTTAGAAAACACTATACCTAGTGATAAATGGTCTTCTAATGAAGCCAAAGCTTTTTGGATAAACGCCTATAATGCATATACCATTAAATTAATTTTAGATAGTTATCCTTTAAAAAAGATAACCGATATAAAACGTAAAGGAAGAAATGCTTGGAAAATTCCATTTGCAACTGTTGGTAAAAAAATGTATTCATTAGACTATATTGAGCATAAAATACTTCGAAGATGGTATGACGACCCTAGAATTCATGTTGCTTTAAATGCAGCTTCTAAATCTGGTCCAAGATTTGTAAATTTTGCTTTTACTAAAAATAATATAGAAAAAGAGTTGAAAAAATTGATAAAAGATTTTATAAATGACCCTACAAAAAACAACATAACCCTAACCAAAATCGAAGTATCAAAAATATTTCAATGGTACCAAGAAGATTTTACTTCTCGTAATACTTTAGTTGACTATATTAATAAGTATTCTAATGTTAAAGCTAATGATAATGCTGAAATTGTCTATTTAGAATACAATTGGAACTTAAATAGTAAATAATTCACATTCCTTTTTAGACATTAAAGTAATAGAGACGGTAATTGTTTCTATTACTTTTTATACGTGTTGATCTACTAAAATTGTATTACCGTCTGGATCAAAGAAAACAATACTTCCAGGTCCTTCAGTATCTTTATCTACTTCTCTTTTTAACTTAATATGATTCTCCTTTAAAAGCTTTTGAATATCTCTTACATCGTCAAAATCATCCAATACATTGGCACTTTCATCCCAACCTGGATTAAATGTAAGAATATTATTTTCAAACATCCCTTGAAACAATCCAATCAATGAGTTTCCGTTTTTCATAATCAAATAATTCTTTTCTATCTGCCCTGCAAAAACAGTAAATCCAAGCATTTCATAAAAATCTTTTGATTTATCAATATCCTTTACAGCTAAACTAATTGAAAAAGCCCCTAATTTCATAATCTTATATTTTTAATTTCTTTCTTCAAACGGTATAATAATTCCTTTTTCTACGTAATTTTTAAGTCCATTTAATAACAATGCCCAACAATAAGACGAGTGTTTAAAGTGGTTATTTTGTTCAGTCCAACCTTTATGAAAAAAATGTACCCATGTGACTCCTTCATCCTTTTCAAACAAATCAAAACCAAAAGTGGTTGGGTTCCAATCTTCATCCGACTTCGTCATTTTTATATAAAAAGAGGTGTTTTTTTCGCTCCTAACTACTTCACCGTACCAATCGTAAGGTTCGCCAAAGAAAAAATTATACTCAGCTCCTAACTTGGGTACGCCACTACATTTTAATGGCCACCAATGAACCAAGTCATCCGGATTAGTTATTGCTTTATAAACTTTATTAGATAACTCATTTATAGGAAAGTTATGGTAAACGGTGAATCCTTCTTCAGTAACTTTCATAATCAGTTGATTTTATAGTTATTAAAGTTACTAAAAAAATAAACAAAAATCCTGTACAAATTGTACAGGGCTTAACTTTCATAATAAATTTAAACCACTAGAACTTTCCGTTTGTATAAATCATTTCTTCTGAAGCACCCTGTATAACATCCCAATATTCAACAGTCTTACCTTTCTCTAAATAATTCTAAATCATGAAACATCTTTATTTATAATAAAAATGAAAATTAATAAACTAAACATAAACACTCATTTCAAACTGCCTCCTCTTTTTTTTATATCTTTATGAAAAACAGTTAATTATGAGCAAAACTTACAGGTCAATGTTATTAATTGCTGGAATAGTAATTTTAGCGTACGGAGTTTACACCCTTTTTCAGCCAGAAACACAAGTTTCAGTGGGAAGTTTAGATTTAGTTAAGGCACAAGACAACACAGGTTCATATATTACCATTGCTATAGGTATTATTGCAATTGGTTTAAGTTTATTTATGAACAAAAAGTAAGAATTGTATTTCCAATAAAAATAAAAACATGGAAAATATATACTTAATAATGATTGTTGCCCTAGTAGTACTGGCAATAGCAGATTTGGTTGTTGGTGTTAGTAACGATGCGGTTAATTTTTTGAACTCTGCCATTGGTTCTAAAGCAATTCCTTTTAAAACAATAATGATTGTTGCTAGCTTAGGAATCTTTTGTGGTGCCGTTTTTTCTAGTGGAATGATGGAGGTAGCTAGAAAAGGAATTTTTGTCCCTGGAGAATTTATGTTTAATGAAATCATGATTATTTTCATGGCGGTAATGATTACAGATATTTTACTCCTTGATTTCTTTAACACTTTAGGAATGCCAACTTCTACAACAGTTTCTATTGTATTTGAGTTGTTAGGAGCCGCAGTAACAATGGCATTAATTAAAATAGGTGCTTCAGATTCACAAACATTTTCAGATTTACTTATATATATAAATACAGAAAAAGCATTTCAAATCATTTCAGGTATATTACTCTCAGTAATAATTGCATTTTCTGTAGGAGCACTTGTGCAATACGTTTCAAGATTAATTTTTTCTTTTCATTACGATAAGAAAATAAAGTATCTAGGCGCTTTATTCGGAGGTGGTGCATTAACAGCAATCACATACTTTATCTTTATGAAAGGTTTAAAAGGAACACCTTATTATAAAGATATAAAAGGAGTGTTAGAGGGAAATGAAATTATGATCATTTTTATTTCATTTATAGCTTTGACAATCCTTTCTCAAATATATATGAGTGTTTTAAAAAAGAATATTTTCATTCCTATTATAGCGATTGGTACGTTTGGTTTGGCATTAGCTTTTGCAGGGAATGACTTGGTAAACTTTATAGGTGTACCAATGGCTGCATGGCATTCATACGAAGCTTGGACTACTTCTGGAATTGACGCAACCGCATTCTCTATGGAAGCCTTAGATAAAAAAGTACCTACAGAACCTTTATTGTTATTTTTAGCAGGAGGAATTATGGTACTAACACTGTGGTTTTCAAAAAAAGCACGCTCAGTGGCTGATACAGAAATTGGTTTGTCAAGACAAGGAGAAGGAGCTGAAAAGTTTAAGCCAAATACACTATCAAGATCAGTTGTTAGGTTTACAATCTTAGTTTCTAAATATACCAATACTGTGTTACCAACGTCTGTAGTTCAAAAAATAGATAAACAATTTCAAAAACCTGTAATCACAGTTTCTAAGAGTAAATCGCATGAGTTACCTGCCTTTGACCAAGTAAGAGCATCGGTTAATTTAATGGTAGCAGGAGTTTTAATTTCTATTGCTACTTCTATGAAGTTACCACTATCTACAACCTATGTAACATTTATGGTTGCAATGGGTACTTCTTTAGCAGATAGAGCTTGGGGGAGTGAAAGTGCTGTATATAGAGTTGCAGGGGTTTTTAATGTAATAGGAGGCTGGTTTGGAACCGCTATTATTGCATTTATAGCTGCTGGTATAATGGCACTGTTAATTAATTTGGGCGGACCAGCTGCAATTGCAGTATTATTATTACTTGCAATTTTATTATTAGCTAGAAACTATATCGCTCATAACGAAAAAACAAAAGAATTAAAAGCAGAGGATAGATTAAGTAAAGCAGAAGGAAGTTCAATTCAAGGAGTTATAGAAGAAAGCGCTGATAACATTTCTAAAGCTTTAAAAAGGGTTTGTAAGATTAATGACATGACTATTAAAGGTCTAATTAATCAAGATTTAGCTCTACTTAAAAAAGCTAGGAATAATGTAAATAAGCTTGAAGCAGAAATTGAAGATTTACAAAGTGAAATTTTCTACTTTATTAAAGAATTGGACGACTCTTATTTAAGAGCAAGTAAATTTTATATAGATGTAACAGGGAGCTTACAAGATCTAGCTCAATCATCTAGTTTAATTGCTAAAATTAGCCACAAACATGTAAACAACAATCATAAAGCTTTAAAGAAAAAACAGGCGGCTGAATTATTAGATATTAATAATAAACTGATAGATTTATTAAATGTTATCAGTAAGATTTTTGATTCTAGAAGCTTTGAGAAAATTGTTCCAGAAATAGTTGAAGGAAAGGTTGCATTACTAAATCATGTAGAAGATTCAATTCAACTTCAGGTTGAAAGAACAAGAACAGAAGAATCAAGCCCAAAAAATGCTACCTTGTACTTTAGTATCTTACTAGAAACAAAAGACTTAATAAAATCTAATTTAGAGATTTTAAACCTCTATTATGAAAAGAATGAGCAATTAAAAAACTAAAATTGTTCAGATATAAATAAAAAACCGCACAAATTGTGCGGTTTTTTTATTTCTTAATAGATTAAGAATCCTAGAACTTACCGTTTGTATGAGCCATTTCTTCTGGAATCTCTTGTACAACATCCCAGTGTTCAACAATTTTATCATTCTTTAACCTAAATAAGTCATAAAAAGCTTGAGGTTTTCCATTCCATTCACCTTCACTCATTGTAAGAACAAAATTACCTTCACCTAATACCTTATGCAGTTTTTGATATTGAAACATATTATTTTGAGAAGTTAAATAGTTTATTGCTTCTCCTAACCCCTCTAATCCATCCTTTATCATCGGGTTATGCTGAAGATACTCTTCTGTACTAATATAATTCGTGATTCTTTCAGGAGCTTTTCCAAATAAAACATCATTGACAAAATTCGTTACGATCTCCTTGTTTGAATTTGTCTTATCCAAATCAGTAACCTCTGTAGCACCATCAACTTGTGAGCGACCACTGGCAGTTTTATCAACTTTAGGGGTAAGGTTATCCCAATGTTCTGCAACTTTACCATCTTCTATTCTCCACACATCAAAAGCAACAACTTCTTTTGCTCCAAAGGCATCTGCATTATGGTACGAATTGTGAAAAATCACATACTCTCCATCTTGTAACAACCTGTGATTGGTATATGTTGTTTTAGCTTCTTTTAAAACAGGGAGAAACCCCAATACTGGTTCAATACCAGTAGGTACCTGTGGGTTGTGCTGAATATAATTAGCTTTGAAATATGTTTTTACTCCTTCTTCATCGTAATCTGTAAAAAAAGCATCTTGTGCATTTTGTGCTATAATTTTTAAATTTTCCATTTTAGTATCTGTTTTAATTTGACCTTGTAATTTTGAATTTGTTTGGATTGAATTACAACTTAACAATGTTGCAAAACCTACTGCTATAACTATCGTTTTTTTCATTGTGATTACTTATTTAAAAATGATAGTACAAAATTATGGTAGACGGAAAGCGGTAAATAGGTCAATTAAAAGAATAAAATGGTAAATATCGAACCTCTATACTTTATTATACTCTTTTTTAAAATCATTTGGGGTTAATCCCGTACGCTTCTTAAAATATTTCACAAAATTAGTAGGCTCTTCAAACCCCATTAAATAAGCCAACTCTGTGCTTTTAATGGTAGAATTAACGAGGTTTCTCTTGGCTTCTAAAATTACAAACTCATCAATATACTGTTTGGCTGTTTTATTAATCACCTCTTTAACAACAACATTTAAATGTTTATAAGTCAAGCCTAGTTCTTGCGCATAAAAATCTGCATTCTTATTACTCATAAACATCTTTTTTAACTTTGTTTGAAACTTCAAAAAGAGTGTTAGTTTTTCAGAGTCTTTAATATAATCTGTTTCGTTTTTTTTAATCTCTTCAACCTTAGAAAAAATGATACTAAATAAAGAATTAACAATGTATTTTTTATTGAAACTTTCAGTCGATTTATAAAACTCCTCAAAAATTAATTCTACATAGGCTGATAAGTTTGATGTTTGAACAACTTGAACCTTTGGAGAAAAAAGTTGCGGGGTTAATAAACGAATAGCTGTATTTTTTGGAATTTTTGTCAGTTGCTCTTTTAAATAATCTTCAGTAAAAAGTATTAAGTAACCTTTTAAATCTTCATTAAATTTAAACGCATTTACTTGTCCTTTTGACACATATATTACTGTATTCTTTTCTACTTTGTGCCAAACAAAATCTATCAACTGCTCCGATGCTCCGTCTGTATAAAAAGCTAATTGATAAAACTCTAATTGATGTGCTTTTTCAGGAGAATGAGTAAAACTCTCTTTCTCTTCTTTAATTTTTTCTAACCTGATTATTTCAATCCCTGAAATTTCTGGTGATTTAGATTTAAATAACAAGTTAGGGATTTCTCTTTTCATACATAAAACATATAAACTGTATATTTCTTAAAAATAATAATTCTTATACAAAAAATCCCGCACAAAAGTGCAGGATTTTAATATCTATAAAACCAAATTTTGGCTTACATTTCTAAGGCTTTCTTAGGGTTGTTATCCATTAATAATTCTACTGGATTTTCTAAGGCTTCTTTTACAGCTACTAAGAATCCAACAGACTCACGACCATCAATAATTCTGTGATCGTACGATAACGCTACATACATAATTGGTTGAATAACTACCTCACCATTTACCGCCATAGGACGATTAACGATGTTGTGCATTCCTAAAATTCCACTTTGTGGAGGGTTGATAATTGGTGTAGATAACATAGAACCGAATACACCACCATTAGTGATTGTAAAAGTACCTCCTGTCATTTCATCAACCGTAATTTGTCCGTCACGAGCACGTAATGCTAAACGCTTCACTTCACTTTCAACTCCTCTAAACGTTAAGTTTTCAGCATTTCTGATAACAGGAACCATTAATCCTTTAGGACCCGATACTGCAATAGAAATATCTTGGAAATCGTGACTTACTTTGTAATCTCCATCAATCATAGAGTTTACATCTGGATACATTTTTAAAGCTCTTACTACTGCTAAAGTAAAGAATGACATAAATCCTAAACCTACACCGTGTTTTGCTTTAAACTCTTCTTTATACTCGTTACGTAAGTCAAAAATTGGTTGCATGTTTACTTCGTTAAACGTAGTTAACATCGCTGTTTCGTTCTTTACAGAAACTAAACGTTGTGCCACTTTACGACGTAACATAGACAGCTTCTTACGCTCAGTGCCACGAGACCCCATTCCTGGAGTTCCCATTGAAGGTACTGCTTTTACAGCATCCTCCTTTGTTACACGACCGTCTTTACCAGTTCCTTTAACATCTGCTGCACTCATTCCTTTTTCAGCCAATACTTTCTTAGCTGCTGGAGACGCTGTACCAGTTGCATATGTTTCTTTTGCAGGGTCAGCTTTTGGTGCTTCTTTTTTCTCTTCAGTTTTTGGTGCTGCTGCTTTTGGTGCTCCAGCTCCATCAGGTTTGGCAGCATCCATATCAATATGACAAACCACAGCTCCTACAGCTACTGCATCACCTTCTTCAGCTTTTAAAGTGATTATTCCGCTTTCTTCCGCAGGCAATTCTAACGTTGCTTTGTCAGAATCTACTTCAGCAATTGGTTGATCTTTCTCAACGTAATCACCATCTTCAACTAACCAAGTTGCGATTTCTACTTCTGTAATTGATTCCCCCGGAGAAGGAACTTTCATTTCTAAAACCATCAGTTCTAAATTTTATATATCTGAATTATTTTATTTCTTTTATTTGGGCGTTTCCCTATCGGGTCGGGCTTTTCGCGCTACACGGTAACTTGCTTCTATCCCTAACGCATTTATTTTTTAATCAAAAACCTTATCTATAATAGCTTGATGACGTCTTTTAAAACGTGCACTTGAACCTGCTGCTGGTGCCGAACGATATTCTTCCGAAGCACATTCTAACCTAGCTAATTCAAAACGTTCTAACATATAACCCCAAGCTCCCATATTTTTTGGCTCTTCTTGTGCCCAAACATAACGTTCTACATTTGGATACTTGTCCATTACTTCTTTAATTTTATCATTGTGTAATGGGAACAATTGCTCTATACGAACTAAAGCTACATCTTCTCTTCCTAGCTTTTCACGTTCTGCTAATAAGTCGTAATAAAATTTACCTGTACAGAACACCATTTTCTTGGCTTTTGACGTATTAATAGTATCGTCAATTACTTCTTGGAAAGTTCCGTTTGCTAAATCTTCAATAGAATTTACTGCTTTTGGTAAACGTAATAAACTTTTTGGTGTGAAAACAATTAATGGTTTTCTAAAATCACGCTTCATCTGACGACGCAAAATATGATACATATTTGCTGGCGTAGAACAGTTTGCTATTGTCCAGTTATCAGTTGATGACGATTGTAAGAAACGTTCTATTCTTCCTGATGAGTGTTCTGGTCCTTGACCTTCATACCCGTGAGGTAGTAACATTACCAATCCGTTTTGTAACTTCCACTTATCTTCTGCCGAAGAAATATATTGGTCGAACATAATTTGTGCTCCGTTAGCAAAATCACCAAACTGAGCTTCCCATATGGTTAAGGTATTTGGAGCTGCCATTGCATATCCATAATCAAAACCTAACACTCCGTATTCTGATAAGTGAGAGTTGTAAATAGTCATCTCTCCTTTATTCTTAGGATTCGTGTTTAATAAATTTACACGCTCTAAGGTTTCTTCATCACGCATAATTGCATGACGGTGAGAGAACGTTCCTCTTTCTACATCTTCTCCTGAAATACGAACATCGTATCCTTCCTCTAATAACGTACCGTATGCTAAGTTTTCAGCTGTTCCCCAATCTAATAAGTTATCTTCAAAAACCATTTTTTCACGACCTTTTAAGATACGTTCTGCTTTACGAACAAACTTATGTCCTTCTGGAGTTTTTGAAATAACTCTTGCGATGTCTTTTAAATCATCTACTGAGTATGTAGTATCTACAGGTTGTAACATATCTTGTAATTGCTTACGTACAAACCCATCCCATACATCAGGCATGAACTCTTGAATTTTAGACGTTTCTTTCTTTTTAGACTCTGTAAATTCAGCTTCTAAATGCGTCTTAAATTCATCTGTTATTTTCTGTAAGTAGTCAACTGTTATACTTCCTTCTTCAATTAATTTATTAGCATAAATTTCTCTTGCATTTTTATGCTTAGAAATTGCCTTATATAATTTTGGCTGTGTAAAACGAGGTTCATCACCTTCATTATGACCGTATTTACGGTATCCTAATAAGTCAATAAAAATGTCTTTGTTGAATTTCATACGATATTCAACAGCCATTTCCATAGCGTGACAAACAGCCTCAGCATCATCAGCATTTACGTGTAATACTGGAGACAAAGTTACTTTAGCTACATCAGTACAATACGTACTTGAACGTGCATCTAAATAATTGGTTGTAAAACCTACTTGGTTATTTACTACAACGTGAATAGTACCTCCTGTTTTGTATCCATTTAATTGTGCCATTTGTACAACTTCATAAACAATTCCCTGAGCTGCTACAGCCGCATCACCATGTACTAAAATTGGAAGTATCTTATTTTCGTTTCCCTCATAGTCCTTGTCTATTTTAGCTCTAACTATTCCTTCAGCAACTGCATCAACGGTTTCTAAGTGAGATGGATTTGGAACTAAATTCATCTTCATCTTTTGTCCACCTTGATACGCTTTGCTTAAAGTTAAACCTAAGTGATACTTAACATCTCCATCTATATCTTGATCTTCAAAATCTTTCCCTTCAAACTCACTAAATAAATCTCGAATAGGTTTTTTAAAGATATTTACCAAAGTGTTTAAGCGTCCACGATGTGCCATTCCTAACACGCATTCTTCTACTCCATACAATTCAGCCGCGTCTCTAAGCGCCACACTTACCCCTGGAATTAACGTTTCACCTCCTTCAACAGAGAATCGTTTCTGACCTACATACTTTGTTTGTAAAAAGCTTTCGAAAGTTGATGCTTGATTAAGCTTCGTAAGAATATACTTCTTAGACTCTACATCATATCTTGGATGGTTAGCATTTTTATTCAAACGCTCATTCCACCATTTTAACTCTTCAGGATTTCGTACATACATGTACTCTACTCCGATGCTTTCACAGAAAACAGATTTTAAATAGTTTATGATTTCTGCTAAACTTTTAGGCCCTATACCTAAAATTTCTCCTGCACTAAAAACAGTGGATAAATCTGATTGATTTAGTCCAAAGTTCTCAATATCTAACGTTGGAGTGTATGTCCTTCTATCTCGTACTGGGTTTGTCTTGGTAAACAAATGACCACGAGTACGGTAACCATTGATTAAATCGATTACTAAAAACTCTTTACGTACTTCTTCAGGGACTTCTACCGAAACTTCTTCATCTGTTAATGAGTAATTCTCGTTAGCCAAATCATATCCTTGAAAAAAACTTCTCCAACTTGGTTCTATCGCATCAGGATTTTTTTGATATTGTTCATACAAATCACCTATAAAACCTGCATGTGCTGCGTTTAAGAACGAAAACTTGTCCATATATTTTGTTATACTTTTCTATCTATAAGAATAATGGTGACAAAAGTACAACTTTTACGAAAAATACCATTCCTTTTTAGTCTAATTTTAAACTCTTTAACGAGTATTAGGTTTTTGTTAAATTTCAGTTAAAAGCACATTTTTTAAAAAATAAATTACTGAATTTCAGAAATAAAAGATTTTACTCGTACTTTTTATTAAAAATAATTTGCAGATATAAAAAAAGCCCTTAAATTTGCACTCGCATTTTAAGACAAGCATGTTTTAAATTCCTCCTTAGCTCAGTTGGTTAGAGCATCTGACTGTTAATCAGAGGGTCCTTGGTTCGAGCCCAAGAGGGGGAGCAAAAGGCAACGTAGAAGCCGATAATTTCTACAACACATATATATTGTTCTATATGAACATTCCTCCTTAGCTCAGTTGGTTAGAGCATCTGACTGTTAATCAGAGGGTCCTTGGTTCGAGCCCAAGAGGGGGAGCAAAAAAGACTTACAATATTGTAAGTCTTTTTTTATTTTTACACTATGCAATTTCCTAAAAAACTACAACATAAAATCACACAACGGATAACTCTAAACTCTTTGAGAGGTCTTGGTAAAGAAAATTCACGTATTGATTTTTCTTCCAATGACTATTTAGGTTTTGCAAAATCTGAAGTTATTTTTAATAAAACACATCAGTTTTTAGTTGATAACAATCATAAGGTTAACGGAGCTACAGGATCTCGCTTACTCTCAGGAAACCACAAACTATATACAATAGTTGAAAAACAGCTAGCTAAACTTCATAATTCTGAAACAGCTTTAGTTTTCAACTCTGGTTACGATGCTAACATCGGTTTTTTTGCTTCGGTACCTCAACGTGGTGATATTATTTTGTATGATGAACTTATTCATGCTTCTATAAGAGATGGAATTCTATTATCTAATGCAAAATCTTTTAAGTTCAAACATAATGACACAAAAGATTTAGAAGAAAAAATACTTCGGTTTACTCAGAATAACGATTCAGAAATTTATGTGATTACCGAATCTGTTTTTTCAATGGATGGAGATTCTCCTGACTTGACAGCAATATCACAAATAATCAAAAAACATACGAATGTGCATTTTGTTATAGATGAAGCACATGCTTTGGGGGTATTTGATTTTGGACTCATTCAAAAATTACATTTAGAAGATGTGGTTTTTGCCCGAATTATTACCTTCGGAAAAGGTTTAGGCTGCCATGGAGCAGCTATTTTGGGAAGCAAGCAACTACAACAGTATCTTATTAATTTTTCTCGTAGTTTTATTTACACTACTAGTTTACCTCCTCATGCTCTAGCTACGATAAAAATTGCTTACGACGAATTAGTTATTAGCGATTCTAAAGCACAACTTCAACAAAACATTCAACATTTTATTTCAGAGTCCAATAGGTTGCGATTAAACTTCATTCAAAGTACTTCTGCCATTCATTGCTGTATTATCTCTGGCAATGAACATGTAAAAAATATGGCTTTGCAATTACAACAACATGGTTTTGAAGTAAAGCCTATTCTATCCCCTACCGTTCCTACAAACCAAGAACGATTACGTTTTTGTTTACACGCATATAATTCTAAAGAAGAAATTACAAATGTTTTAGAGAACCTTGCTACTTTTGTTTAAAAAATATAATGCAAGATAATTATACCATTTTAGCTGTGTTTGAATACTCTACTGAAGCACAAGTTATAAAGGCTAAATTAGATTCAGAAGATATCAGAACCATGTTAATGGATGAAAAAACAATTGATTCTGACCCTTTAATTAGTCAAGCTATTGGTGGAGTTAAACTATTGGTACACAATAATGATTTAGAAAAAGCTGCTACTATTTATAACGAAATAAGGGCTTACGTAAAGGATGAAGAAGGAAATGACATTCATTGTCCAAAATGTAATTCCACAAAAATATTAGTTGCCGATTTACAACGTAAAAACATTTTTTTTATGCTCTTTCCTTTTTTTGAAAGTAAGAAATTCATCTGCAACGATTGTAAAACAATTTTTAAATGAAAAAATATTTTATTACAGGAATCTCTACAGAAGTAGGAAAAACCGTTGCTGCTGCTATTGTCACAGAAGCTTTGCAAGCAGATTATTGGAAACCTATTCAGTCAGGTGACCTAGAACATTCTGATACTCATAAGGTAGAAAAACTAATTTCTAACTCAACCACTGTTTTTCATCCAAACGCATATGCACTACAAACACCTATGAGTCCGCACGCATCCGCAGAAATTGATGGAGTGACTATTGAAATTGACGACATAAAAGAACCTTCGACTAAAAATAATTTAGTTATTGAAGGGGCTGGTGGATTGTTAGTCCCTCTTAATGATAAAAACACCTTGTTAGATATTATCAAACCTGATTATAAAGTTATTGTAGTGTCTCGTCATTATTTAGGGAGCATCAATCACACCCTATTAACAGTTAAATTATTAAAAGAAAAAGGGTTTGAAGTGTCGTTAATTTTTTCTGGAAACGAACATAAAACAACGGAAGATATTATCAAAAAAATGACAGGTGCGCCTGTAATTGGACGTATTGAAGAAGAGCCTTATTTCGATAAGAATGTGATTAAAGAATACGCTGAATTATTTAAAAGCAATTTATAAATGAAACCTATTACCGCAAAACATCTTTGGTCTTTCCCTTTAATTTTTGGTTTTTTAGGAGGAGTTATAGGGCTGGTTTTGCGTTATGCTTTTACAGGAAGCATTGCTAACTTTCCTTTTAAGTTTGTATTGCACTCCCATTCTCACATCATGTTATTAGGTTTTGTTTTCAATGCCTTAATTGTACTGCTTTTTACAAGATTTACGAATGGAATTAATAAAACTTCCTATCGATTATATCTTGCTTTACAAGTTTGTGTTGCCATTTTGTTAGTAGGGTTTATTATACAAGGGTATGCATTGATTACCATTATATTCTCTACCTTACACTTGTGGATTAGTTACTGGTTGGTAATTAGACTATGGAAACAATTGGTTGGTAAAAAATCAGACCTAACATTAATAAAAGCAGGAATTATCTTTCATTTTATTTCTTCCATTGGTCCGTATGCACTAGGTCCCTTAATGGGTATGAAAATGCAAGCCTCTCCTTGGTATCAACAAGCTATTTTTTTCTACTTACACTTTCAGTATTTTGGTTCCTTTTTTCTTTGGATGCTTGCCATTCTTTTTCAAAGGACAACTGTTGAACTATCAAAAAAACAAATCATCTTAATTATTAGTGCTCTTGTACTATTATATACACACTCATTAAAATATAGTTTTAATCATCTGGCTATTCAAATTATAGGAGGTATTAGCTCAATAATTTTGACACTATTTTTCCTAAAACTAAAGAAATCATTTTCAAAACAAAAGCTTACATACCAATTGTTTTTTGGGATACTACTATTTATCGGAATTATGAATTGCTTTGGCAGTATTCCTTACTTTTCTAACTTAGTTATAACGAACAGGTTTATGCTCATAGCTTGGTTACATTTACTATTTTTAGGAATGTACCTGCCTTTTATTTGGATGGAATTGGAGACAAAAACCCATACAAGTACCTGGATTGCTTATACCTTTTTCTTACTCACTTCAGAAGCTTTTTTAGTTTTTCCTGCATTTTTTTCTGAATTGTTTTCGGCCTCAATTATGTGGCTATTGTTTATTGCCTATTTCGGAGTGGTTTTATGTATTTCTATTGTACATTTGACAGCTCTTTTTCAAAAGAACGAAACCTATGAACTTACAAGAACGCGATAAAAAACATTTGTGGCATCCGCTAAAACAACATCAAACACATCCAAATAGTTTAGGAATTGTAAAAGCAAAAGGATGCATACTAACCGACGAACACGGTAACGAATATATTGATGCTATTTCGTCTTGGTACACCTGTATGTTTGGGCATTGTAATGATTATATCACAAGTCGTGTGTATGAACAAATGAAGACATTAGATCAAATAATGTTTAGTGATTTCACCCACGAACCAGCCGTAAAATTATCGGAAGAATTGATTAAAATTCTTCCTAAAAATCAAAATAGAATCTTTTTTAATGATAATGGGTCTACCGCTGTAGAAGCGGGAATTAAAATGGCTTTACAATACTATTTTAATAAAGGGGAAAAACGTAACACGTTTATTGCTTTTGAAGATGGTTTTCATGGAGATACCTTCGGAGCGATGTCTGTTTCTGGATTATCAGTATACAATGGCCCTTTTGAAGATTTTTTAATGGATATTCAACGTATCCCTGTGCCAAACGGTGAAAATAATGAAACTATCGCACAAAAATTGCAACAGATTATTTCAGAACATAATGTTGCCGGATTCATATACGAACCATTAGTACAAGGTGCGGCTGGAATGAAAATTCACAAAGCCGAAGATTTGAATAGCATCTTAGCTATTTGTAAAGAAAATGACGTGTTAACTATTGCTGATGAAGTAATGACTGGTTTCGGAAAAACTGGTAATCATTTTGCTTCTGATGAAGTCGCTACCAAACCAGACATTATATGCTTAAGTAAAGCATTGACCGCTGGATTGGTTCCTATGTCAATTACTTCATGTACCGAAGAAATTTATAGGGCTTTTTTAGATAACGATATTGCCAAAGGTTTTTTTCATTGCCATACTTATTCTGCAAACCCAATAGCTTGTAGTGCTGCATTGGCAAGTATTGAGTTATTACAAACCAAAGAAATTCAAGACAATATCCAATTTATTCAAAACTCAAATATCTCTTTTTCAGAAAAGATAGAAAATCACCCAAAAGTAAACTCTACAAGATGTAAAGGTGTCATTTTAGCGATTGATTTAAACACCAATGCTGGTCGTTACGGAACGCTTCGAGATCAACTTTTAAAGTCTTTTATGGATGAAGGCGTTTTCCTACGTCCGCTAGGTAACACTATTTACATTCAACCACCTTACGTAATTACGAAAGAGCAACTTGAAAAAACATATACAACTATTGAAAAAGTTCTAGATAGTCTCTAGAACTTTTTCTAATAAATTAATCTCTTCTTTAGTTTCTTTAATATGAACGTATAAATCTTCGTAAATCCATTCTCCATCTACTTTAATACCTCTAACAATTAAAGTACCTTCTCCTTTATCTCCTCTTATTGGAATAGAAAAATCTACATTTCCATCATCATTGGTAAGAGAAATATTTCCTGATGGAATTCCATATTTTTCAATAGGTTGACCTAAGTTTTCAATAACTAACTCGTTTTTAGATGCCTGCTCAATAGCATATTCAACAGGAGTAGAACTTGTCATTATTTTCGATACTCCAAAAAATGCTGCTCCCACACCTAAAACAATTAATAAAACAAACCCTAAACATCCAGTTAATGGTATAAACCACAACCAGTTTCTTCCAAACCAACTTTTTTGGTGTTGCTCACTCATAACTTCAATAATTTTATCACAAGATAAATATTTTTATTTTCTTTAGAATACTTGATTTTACCTTTATTTTTGCTGAAATTTTATCGTGTTGAAAGAACTTATCTCCATAACATCATTTGCATCTGTTTCAGCCTTGGGAAGCACTCCTAAAAAAATTTGGGAAAACTACCTAAATAAGCAACATTTTTTAAGCTCTAAAGAGATTGAAGATTCTAAAGCATGGGTAGCACAATTGACTGGTGAGGATAAACACGCTATTGAAGAGGTTCAAAATTCAGATAATAAATATAAAAATTTAGATCCATCTGTTTTATACACGCTGTTTGTTGCTAGAAAAGCAATGGAACAAACAGACTGGAAATCTTCGGATAACTTTGGGATTAACATTGGTTCTTCTCGCGGTGCTACTTCTTTGTTTGAAAAATACCATAAGGAGTTTTTAACAACAGGTAAATCATCTACTTTAAGTTCTCCAACTACTACTTTAGGAAATATTTCCTCTTGGATTGCACATGATTTACAAAGTAACGGACCAGAGATTTCACATTCTATTACTTGTTCTACTGGCTTGCATTCGTTACTTAATGGAGTAGCTTGGTTACAATCGGGAATGTCAGAGAAATTTATGATTGGCGCTAGCGAAGCTTCACTAACCGATTTTACCATCGCGCAAATGCAGGCGTTAAAAGTATATTCTAAAGAAAATGATGAATATCCATGTAAAGCTTTTGACCTTAACAAAACTAAAAACACCATGGTACTGGGAGAAGGTGCTTCTGTATTTTGTTTAGAGAATGGAAGTAAAGAAAATGCCATCGCTTTTATTGAAGGGGTTGGATATGCTACTGAAGTTTTGAAACACAATACTTCTGTAACAACAGATGCAGAATGTTTTCAAAAATCAATGAAAATGGCATTGGGTACTATTTCACCAGATGAAATTGACGCTATTGTAATGCATGCACCAGGAACTATTAAAGGAGATCAATCAGAAATTAATGCGATTCAAAAAATATTTTGTAACAAAACTCCGTTTTTAACTACCAATAAATGGAAACTTGGTCACACGTTTGGGGCTTCTGGCTTGTTAAGTTTAGAATTAGCCGTACTTATGCTACAACACCAACAAATCATTGAAGTTCCCTTTGCTGAATCTCAACACACTCCAAAAAAACTCAATAAAATATTAGTAAATGCTGTTGGTTTTGGAGGAAATGCGGTTTCTGTTTTAATTACAAAATAAAAATTGTCGATTTCAGGCAATTTATATACTTTTAGTCACTAATTTAAATAATTGCTTTATGATGGAATGGTTTTCTGAATTGACCTCTTTTCAACAAGTTTATTGGGGAATAGCAGGTATTTTTACATTAATTTTTGTGTTTGTTCTTATTAGTAGCTTTGTAGGCGCTGATACAGGTGACATAGGCGATATCGATACTGAAATAGATGCCGATACAGGTGCTGGATTTCAATTTTTTACCTTTAAAAATATGGTTGCATTTTTCACCATCTTTGGATGGAGCGGTATTGCTAGTATGGATGCTGGATATTCAAATACAACTACCCTTTTTATTTCTATTATCTGTGGTTTAGTAATGATGACCATTATGGCTAGCTTATTTTACTACATTAGTAAGTTAACAGATAGTGGCACCTTAAAAATGAAAAACGCACTGAATCAAATTGGTGAAGTGTATTTAACTATAGGAGCTAACCGCTCTAAAATGGGTAAAGTACATATTAAAGTACAAAACTCGCTTCGAGAACTAGACGCTTTGACAGATAATGATTCTGACTTAACACAGGGAATGGTTGTCAAAGTAACCGAAGTAACCTCAAATGGAATATTAATCGTTGAATCTCAAAAATAAAAATTGACTATGTTAAAACTTACATTATTACAAATTGATGGCTTTGGATTTGCAGGTCCTATTGGACTTGTTATTGCCATTCTATTTATTTTTATCTTATTAATAACTTTAATAAAACGCTATAAAAGGTGTCCTTCTGACAGAATCTTAGTTGTATATGGTAAAGTTGGTGGCGGACAATCTGCTAAATGTATTCATGGTGGTGCTGCATTCATCTTTCCTGTTATTCAAGACTATGAATTCTTAGACTTAACACCAATTTCTATCGAGGTAAACTTGGTAAATGCACTTTCTAAACAAAACATTCGTGTAAATGTTCCTTCTCGCTTTACTATTGGGGTTTCTACCGAGCCTGGAGTAATGCAAAATGCTGCTGAGCGTTTACTTGGTTTAGCTATGAACGATGTTCAGGAACTAGCTAAAGAAATTATTTTTGGTCAACTACGTTTAGTGGTTGCCTCAATGGATATTGAAGAAATTAACTCTGATAGAGATAAATTTTTAACTAACATATCACAAAGTGTAGAATCAGAATTGAAAAAGGTTGGTTTAAAATTAATCAACGTAAACATTACTGATATTGTTGACGAATCAGGATATATTGAAGCTTTAGGTAAAGAAGCTGCTGCACATGCAATCAACGCTGCTCGTAAATCGGTTGCTGAAAAAAACAGAGATGGTTCTATTGGTGAAGCAAATGCAGTACAAGATGAAAGAACTCAAGTTGCTGCTGCTAATGCAAAAGCTGTTGATGGTGAAAACACAGCTAAAATTGAAGTAGCTAACTCGAACGCATTAAGAAGACAACGAGAAGCAGAAGCTGAACGTTCTGCAATTGCATCTGAAAAAGTACAATCGGCAAAAGCATTGGAAGAAGCCTATGCTGCTGAGCAAGAAGCAGAAAAGGCAAGAGCAGAGAGAGAAAGAGCTTCGCAAATGGCTGATATTATTGTGCCTGCTCAAATTGATAAAAACAAAGTAGAAATTGACGCAGAAGCGGAAGCAGAGAGAATTCGTAGAAAAGCTAAAGGAGAAGCAGATGCTATTTTATTCAAGGCACAGGCTGAAGCTCAAGGTTTATATGAAGTATTAACCAAACAAGCAGCTGGTTTAGACCAAATAGTTCAAGCAGCTGGTAATGATTCTCAAAACGCTGCTTTATTATTAATTGCTGATAAATTACCAGAATTAGTAAAATTACAATCTGAAGCTATTAAAAATATTAAGATTGACAAAGTTACTGTATGGGAAAACGGTGGAGGAAAAGATGGAAAAACCTCAACATCTAACTTTATTTCAGGAATGTACAATGCAGTACCACCATTACAAGAAATGTTTAATATGGCAGGTATGCAACTACCCGATTATTTAAAAGGAAAAGAACTTCCAAATAGTAATGGAAAAGTAATTGATCAAGACGATTCTTCTTCCGAAGAAAAATAAGACTCATAAAATTCCGCTTTCGAAGCGGATTTTTTTATTTTTACCACCACAAACAACTCGAATTTATGACTGAAATTAGACACGATTGGACGAAAGAGGAAATTCTAGAAGTATACAATAAGCCTTTAATGGAGCTTTTGTACGAGGCTTCAACTATGCATAGAAAATACCACGACCCAAATACAGTACAAGTAAGCACCTTAATTTCTATAAAAACTGGTGGATGTTCTGAAGACTGTGGGTATTGTCCGCAGGCAGCACGTTATCACACCAATGTTGAAGGAAATGATTTGATGACTGTAAACCAAGTTAAGGCACAAGCTTTACGTGCCAAAGAAGGTGGGTCATCAAGAGTTTGTATGGGTGCAGCTTGGAGAAACGTAAAAGACGGACCAGAATTTGACCAAGTGTTAGAAATGGTACGTACTATTAATAAACTAGACATGGAGGTTTGCTGTACCTTAGGTATGGTTACCGAAAATCAAGCAAAACGTTTAGCGGAAGCTGGTTTGTATGCTTATAACCACAATATTGATACTTCAGAAGATTATTACGATGATGTAATTTCTACACGTGCTTTTAAAGATAGAGTAGACACTATTGAAAATGTACGTAAAACAAATGTAACTGTTTGCTCTGGAGGTATTATTGGTATGGGAGAATCATTAGAAGACAGAGCTGGAATGCTTGAAACTTTAACTCGCTTCTCTCCACACCCAGAATCTGTACCTATCAATGCATTAGTTGCCGTTGAAGGAACTCCGTTAGAGGAACAACCTCCTGTAAACATTTTTGAAATGGTTCGTATGGTAGCTACTGCTCGTATTGTATTACCAGACTCACAAGTACGTTTATCAGCAGGTAGAACGCAAATGAGTAGAGAAGGTCAAGCAATGTGTTTCTTTGCAGGTGCTAACTCAATTTTTGCAGGAGATAAATTATTAACTACTCCAAATCCTGATATTAACGAAGACATGAAAATGTTTGAAGATTTAGGTTTAAATACGCAGAAGCCTTTCTTTAAGCATGAACAAAGAGAATCTGTTGAAGCAGAAAACTCACAATATCAATCGTTA
Organism: Tenacibaculum singaporense; assembly: GCF_003867015.1. Taxonomy (NCBI): domain Bacteria; kingdom Pseudomonadati; phylum Bacteroidota; class Flavobacteriia; order Flavobacteriales; family Flavobacteriaceae; genus Tenacibaculum; species Tenacibaculum singaporense. The sequence continues at coordinate 245,616 of NZ_CP032548.1, forward strand.
GGTGAAAAACCAAAATGGACAAGACCAGACCATAAAATTGAACGTAACGAACAAAAGAAGCAAGAGGCTAAAGAAATAAGAGCCTAACATCAAATAAAAAATAACCGTTGAATTAAATTTAACGGTTATTTTTTTATCTTTTTCACAAACAGCTCCATACCTTTTCTACCTCCTGATGAATTGTAACAGGGCTCCATACTTCCTAAAAAATAAGGCATAAAATAATCCTCATATTCTTGTTTACTACCTCCAAAAGGAGGATGATCTTCATTTAATTTAGCATCAAATAACAATCCAACTAGTTTACCTTTTTTAACAAGTAATTTATGTGTTTTTTGTGCATACTTTGATCTTAACTCCGGATTGATAGCGCAGAAAAAAGTCTGTTCTATAATCAAATCAAAAGTACCTTTTAACTCAAAAAAATCAGCGTGAATTAAATTTTCCTTTGGGAAGCTAGGAACCCTATTTTGAATTCTTTTTAACGGTGCTGAAGCAATATCAACTACAAAAACATTCTTAAATCCTTTATTAAATAAATACTCCGCTTCGTATGAGTTTCCTCCTCCAGGTATTAAAATTCGGAGGTTTTTATCTTCTAATTGATCAACATATTCTTTTAACGGGTTAGATATTTTTCCTAAATCCCATCCTGTTTTATTATGTAAGTACTTATTGTTCCAAAATGTTTCTGACAACTCTATCATTTCTTCTTACTTTCATTTTTACAAATTTAGAAATAATGTTTTATGCTTCTTTATTTAACTACTGTTAAAAGAAATCCCTTGTAATTAAAGAGCTTAATATTAAAAAAAGCGATGTATAAAACACCGCTTTTTATTAGAAGTCAAACCCTATATAAAACTGCCAGACTCTATTTTTGGGTTTATCTTCATCGTAAATATCATTCAATCCTAAATGGTACCTTACTCCTAAACTTACTCCACTATTTGTTTTAAAACCTCCACCAAAATTCAATCCCCAATCAAAATTTCTAGGATTAAATTCTTTTGAAGTGTCATACAGTATAAAACCACTATCAAAGGTTTCTTTATGTGCTATTGAAAGTCCTATTTGAGGTCCTACTTCTAAAAAAAAGTTTTCGGAAGGATACATTTTTACCATTAAAGGAAGGTTTATATAATCCAATTCCTGCTTATAAGTACCTCCTCCATCTATAATTTTATATCCTTGTTGTGAGTATAGTAATTCCAATTGAAGTGAAACATTATTTCCTATAAATGACTCTCCATAAAAACCTATATGAAATCCATGTAGCTGTTCTGTTTCCGAATCTCCATCAAAACTTACAGCTGATAAGTTATATCCACCTTTAATACCAGCTTTGGACTTTTTACTACTATCTTGCGCAACTATAGATGCACTAATCATCGTTATAAACAATATTACTAACTGAATTTTTTTCATTTTTTATCGATTTAATTTTATAATCTACCTTCCACCATTAGCTTGTAAGTCTGCTATACATTGGCTATCTAGTGTTGGAATTTGATTTGATGAGAATAAGTTCCCAATACCATGACTAGTTTCTGCTGCCCAATACATTAAACAACTTTCTTCGTTACAATGTTTTGGATGATCTGCATCTTCATGGTCTGTTTGTAAAGGGGTTCCTAAATTTGTAAGTCCTAAAATATGTCCGAATTCATGATGGATTACACTAGACTCTAATAAGCTTCTTTCTGGCTCAAATGTTCCATTGCTTAGTTCTCTAATAGTTTCTTCAAAAATTACAAATGACGTATTATAGTATGCAGTACCTAAAACAAAAGAAGAATCGGAATCTTTTGAAGATTTACCATTTACAAACAATGCCCAAACCGCTATGGTATTTTGTGTGTTATAATAAGTTCTATACTGGTTTTCAATCGTTACAACATCATTGATTGTGTATACTTCTTTTCCTGTAGCAGGTATTGATTTCGTATATAACTCTACGCCGTTTGGTTTAAAAGTTCTTTCTTCAATAAAGCTTTTAAAGTTATTCTTTGCTTCATCAGTTGGTTCAAACCCTTCAACATAAGCTAATTCTACAATCATTTTTTTATAGACATTGTCTGATAACAAATCATTTGCTGACGCTCCCGTGGGCTTTCTATTCTCTTTTACAACCTCAGCACCATCATTAATTATTGATTCACTTTCTGTAGAACATCCCCAAAGCAAAACACTGAATAGTAAAACTATGAAAAACTTTTTTCTCATTATTCTTCCTTTATCTTACTTACGTAATTTCAATATCATTGGTTTTTAAAACTTTAGGCTACTACTAGAGTAGCCATAAAGTTCCAAAATCAACTAACTTAAAAACCCTTTAATTATTTAGATTTTTCTAAATGTTAACGTTACTGAAGCATCTGTTTTACTCTGTAACGTAACCACTGTACTACTATAAGTCGTTATAATCCAATCGTTACTCAAAGCGCTTAAAGCTGTATTACTTGCAAAATGCATGTTTAAAAATACTTTTATATCTGAACTAACACTATAGGTTCCTTCAATATTTTCTAATGTGGTATTAACCGTATTTCTTGCTACTAACTTTAAATCATTCGTAAATTCTATGGTATACTCTGCATACTCATTTGCTTTGTCTACTCCTGCTTCTATAAAACTTTCTACTTTAAATTTAGACTTGCTGATAATAGACTCTACTTCATCAGCTGCTTCCTCTGCTGTTTCTTCCTCCTCTTCATAAGAAGTACACTCCTCTATTGAATCTTGGAACTCTGCATCACTATTTACTTGTACAGTTGTTCCATTACTTAAGGTTACAGTAATAGGATATTTAACAGAAAAGTATTCATCTGAATTTAAATTAGTCATAAAGTTGTATAATTGCTTTTCTGACTGCACAATAACTGTTCCTGTTTGTTCAATCTTAACATCATATGTTAACATTGTAATAGGAAAACTGATCTCTACACATGAAATTGCTTCTTCCATTGCATTAGAAGCTTCTTCACATTTCGCTTTTAATTCGTTAAAGTCTGATTCTGAAGCTATAGTTAACTCTGTATAGTTACTTAACTTTACCCTAATAGGGAAGTTAAAAACAACAGTGTCATCATCATCATTAAATTCTCCCATTATTCCTAATACTTTCTCATAATCTAAACTACTCACTAAAGTAATTTCTTGACTATTTACAGTAGCCGTTAACGGAAATAATAACTCTGTACATGAATTATTGTCTAAAAAATCATCTTCTGATCCATCATTCATTGCTGTTCTTTCATAATTTTTAGCCGTTTGTGATGTTGAAGAGTTTGCATTTGGATTTGTACCTATTTGTTCATTTTCTTCAGATTGACATGAAGTAAAAATTGTCAGAGTAGTTAATGCTATTATCGTTATTAATTTTATCGTTTTCATCTTAATAAATTTTAATATTTAAACATTTGTTTTTTTGAGCTCTTTCTGTCCTTTAGAAAACTATAAATCGTTTTACCCTACCTTTGTTTTGGATTTTTTTTCTATTTTAACTCTATAAAAGCATTCATATGACTAAAAAATCACTGTGTAATGAAGAAGACTTTAACGAGTTTTATAAAACTAATATTCAATTCGTTACCAACTTTTCATCTTATAAATCTAATGATAAAGATACTGCCCTAGATTTAATACAGGAAGCCTTTTTAAAAATGTGGGAAAAATGTTCAGAAATATCATATGAAAAAGCAAAATCGTACTTATTTACCAGTGTAAACAACCTTTTTTTAAACAAATTAAAGCATGAAAAAGTTGTTTTAAACTATGCTAAAAACGCTCCCTATTTGGATATTAATAACCAAAGTCCAGAATATCTATTAGAAGAAGAAGAATTTAAAACCAAATTAAAAAACGCTATTGAAAATTTAACAGAGGCTGAACGAGAGGTTTTTTTAATGAATAGAATAGACGGTAAAAAATATCGAGAAATTGCTGAGTTACTAAATATCTCGCAAAAAGCCGTTGAAAAAAGAATGTCTTCAGCATTAAAAAAACTAAGATCAAAAATAGAATTGTTATAAAGGTAGGGAAACTTGCTTCTTTATTGTCTAAAAGTTAGTTAAGCACAAAAATGAAAGATGAACAATACATATTAAAATGGTTAAACGGAGAAATCTCCGATGAAGAACTGTCTCTATTAAAGCAAGATAAAAACTTTAAAAATCTTGAAAAAATAGCGCATTACTCTTCTCACATAGAAACTCCTAAAGTGGATATTGAAAAGGCTTTTAAAGAGTTTGAATTGAAAAAAGCTACTACTAAAAAAAGCAAGGTTGTTCCATTAAACTACAAGAACTTTTATAAATATGCTGCCGCAGTTATTGTTTTACTAGTTTCTTCTTATTTCTTACTTTTCAATAATTCAGTAAACTTTAGTACGCAATATGCAGAAACAAAAACCTTTAACTTACCGGACGAATCTGAAGTGATTTTAAATGCAAATTCTACTGTATCATTCAACAAAAAGGATTGGAAAAAGAGCAGAGACATACAACTTAAAGGAGAAGCTTTTTTTAAAGTTAAAAAGGGAAAATCTTTTACCGTTAATACATCTGTTGGAAAAGTTACTGTTTTAGGAACCCAATTTAACGTTAAAGAAAGAAAGAATTATTTTGAAGTAAAAACCTACGAAGGTTTAGTTAGTATAAACTATAACAACTCATTAATTAAATTAGCTAAGGGAAAAATATTTAAGGTTGTAAATGGTAAAATTGACACTTTAAATACTTTTAATATTAATAATAAATCTTGGTTACAAGATGAGTCTAATTTTAAAAGTACTCCTTTACAATTTGTACTAGACGATTTACAAAACCAATATGGTTATGTTATAAAAACTAAGGATGTTAATTTAGAACAACTTTATACAGGTGGTTTTACCCATAAAGACATAAATGTAGCTTTGCAAGCTGTTACAATTCCTTTACAGTTATCATATAAAATAGAAGAAAAAAACATTACTATTTACAAGAATGGTCAATAAAAAAACTACTTTTTTATTTCTCTTCCTATTTTCCTTTGCTATCAAAGCACAGGACATTATTACCAAAACTTTACTGAAAGATGTCTTAGTTGAAATTGAAAAAAAGCATCAGGTAACTTTTACTTATTCCGATAAGGATTTAGAAAGTGTATACATTGCAAAACCTGATGATAACTTATCATTATCTGAAACTATAAACTACTTAGAGTCTGTTACTATCTTTAATTTTAAAGTTTTAGATAATCGGTTTATTACTGTATCATACTTAAAAAAGAAAATTCCTGTTTGTGGAACAATAGTAGACAGTAATACACTTGAACCATTGGTTTTAGCTACCATTTTAGTTAATAATACTAGTAATGGAACTACATCTAATACTAACGGTAAATTCAATATCAACTCAGTTCCTGCAAATGCAAACATTACTATTTCTTATGTTGGATACAAACCTATTATACTACCGGCCAAAGATTTATTCTCTCAAAACTTGTGTAAAGAAATATATCTAGAAAGTTTGTCAGAAGAGTTATCAGAAGTAATTATTTCTAACTTTTTAACTACTGGTCTCCAAAAAAACATTGATGGAAGCACTGTTTTAAAAACTAAAAAATTCGGAATTCTTCCAGGGTTAATAGAACCAGACATTTTAAAAACGATTAAAGTACTTCCTGGTGTAGAAAGTGTGAATGAAAGTGTATCGAACATTAATGTGCGAGGTGGAACAAACGATCAAAACTTAATGCTTTGGGATGGAATTAAGATGTACCACACGAGTCATTTTTTTGGTTTAATTTCTGCATATAACCCATATTTAACAGAAAAAGCGACAGTAACCAAAAATGGTACTAGCACAAAGTTTAGTGATGGTGTTTCCAGTACCGTCAACATGCAAACCAACAACAAAATTACTGACACATTCTCTGGAGGTGCTGGTTTTAATTTGCTAAGTGCAGACGCTTTTTTACAGGCTCCTATAACTAAAAAGCTAGGAATTCATGCTTCAGCAAGGAGATCTTATACAGATTTTTTTGATACCCCAACCTACGACAAATATTTTAGCAGAAGTTTTCAAGAAAACTCTATAGCTTCCAATAAAGAAAATGAAGCCTCTACTGATTTCTACTTCTATGATTACTCTTTTAAAGTGTTATATGACATCAATAAAAATCATTCATTAAGAGCTAATTTAATAAGTATAAAAAACAACTTAGAATACACAGAAGAATATACAAACAATGGTTCAACAGTAGAAGAAAACAGTAATTTAAAACAAGAGAATCTTGGAGCTAATATTAGCTGGAATGCCAATTGGTCGCCTAAATTTTCTACAGAATTCTCTACTTTTATTTCTGATTATACAATAAATTCATCAGACTTTAACAGAGAGACTGATCAATTTCAAACTCAATTTAACAAGGTTTTAGAGTCTGAAATTAGGCTTATTACTAATCATCATTTTTCAGATGTTTTTCAACTTACAAACGGTGCTGTTTTCAATGAAATAGGTGTTGCCAACAAAACAACGGTTAATGCTCCTACATTTTCCAAATCTGTAAAAGAAGTTTTACTTAAATCTGCTCTTTTTTCTGAGCTAGTTTATCGTAAGAATAACACTTATGCTAGAGTAGGTTTTCGTGCTAATTATTTTCACGATTTTAATAAACTTATCATAGAACCAAGGATTAACTTAAGACAACAACTTTATAATAGTCTATTTTTAAAATTAGAAGGAGAGTTTAAAAATCAAACAACTGCACAGAAGATAGATTTTCAAGATAACTTTTTAGGTATAGAAAAAAGAAGATGGATTTTGGCTGACAATGATAAAACGCCTATTATTAAAAGTAAACAAGTATCTTTTGGAGCAGAGTATTCAAAAAACAACCTACAAATAGATCTTACTGGATTTTATAAGTTTGTTAATGGTATTACTGTTGCCAATCAAGGTTTTTATAACAATGTTCAAACACTAAATTCTATAGGGGACTATAAGATAAAAGGTGTTGAATTTTTAATTAATAAAAAAACTGAAAAATTTAGCAGTTGGTTGAGTTACACCTTTGCTGAAAATAATTATACATTTAAAACTTTTACACCTGATACTTTTCCTAGTAGTTTAGATATTACACACTCTTTTAGTAGTGCTATTAACTATAACATTACCAATAATTTTAAGCTCTCTTTAGGTGCTATTTTACGTTCGGGCACACCATATACAAAACCTGTAAAAGACAATGAAACCATTCAAGATGGTAATAGAGTTATTGTAAATTATGATACTCCAAATAAAGAAAGACATTCTAATTTCTTCAGAATTAATGCTTCTGGAAGTTATAATTTTAACCTTTCAAAAAATCTAAAATCAACTATAAGAGTTGGCTTCACTAATATTAGCAATAGAAAAAATATTATAAATACCTATTATGTTGTTGATGAAAACAATACTGATAATGCTAAGGAGATAAATACTTACGCATTACCCTTTACACCAAATATTAGTTTTAGAGTTAATTTTTAAAACCCACTCATAATCTGGCTTAATTTTTTAACATTATTAACTCAAAAAAACATCATAACATTTTCTTAACTTTGCTTCTCGAAAAAATTGAATGTATGGGATTACAGTTGCAACAAATAGACAGAGTAGAAACCATTACTAAAGAAGACTTTATTAAAAATTACTTCAAGCCTCAAAAACCTGTAGTTATTGAGCGTTTTATTGAAGATTGGCCAGCATATTCTAAATGGTCTTTAGATTATATGAAAGAAGTAGCAGGCGATAAAACAGTTCCTTTATATGATGATAGACCTGTAGATTATAAAGACGGTTTTAATGAACCTCACGCAACCATGAAAATGAGTGAATATGTAGATTTACTAAAACGTGAACCTACTAAGTTCAGAATTTTCTTATGGAATATTTTAAAGGAAGTACCTCAGTTACAAAAAGATTTTACTTTTCCTGATTTTGGTTTGCGCTTAATGAAAGGATTACCAATGCTATTCTTTGGCGGACGAGATTCTTATACTTTTATGCATTATGATATTGATTTAGCTAATATTTTCCACTTTCATTTTGAAGGGAAAAAGAGATGTATTTTGTTTGATCAAAAACAGAATAAGTTCTTGTATAAAATTCCTCATTCATTAATTACTCGTGAAGACATTGATTTTAATGATCCTGATTTTGAAAAGTGGCCCGCACTAAAAAATGCTAAAGGTCACATTGCTGAGCTTGAACATGGTAACGTATTGTATATGCCTGAAGGTTATTGGCACTATATGCGTTATGTTACCCCTGGTTTTTCAATGAGTTTACGTGCTATTGCTCGTAACCCTAAAAATTTAGGAAAGGCTGTTTATAATGTTTTTGTTATGCGTACAATAGATAATGTTATGCGTCGTATTAAAGGTCAAAAATGGATTGACTGGAAAAACGAACAGGCTATTGTTAGAACCAATAAAGCAAATAATATTGCATCATAAAAAAAGCGCCAATAGGCGCTTTTCTTTTATCTTTATTTTCCAAAGAGTCTTTGAAAAAAACTTTTAGTTTTGGTTTTAGTTTCTTGAAATTCTTCGTTTGCATCTTCTGCAAAATCAACGATATGTTCACTCGCCTCTCCTGCCACTTCTGAAGCTTTTTCAGTGATATTTTCTAACACTTCTTTGGCTTCGTTCGTTAATTCGTTTGCTTTTTCCTTAGCTTTTTGAATTGATTCATCGGAAATAATTTCTTCAACTTTTTCTTTTACATCTTCTACTATATCTACCAAGTGTTCGCCTGTTTCTCCAGCCAACTCACTAGCTTTCTCCGTTATGTTATCCATAACTTCTTTAGCCTTATCTAAGTTATCCTTTGTATTTTTAGTATCAGACATAGTATAAATATTAAGAAAGAACGTTTAGAACCAACCTCTATGGTTAACTTGGTAAATTTCTACAAACTCTTCATCAGATTTTGTTAAATAGATGATTCCTTCAATAAAAGGAATAATTCCTGCGAAACCACAAGTTATAAAAGTAGCTATTAGCTGTATAATTCCTTCTTTAGTATACCCTAATACAAATTTATGTATTCCTAAATATCCAAAAATTAAACCTAAAACACCAGCAATAATTCTTTTACTTTCTTGATTAGGAACAGTATTCCCATTTTCATCAATTACATTCATTTTTTTATTTTTTTATTTATTAGACGGTGCTAAATTTATAAAAAAGCTTCGTCTTTTGGCTCCCATAACTCAATTTTATTTCCGTCTAAATCTACAATCCATCCAAACTTTCCATAATCATACTCCTCTATTTTATCCATTACTGTAACTCCTTTTTCTTTCAACTCTTCTAACAACTCTACTAAGTTTTCTACTCGGTAATTGAACATAAAATCTTTTCTAGAGGGTTCAAAATAATTAGTGTCTTTACTAAACGGACTCCATTGAGTAGATGCCTTTTTACCTTCGTTATCCTTCCACCAAAACGTACATCCCCAATCATCAGTATTAAAACCTAAGTTATTTTTATACCAGTCTTTCGTTGCTTTCGGGTCTTCTGTTTTAAAAAAACTCCTCCTATTCCTATTACTTTACCTTTTTTCTTCATTTTATTTCTTTTTTACAGCTGATTCGTAGATAGAAATCCATTCATCTACAGTCATTTTTGTACATAATTCTGCTATTAATTCATACGGAATATCATCCAGCTTTTTAAAACGAATACAGCTTTTTCCCATATCTAATTTCCTTTTTGAATACTTAGGATATTCTGCCACAAACCAATCATATAACTCTTTTTTAGCATAAATTCCGCTATGATATAGATTTATTGAGTTTTTTTGTGAAGCTAAATTCATAAAAGGAAGGGGTAACTTTGGATTACAATGATAACCTTCGGGATATTTTGAATGTGGAACATAATACCCAATCATATTATAATTGATTCCTTCTTCAAATCCTTTAGGTAGGTTTTCCTTAATAAGATTACGAAGCTTTTGTAAAACTTCTTGTCGTTCTTCAGGGACTTGAGAAATATATTCTTCTACTGTAGCTGCTTCATATTTCATGTTACATGATTTTGAAGCATCAAGTTAACAAAATTTTTCTTTAATTTTATCTACAATAGTCTGCGCTAACTTTTCTTTACTTTCTATGGTCCAACCAGCAACATGAGGAGAAAGCAACACATTTTCTGCTTTTATTAAATACTTAAATGCCTCGGGCATTTCTTGGTTTGTAAATAGGTTTTCAAACGATTTTTTCTCATACTCCAATACATCCAATCCTGCTCCTAAAACTTTTCCTGATTGTAAGCCTACTACTAAATCTTTTGTTACTACTGATTTTCCTCTAGCTGTATTTAACAACCAAAATGGTTTTTCAAAACCATTAATAAAACCTGAATTAACCATATTCATCGTCAATTTTGTTTGTGGAGTATGTAAACTTAAAACATCAGCTCTTTTTTGAAGTTCTTCTAAAGAAACTTGTTGAGCATTTTCATCATCTACACCTAGTTTAATATCGTAGCAGATTACTTCTACATCAAATCCTCTAAGTTTTTTGGCAAAGGCTTTCCCCATATTACCATAACCGATGATTCCAACAGTTTTTCCATCCAACTCTACACCTCTGTTTTCTTCTCGTAACCATTTACCTTCTCGTACCTCTTTATCTGCTTTATTAAGCTTGTTAAACAAAGAAAGTAACATTCCTAACGTATGCTCTCCTACTGCATTTCGATTTCCTTCTGGTGCTGATATTAAGTGTACTCCTTTCTTTTCAGCATAATCACAATCAATGTTTTCTAATCCAGCTCCTACTCGTCCTATAAATTTAAGGTTTGTTGCTTTATCTAAAAATTGTTTATCAATGGTAAATCGACTACGAATAACAACTCCATCATACAAATGAATTTTAGCTTCAATTTCTGATTTTGAAGAGGTATAATCTTCATAGTTTTCAAAACCTAAATTCTTTAGTTTATTTATTAACAGAGAGTGATTAGTGTCTAAATGAAGTATTTTCATTTTAAAAATATAATCTTAAACAAAAAAGTCTCCCAAAAGGAAGACTTTTATATTAATATTGTTCTTCTTCGTTTGGAAAGTCTTGACTTTTTACATCAGCAATATACTGTTCAAATGCATTTGTCATTCCAGTATATAAATCCAAGTACCTACGTAAAAAACGAGGGTTAAACTCATGTGTCATTCCTAACATATCGTGAGTTACCAATACTTGTCCATCTACACCAGCTCCTGCTCCAATTCCTATCACTGGAATTGTTAAAGATTCAGCAACTTTTTGTGCTAACTTGGCTGGAACTTTTTCTAATACAATGGCAAAACATCCTAGTTTTTCTAACATTAAAGCATCTTTCATTAACTTTTCTGCTTCCTCCTCCTCTTTTGCTCTTACTGTATAAGTTCCGAACTTATAAATAGATTGTGGTGTTAATCCTAAATGTCCCATTACAGGAATACCTGCATTTAAAATTCGTTTGATAGAGTCTTTTATCTCTTTACCTCCTTCTAATTTTATTGAATGCGCACCACTTTCTTTCATTATTCGAATAGCTGAGCGTAGTGCCTCTTTAGGGTCTGATTGATAACTACCAAATGGTAAGTCTACAACTACTAGACAACGATCAATTCCTCTTACTACAGAACTTGCATGATATATCATTTGATCTAATGTAATAGGTAATGTAGTTTCATGACCAGCCATTACATTTGATGCTGAATCTCCCACTAAAATTACATCTATTCCTGCACCATCTACAATTTTTGCCATGGTATAGTCGTAAGCTGTAAGCATTGAGATTTTCTCTCCATTGGCTTTCATTTCAACAAGAGATTTAGTGGTAATTCTTTTATATTGTTTTTTTGCTACTGACATTTCTTTTGTTTTATGGATTGTAAAAATACATAATTATTCAATGGTTTTATTTATTCTAGACTTCTAAGCATTTTGTTTTTTACTTTTTTAGCCTAGTTAATCTTCTGTTAATTAAACTTTATCCGCTTATTTTTTTAATAGTTTTACCTAGCTAAACTAAACTAACATGCAAAAGATATTTACTTTATTAATCGTTTTTGTTCTTACAACTGTTGTGAGTGCTCAAGAAAACTCAGAAAAAAAAGCTATAAAAAAAACCATTGAAACCTTTTTTGATGGGTTACATAAAGGTGACAGTACACTTGTAAGTTCTACACTTAATTCTACTGTTAAAATTCAAACTACCTTTACCAACAAAGAGGGTAAAAATGTTTTGGTTACCGAAAGTAAGACCAAACTACTTACCAATATTGCTAATAAAAAACCTGAACATACTTATTTAGAAAAACTAATATCATGGGATATTAAAATTGATGGTAATTTGGCTTCTGTTTGGACACCTTATGAGTTTTACCTAAACGAAAAGTTTAGTCATTGTGGAGCAAATTCTTTTCAGCTTTTCAATAATAATGGAAAATGGAAAATCATATACTTAGTTGATATGAGACGTAGAGCTAATTGTAAAGTTCTTAAACAGTAGTTTTATGAAAAAAGTTGGATTTCTTTTTTTATTTATTTCCTGTTTTGGTTTTGCGCAAAAACCCGAATTATTCTTACCTCAGTTATTTAGTGAATTACCAAATGTTAGGGATTTTTCAATGAATAAAAATCAAAATGAGTTTTATTTTACTGTTGAAAGTTATTTGAAAGAGTACTCTTTTATTGCTTATTCAAAAAAAATAAATGGAAAATGGTTAGAACCTAAAGTTGTTAATTTTTCTGGTCAATATAAAGACTTAGAACCTTTTTTATCTCCTGACGGACTGAAACTTTTCTTTGCATCTAACAGAAAAAATAATGACTCTGGAGAGGTTAAAAAAGATATGGATATTTGGTATGTAACACGAAAGTCTTTTTCTCATGATTGGTCTGAACCTATAAATATTGGTTCTCCAGTTAATACTTCTGCCAATGAGTTTTATCCTTCAGTAACAGAAAAAGGTGATTTATTCTTCACAGCAGAATATGAAAATTCTAAAGGTAAAGAAGATATTTATGTAAGTAGGCTTGTCGGTGGAAAATATACTACGCCTGTTTCTCTTGGCTCTGGAGTAAACTCTGAAAAATATGAGTTTAATGCTTTCGTAGCACCTGATGAAAGTTTTATAATTTTTACTTCGTATGGCAGGAAGGATGATTTAGGCAGAGGAGATCTGTACATTAGTAAAAAAGGGAGTAATAATGAATGGCTTCCAGCAGAACATTTAATAAATCTTAATTCAAAAAAGTTGGATTACTGCCCTTTTGTAGACCTTACCAGTAATAAAATTTACTATACAACTAGCAAAAGTAAAATCTCAAATAAATTAAATAAAAAGAAAAACTTTAAAGAAATAATTGATTTTATTAAAAACACCCCTAATGGGTTAAGTAGAGTTTACGTTACTCATTTCACCAAAAAATAACTTATCTTTGATTTAATGAATCTAACAAATCCTTCAAATACTTTATCTCCTGATAAGTGGGTAGACAATTATGCTGATTACTTGTTTAATTATGCTATTGTGCGTGTAAACAACTCCAATGTTGCTAAAGATTTAGTGCAAGAAACGTTTTTAGCTGGGTTAAAGTCTGCCAAGAATTTTGAAGGAAAGTCTACAGAACGAACATGGTTGGTTTCAATTTTAAAAAGAAAAATAATAGATTACTATCGAAAAATAAACTCAAAAAAAGGACAAGCTGAAGTGCGAATGAGTTTTTATGACAGTGGTGAAAACGAAGGTAGCTGGATTGAAGAACGAGTACCACAAACTTGGGGTAACGATGCTGATAAAGATATTGAAAATGAAGAATTAAAAAATCAGTTAGACGAGTGCATTGATAAGCTTCCAGAAAAATACGCTATGGTTTTTAAAATGAAAACCATACAACAGTTTGAAACTGAAGATATTTGTAAGGAGCTAAACATTTCTCCGTCAAACCTATGGGTTATCATTCATAGAGCACGAACACAATTAAGAAGCTGTATGGAAAAAAACTGGTTTAATAAGTAAAGATACAATGTTCAAATTTTTTAAAATTACATGTGATGAAGCAACAACCATCTGCGACAAAAGTCAATATGGAGAAGCTTCAGTATATGAAAAATTACAACTTAATTGGCATTTGTTGGTATGTAAAGTATGTGCTTTATACTCTAAACAAAACAAAAGAATGTCACAAATTTTGAAAGTAAAAACTAATAACTGTAATAAAAATAAAGTTTGCTTGTCAAGCAAAGACAAGGAAGAATTAAAAGAACAATTAAGTAAACTTAATTAGACAATTTTGGTTTTTTTAAAACCATTTTTTGATTTTTTGTTAGATTGAAACGGAATTTATTATAGTGATAAATTCCGTTTTTTTAATTTTGCGCATTAAAAACAACCCGCATGCACTTTTTACCTGAAGAATTAGATAATTATGTTGTTAAACATTCTCAAGCTGAACCAAAAATACTACAAGAGTTAAGTAGAGAAACTTGGCAAAAGGTTTTAAACCCTCGTATGTTAAGTGGAGCCTTTCAAGGAAGGGTTTTATCTATGATTTCAAAACTAATTCAACCTAAATCAATTTTAGAGATAGGTACATATACTGGGTATTCTGCTTTATGTTTAGCAGAAGGTTTGCCTAAAGACGGTATGCTTTATACAGTTGATAAAAATGAAGAATTAGAGGAGCTTCAACACAAATATTTTCAAAAATCTGACTATAAAAACCAAATAACACAGTATGTTGGTAACGCTTTAGATATTATTCCTTCTATTGACTCTAAATTTGATTTAGTGTTTATAGATGCTGATAAATCAAATTATGTAAATTATTTTCATTTGATCATTGATAAAATGAATAAAGGAGGCGTTATTTTATCTGATAATGTACTGTGGAGTGGAAAAGTTGTTGAGGAGCTAGATCCTAAGGATATTGACACTAAAATTCTTTTAGATTATAATAGACTTTTAAATGAAGATGATCGCTTAGAAACCGTTTTATTACCCATACGGGACGGTTTAACAATTAGTAGAGTCCTATAAAAAACAAAAGCAAACCTTAAGGTTTGCTTTTTTACTTTATGGTTGCGATATAGATTTAATTATGAGTTAATCTTTCAGCAATAAATAACTCCTTTGTATAGTCTTCTAAAAATGCATCTATTTGACATTTTTCTATACCAGGAACACAGATAATATGGGCCATATCATTCTCTGAAGCCAATTGATATTTCTTACACAAAGCATTAGATGGTTTTTCTAACACCACTGTAAGTGCTTCATTATTTCTCCATGCATTAACTCCTATCTCTCTTAATTTCATCTCTGTATATGCCGCAAGCTCTTGTGACTTTCTTGCTCTAGCTATCAATCCTTCTTTTCCGTGCTTTTCTATAAAAGCCCATAAGAGTAAAGGTGTCAGTCCATTTCTTGAACCTGTAATCGTGGTATCTAAGGTTCCTACATACGAAACCGAATTTACGATTCTATTTCTATGTTTACGCTTTGCTAAAACTATTCCACAAGGTATCGGTCCACCAATAAATTTATGTCCAGATATCGAAATACTATCAATTCCTTCGGCAAAGTCGAACTTTGGCTTAGGATCTACAAAAGGGGCAATACATCCTAAAAACGCTGCGTCACAATGGATATAATAATCTTTAATAGCGTACTTTTTTATAATCCCTTTAATTTTATCTAAATCATCTACAGCTTCAGTCATTGTTGTACCTATATTTAAAAAGAAAATTGCTGGTTTATCTCTATGAAGTGTTATTAGACTTTCTAAATCATCATAATCAATCTCTCCATTGTCTTGGCTTCTTACCACAATATTTTTTAAATTTAGTAAGTGTAAGTTCTTTTTAACACTATAATGTGTAGACTCACTATAATATACTACTGGATTATTAAAACTTTCTCTTGCTAAATACAAACCATAAAGATTTCCTTCTGTACCTCCGTTGGTAACATATCCCCATACATCATTAGTTGAAGAGGATAATATATCAGCAAAAAAACTAATAACTTCCCTTTCTACATCTTTAGTGTCTATTGATAAGGTTGAAGGTGACTCTGGATCCCCTACATTATTAATACATAAATTTAAAAAAGGCGCAAATTCGCTATAGTTAAAATCTTTGGCTAAAGGATAACCTAAAAAGTTAGATGAAGCCTCACTAATTCTATCATAAATTTCTTTTATTCTACTCATATTTACCTAGTTTAAACATTATTAAATCACTTAACAAATATACTTCTAAAGAACAAAAAACTATTTAATGTGTTTAAATAGAGAAAAAACAACTATTTTTAAAAATAAAACAGGAATAAAACCTATTTACAATATTGAAAATATTTTAAAACAGAAAAACTTACCATGGATCAGTTAGATAATGTAGATAAAAAACTATTAGAAGAGTTACAAAAGGACTGTAAACAATCTATAAAACAACTAGCAAGCAAAGTAAATCTTTCTATTACTCCAACTCATGAACGAATAAAAAAGATGGAAGTAAATGGAATTATAGATAAATATGTTGCTTTATTAAACTTAGAGACTATTGACAAAAGTTTAATAGTATATTGCCAAGTAACTCTTGTTAAACATCAAGAAACAGCTTTTAAAGAATTTGAAGATTATATGTCCAAAATAGATGAAATAGTAGAAGTATCTTACATAGCTGGAGTCTACGATTTTTTATTAAAGGTTGTTTTAAAAGACATGAATGAATATCAGGATTTTGTATTAAAAAAATTATCACAATTAGAAGTTATTTCTAACATTCAAAGTTCTTTTGTTATGAAACAGGTAAAAAACACTACAAAAATAAAAATGGTGTAGTTTGAAAACTACACCATTTTTATTTTTTCTTAACGATTCCTTTTTATAGGACCAGTAAAATCGTCAATATTGTCTTTTACTTCGTTTACTTCTTTATTAATATCTCTTACAAAATCTGTATCTATACCTTGCTTTTTGGCACTATCATTAATCTCTTTTTTAATGTCGTTCGTCGCATCCTTAATTTGACGCATACCTTTCCCCAGCCCTCTTGCTATTTCTGGAATTTTATCTGCTCCAAATAACATGACAACTATTAACAAGATTACAAAAATCTCAGGACCTCCAATAAATAAAAATGTTCCATTCATCACTGCAAAGATAATTAAATTCAATCTGGTATTCTTTACTGAACAAAAAAAAGCCAAACAAATATTGTTTGGCTTTTTTTATTTTTATGATCAAAGCGTCTTAATCTGCAAGAATAATTGCTTTATTGTCTTTCATTTCTATAGTTCCAGACTTAATTTTTAAAGTTAAAACTTTATCATCTTCTGGTAACCTTTCAATACTTCCATGTAAATCATCAAAAACTAAATGATCTTGAGTATGTACATGTACTTTTACTCTTCCTTCATTTAAAACAGATACCACTGGTGCGTGATTATTTAACATTTGGAATTCTCCATTTACACCTGGTACTGCTACAGAATCAACTTCTGATGAAAACAAGATAGCTTCTGGTGTTACAATTTCTAAATACATATTTTAATGCTTTGGGGCTTTAAGCTATTGCTTAAGGCAATTAATTACGCTTCTGCTAACATTTTTTCTCCAGCATCAATTGCTTCTTTAATTGATCCTTTTAAGTTGAATGCTGCTTCAGGATACTTATCTAATTCACCATCCATAATCATGTTGAATCCTTTGATAGTATCTTTAATATCTACTAATACACCTGGAATTCCTGTAAATTGCTCTGCTACGTGGAATGGTTGAGATAAGAAACGTTGTACACGACGTGCTCTGTGAACTACTAACTTATCTTCCTCAGATAATTCTTCCATACCTAAGATGGCAATGATATCTTGTAATTCTTTATAACGTTGTAATATTTCTTTTACTCTTTGTGCACAGTTATAGTGCTCATCTCCTAAAACATCAGCAGTTAAAATTCTTGATGTAGAATCTAATGGGTCTACCGCTGGATAAATACCTAACTCGGCAATTTTACGAGATAATACTGTAGTAGCATCTAAGTGAGCAAACGTTGTTGCTGGTGCTGGATCCGTTAAATCATCCGCAGGTACATAAACCGCTTGCACAGATGTAATAGACCCTTTCTTAGTAGAAGTAATACGCTCTTGCATTGCTCCCATCTCTGTTGCTAATGTTGGTTGGTATCCTACCGCTGATGGCATACGACCTAATAAAGCCGATACCTCTGAACCTGCTTGTGTAAAACGGAAGATATTATCTACGAAGAATAATACATCTTTTCCTTGTGCTTCACCTGCTCCATCACGGAAATATTCAGCAATTGTTAATCCAGATAAAGCTACACGAGCACGTGCTCCTGGTGGCTCATTCATCTGACCGAATACGAAAGTTGCTTTAGAATCTCTCATTCCTGGTTTATCAACTTTAGATAAATCCCATCCTCCGTCTTCCATAGAATGCATGAAATCATCACCATATTTGATAATTCCTGATTCTAACATCTCACGTAATAAATCATTTCCTTCACGAGTTCTTTCACCTACACCTGCGAATACAGATAAACCTCCGTGTCCTTTTGCAATGTTGTTAATTAACTCCTGAATTAATACTGTTTTTCCTACTCCTGCTCCTCCAAACAATCCAATTTTACCTCCTTTTGCATAAGGTTCAATTAAATCGATTACTTTAATTCCTGTAAATAGTACTTCGGTAGAAGTTGATAATTCTTCAAATTTTGGTGCTTGACGGTGAATTGGTAAACCAGCATCACCTTCTTTAGGTAAATCTCCTAATCCATCAATAGCATCACCTGTTACATTAAATAAACGACCGTAGATATCATTACCTATTGGCATTTGAATTGGGTTACCTGTAGCAACTACTTCTTGTCCTCTTTGTAAACCATCAGTTGCATCCATAGAAATGGTACGAACTGTATCTTCACCAATGTGTTGTTGAACTTCTAAAACTAAAGTTGAACCGTCTGCTTTTTTAATTTCTAACGAATCATAAATCTTTGGTAATTCAGCATTTTCTGTATTAAACTCAACATCGATTACTGGACCAATAATTTGAGAAACTTTACCTGTTATTGTAGACATTACTATATGTAATTAAAGTTATTTTATTTACTATATGAGTTTTAACTCATTTTTTCAAGGTGCAAAGGTAATTTTTTTAGTGGAATTTAAAAAACCTTTCGTAGTATTTTTCCATAAAAAAAAGCCTCACATTTGTGAGGCCTTTATTGATCTTATAATTGTAATCAAATTACTTTACTAATTTAATCTCAACACGTCTGTTTTCAGCTCTACCAGCTCTTGTTTTGTTATCAGCAATTGGGTAGTCTTCACCAAATCCAGCAGAAGTTAATCTTTTTGAATCGATTCCTCCTTTAGTGATTAAGTAATCTAAAACAGCCTTAGCTCTTTTTTCAGATAATCTTTGGTTTAAAGAATTAGATCCTGAACTATCAGTGTGTCCTTGAATGCTAAAGTTAGCTTTAGGATACTCCTTCATGATTCCAGCGATTAAGTCTAATTTACCAGTAGTACCAGTTCTAAAAGTAGATTTTCCTGAGTTAAAGTAGATAGCTCTTGCGAACTCATTTAATTTCTTAACAGCTTCTTCTTTGATTACTACTTCAGGACATCCATTGTTAGATGCTACACCTGCTTCGTTTGGACACTTATCGTCTTTGTCTAATACTCCGTCTCCGTCAGTATCTGGCCAAGGACATCCGTTGTTAGCAGCTGGACCAGCTTCGTTTGGACACTTATCTTTTCCGTCTACAACACCATCTCCGTCAGCATCAGGACATCCGTTATTAGCTTTAGTTCCTTTTTCAGTTGGACAAGCATCGTCTTTATCAGCGATACCATCTCCATCAGCATCAGGACAACCATTTAAAGCAGCTAAACCAGCAACTTCTGGACATGCATCGTCAGAATCTTTGATTCCGTCTCCGTCAGTATCAGGACATCCGTTGAATTCTTTTAATCCAGCAACTTCTGGACAAGCATCATCTTTGTCATATACTCCGTCTCCATCAGTATCTTTTCCTCCGAACTTAAATACTAAACCAATTGAGTGTTGGAAGTGATCTTGAACTTTATCAGCAAATTCTTTCTTACCACCTGTTTGGAAGTTCATTCCTAAATTATCGTTGAACCAAACGTTGAATCCAGCACCAGCATTTAACATACCTTCACCTTCATCAGCTAAAGAAGTATAACCTCCACCAACGTATACATAAGGATCCCACCAACCAGTGTTACCTATTAAGTTATTTAAGTCATACTTTACGTTAGCATCGATAGCCCAGTAAAGCTCATCCATATCATTTTCCGTACGGAAAGTTTCAATTTTGTTTAAAGACCCCGCTAATTGTAATGTAAACCCATCGTTTAAGTATCTATCAACAGTTACTCTTGAAATTGATGGTAAGATATTCCAGTCACTAGTACCGATGTAATCTTTAGCATAATCTCCAAATTTCGTAGGGATCCTAACGTCTACTGCGTTAACCCCGAAACCAACCGCCCAAGGGTTGTCTGAATCCTGTGCGCTAACGTTTACAGCAGCAAACGCAAATAAAGCCATCACAGCTAATTTTAATTGTTTCATTATTAAAAATTTAAATTAAAAGTTCGTTTATATATTACGCAAATGTAAGTTGTTCAAACTTATTTACAAAAACAAATCTACAAAAACTTACAATAAATGCAAGTTTTTGGGCAACTAATTTATATCACTTTCAGCTCTTTTCCAACCTTGATAAATGCTTTTATTGCTTTGTCTAAATGCTCTTTTTCATGAGCCGCTGATAACTGTACTCTAATTCTTGCTTGCTCTTTTGGTACTACTGGATAGAAAAATCCAATTACATAAATACCTTCTTCCAATAACCTATTTGCCATCACTTGTGACAACTTAGCATCGTATAACATTACAGGAACAATTGCAGCATCAGCTCCTACTAAATCAAACCCTGCTCTCTCCATTTCAGTACGGAAATAGTTGGTATTCCATTCTAATTTATCACGTAAGGTAGTGTCATTAGATAATAAATCAAATACTTTTAATGAAGCTCCTACAATTGCAGGTGCTAACGAGTTTGAGAACAAATATGGACGAGAACGTTGACGTAAAATCTCAATAATTTCTTTCTTTCCTGTAGTATATCCTCCCATGGCTCCACCAAGTGCTTTTCCTAAGGTTCCTGTAACAATATCAACACGATCCATTACATTTTTTAGTTCCACAGTTCCACGTCCTGTTTTTCCAATAAACCCAGCTGCATGACATTCATCAACCATTACCATTGCATCGTACTTATCAGCTAAATCACAAATTTCATCTAACTTAGCTACGATTCCATCCATAGAAAAAACTCCATCAGTTACAATAATTTTAAAACGATGTCCTTGCTTATTTGCCTCAATTAATTGCTCTTCTAATGATGCCATATCGTTATTATCATAACGATAACGTGCTGCCTTACACAAACGCACTCCATCAATAATAGATGCATGGTTTAAACTATCAGAAATAATTGCATCTTCTTTGGTTAATAAAGGCTCAAAAACACCTCCATTGGCATCAAAAGCTGCTGCATATAAAATGGTATCTTCTGTCGTATAAAAATCGGCAATCTTTTTTTCTAGTTGCTTGTGAATATCTTGCGTTCCACAAATAAAACGTACAGATGACATTCCAAAACCATGCGTATCCATTGTGTCTTTTGCTGCTTGAATTACTTCTGGGTGATTAGATAATCCTAAGTAATTGTTTGCACAAAAGTTAATCACTTCTTCTCCTGTAGAAATTTTAATCACTGCATCTTGTGATGATGTAATAATACGCTCTGACTTATATAATCCAGCATCTTTGATGTCCTGAATTTCTTGCTGTAGTTGTTCTTTAATTTTCCCGTACATAATTTATGTTTGAAAGTTGTTTGCTATAAAATAAAAGGTCAAAGTTAGTTGTTAAACTTCTTCAACCAAAATTTCTTTATCAATATATATAAGTAGTTTTTTTAACACCTTAAAATTCATCGTTTGCAATACTCTAGCATACCTCAATAATTGTTGGTGGTACACTTTAGAGGGCTTCCCTGTTTTATAATCTATAATCACTACTTCTTTGTTTTGGTTAAAAACCAATCTATCTGGAATTATAATTTGACCATCAACATCTACAATTTCTCTCTCATTAAACACCTCAGCTTCTCCCAAAAAATATTCTTTTAGCTCAGAGTGTCCAACTATTCTTTGAATATTTTTTATTACTTTTAATGATTTTTCTTGTGGTAATATTCCTTGCTGTTCATAACGATAAACAACCTTATCTATATCTTCTTTTGTAATGATTTCTGCCATCATTTCATGAATCAAATTACCAAATTCAATAGCTTTTCCTTGTTCTGTATCCCACAATTTTGACGCACTTGCTAACATATGGATATTATGTTCCTTCCAAGGAGTGGATATAAAACCTTCCTGTAATTTAACTCCTGATTTATTTTCTTTTTGAGGAGTACTTACCCTTTCTTTGTTTCCAAAAGAATACTCTAAAATTTCATCACTCCATTTACCTAACTTCTTTAAATAACTAATAAAAATTCCAGAATAAAAATTAGTATTCTCTTCTCCTTTTGACGAAATCTTCTTTTCTGTTACAATATACAATTGTTCAACTGCTCTGGTAAGAGCAACATACAGTAGATTAAAGTTATCTAACTCTAACTCTTCTCTTTGTTGCTGATAAATTTCTAAGCCTCGGTTATTTACATAATTCAAATCTTTATTAAATGGAACCAACAACTCTTCAAATCCATCAAAATTTTCTGGCAACTCATTTAACCAAACTTTCGGGTTCACTTGTCTGTACACATCTAGATCATACGGAAAAATTACTACAGGAAACTCCAATCCTTTCGATTTGTGAATCGTCATCACTTGTGCCGCATTCCCACCTTCAGGAGACACAATACTCAGCTTATCTTTTTTTTCTGACCAGAAATCTAGAAATTCTTGAATACTTGTTCCTTTCCGCTGTTGCTCTAGCACCACATCTAAAAAGAACTGTACATAAGCATCTGATGAAGTAATTAATTGAAAACCTCTAATAATCTCTTCTATTTTTTCGTAAAAAGGCAACTGATGAAACATCGATAATTCAAAAGATATTCCATATTCTTTTAATCCTAAAAAGAGTTTTTCATTTGGTTGATGTATTAAACTATCGATAAACAAATGTTTATCTTTAGCTACTCTTAAATGTTCTTGCAAAAAATAAAGCATTTCCAGACAGGTTTCCTTGTCATTTGGATGCTGAATTACTTGTAAAACATTTGCTATAAAATTAACTTTCGAACTATTTTCTAATAATAACGTTTCTGAAGAAATGATATCTATTCCATTTTCTGTCAAATAGTTTGCTACTGCAATTCCATCTTTCTTTTTACGAACTAAAATACAAATCTCATTCAGCGTAAAGTCAGCTTCTAAGTTTTTAACAACCTCTAAAATTTTCTTCGGATACTTAATTTTTTCCTCTTCTTTATCTTCTTCTTTCCCTAAAAAAGAAAGCGACACAAATCCTCCTTTTTTAGTTGTTGTTAACTGTTTATTACCCTCAACAAACAATTCTTTATACGAATCGTTTTGTAGAAAGTTTGCAGTATGTTGAAAAAACTGATTATTGAAATCAATCACTTCAGCATAACTCCTAAAATTGGTTTCTAAAGTTTTTACTTCTTTTGAAATTTGAAATGGATTATCCTTTTCTGAACCCAATCCAATAAACTGTTCTGACTTCCCTCCACGCCAACGATAAATTGCTTGTTTACCATCACCCACCAACAACAAACTACTATTTTCTTGTGCTAGTGCATTATCAATTAGCGGGATTAAATTTTGCCATTGTAAGGTTGATGTATCTTGCATTTCATCAATAAAATAATGTATAAATCGTTGCCCTATTCGCTCATAAATAAACGGAGCAGGTTGGTCTTTGATATTTTCAGAAATTAAATGATTAAACTCCGCATTCAATCGTAAATTATTCTCTTCCTTTAGATGTGTTAACTCTTGATTGATATTGTTTAAAACTGCTAATGGAATAATACTTTTCAATGCTAGCTTATTCATTGAAAACTGTTGATACAACTGCTCAGACTCCATATACAATTTTATAAGCTCTGGCAAAACTCCTTCAATAACAGATTTTACATCTTCTGACTTTGATTTTGAATAGAAAGAACCTTCTTCAATTCGCTCTCTTAATTTGCTTTGATCAAAAAACTTTGCTTTTTCTGGATTTTTAGACAGTGCTACAAAATGATTTGGCAACATTGATCGGTAAAAATCTTTATGATCTAACTGTACTGATTGAATAACTTGCAAAGCTTCTTCTCCGATTTCCTTCCAACGTTTTTTTATTTGCGTTTGATGTTTTGACAACTTTGTTTTTAAGTTAGTAAAATCGGTAAGTTGTTTATCCGCTAATTTTTTAAAATGTTTTGTATCATCTTCATTCAACAAAATTTTAGCAAACTCATTTAATTCACGAGAGATATCCCAAGATTTATCATCATCTGCTTTATCTAGAGAAAAATCAATAAGTAATTTAGTCAATGCTTCATCACTTCCTATTTTTGAAATTAGTACATCTACCGCTTCATTTAGCAAAGAAACAGCATCCATTTCTACTTCAAAATTAAGTGGCAATCCTAAATCATAAGCAAAGCTTTTTATAATTTTATGGGTAAAGCTATCAATTGTAGTAATTGAAAAAGCAGAATAGTTTCGAAGAATTTCATCTAGTATTTTTTTACTTCGTTCTTTTACGACACTTCTATCAAGTGAAGTTTCTTCTAAGATAATTTCTAGTAAATCATTACTTTCTCCTTCTGAAAAAACTTGTAGATTGTGCAACACCCGCTCTTTCATTTCACCCGCAGCCTTGTTAGTGAACGTAATCGCTAATATTTTTTGAAAACGAAAAATATCTTCAGATTGCAACAAAACTTTTAGATACTCTTTAACTAATGTAAAGGTTTTACCACTACCTGCCGAGGCATTGTATACTTGAAAAGTTGACGGGTTTTCTAACAAAGTAAAATATAATTAAGCAAGCAATTTAACCAAAAAAAGATTCCCGCTTTTGCGGGAATAATACTTTTTGTATTTTATGCTAAAGTTTTTCTAGCCTAAACCAACATCTAACGACATCATTACTATAAACCCACCTATAAAACCTAAAGTGGCTATATCGGTATATTTATCACGTTGTGTTTCTGGAATTACTTCTTCAACTACTACAAAAATCATTGCTCCCGCAGCAAAAGCAAGTGCATATGGCAAAATTGGTGTAAAAAATGATACCGCTACTGCACCTAAAACTGCTGCCATAGGCTCAACGATAGCAGATAATTGTCCATACCAAAAACTTCTAAAACGACTTACTCCTTGTCTTCTTAATGGCATAGCAACTGCGAATCCTTCTGGGAAATTTTGAATTCCAATACCAATAGCTAATGAAATAGCTGCGATAATCATTTCGGTTTGCTCTACCCCAACCATTGTTGAAGCTGCCCCAAACAAAACACCTACAGCCAAACCTTCAGGAATATTATGTAGAGTTATTGCCAAAACCAACAGAGTAGTTTTATGCCAATTTGTTTTCATACCCTCTGCTTCATTCTCTTTGAAGTTTATATGTAAATGTGGCAACCATTTGTCCATTCCAAACAAAGCTAAAGCCCCTAAAGCAAACCCAATTGCCGAAGGAAACACTTTTACAAACCCTTCTCCTGGACTGTTATCAATTGCTGGCGACAACAAACTCCAAAAACTTGCCGCAACCATTACTCCTCCTGTAAAACCAAGCATACCATCTAAAACAGCCCGATTCATTTTTTTAAAGAAGAATACTAATGCTGCCCCTAAAGCTGTTAAACCCCAAGTGAATAACGAAGCATACAGTGCTGCTTGAATTGGGTGTTCTTTACCAAAACTTACTAATTGATTAAATAAATCCATTTATAAAAAATTATTTCCTGTTATTTGCTTAATGTAGTTTTTTGAATATATAAGTTACTTGCTATTTTATTGGATACTGTAAGAGTTTTCCCATCCATTTCTATAACTAAAGACCCATCAAAAGGCTCCTTTTCTACGACTTTTATTTGCTTCCCTAATGCAATTTCTTGTTTATCTAAAAAACGTAAAAACTCCGAAGAACTATCATCTACACCAACACAAACTCCAACTTCATTTTTATTTAAAGTAGACAACAAACTTTTTTCTATTATTTGCAAGTTTCCTTCTTTGTCTGGAATGGGGTCTCCATGCGGATCTCTTTTTGGATAATCTAAAAAAGCATCTAATTCGTTAATTAACTTTGGTGATTTAATATGTTCTAACTGTTCTGCTACTTCATGCACTTCATCCCAAGAAAAATTAAGTTTCTTTACCAAGAAAACTTCCCACAATCTATGTTTACGAACAATATTTGCTGCTATTTTCTTTCCAAAATCAGTTAATGTTACTCCTTGGTATTTTTTATAGCTAACTACGTTTTTTTCTGATAATTTTTTAACCATATCAGTTACTGAAGAAGCTTTTGTATCTAACCTTTTTGCAATCGCATTCGTGCTAATTCCTTTTTTGTAATCAGCAGCTAAATGATACATTGTTTTTATATAGTTTTCTTCAGATTGACTAAACATCATTATTTTTTTTAGGTATGCAAATATATAGTTTTTGATTTAATTAAACATATTTTTAGTTAAGACTAAAAATTAATTTATATTTGCGAAAATATTTAATTTTAAAAACTGTTTAACAGTAAACTATTTTCAACATGAAAAATCATATTACCTTAGTAATTATATTATTATCAACTATTGTAAGCGGACAAACAATTAAAGGGAAAGTCACTTCATCTTCAGGAGAAACTATACCTTTCGCTAATGTATTTATAAAGGGAACAGAAAACGGAACAACTACAGATGAATCTGGAAACTACACATTAAAAACAACTAAAAACAAATTTGTTTTAGTTGCTTCATCTATTGGTTTTTTATCAGAAAGAAAGACTATTACAATAAACTCTAACGAAGAGAAAACTGTAAATTTCATACTAACTGAAACTGCAGAAATTCTAGATCAAGTTACTGTTACTGGCACACGTACTGATAAACGCAGAACTAACAGCCCAGTTATAGTTAATGTTATCAATAGCCAAACCTTATCAGATGTACAAGCTTGTAACTTATCTGAAGGATTAAAATTCCAAACTGGTTTACGTGTAGAAACAGATTGCCAAACTTGTAACTATACCCAACTTCGTATGAATGGTTTAGCTGGCGGATATTCACAAATTTTAATTAATGGTCGCCCTATTTTTAGTCCGTTAACTGGATTATATGGTCTAGAACAAGTACCTACTAATATGATTGAACGTATAGAAGTAGTCCGCGGTGGTGGCTCTGCCTTATATGGTTCAAGTGCCATAGGAGGAACTGTAAATGTAATTACAAAAATTCCGAAGAAAAATAATTACAGCATTGGTTATACTTATCAAAATATCAAAGGAGTTTCAGATCACATAATTGCTGGAAATGCTACAATAGTAAATGAAGACAGAAATGCTGGCGCTTCGTTTTTTATCAATAATAGAAAAAGAGACCTGTATGATGCTAATGGTGATAATTTTTCTGAATTACCTGAATTGAAAAATAATTCATTTGGAACTAATTTATTCTTCCTTCCAACAGATAATCAAAAAATAGAGGTTAACTTTAGTAAAATGAATGAATATCGTTATGGTGGTGAAATGGTAGACAAAGCTCCTCATTTTGCGCTACAATCAGAAGAACGTGTGCATGATGTTTATGTAGGAAATATTGATTATCAAATTAATTTTAATGATGACAAAAGCTCTATAATTTCCTATTTAGCTACACAATATACCGATAGAGAACACTACACAGGAATTCGCCCTGACATAAACACTCCTGAAGACACAGAACATTTAGCTAAACCACCATATGGTAACTCTACGACAACGACTTTTCAAGGAGGTTTACAATTCAATCATAAATTAGAGAAATTTTTAGGAGGAAATAATGTACTGACTTTAGGCGGTGAATTTGTACAAGATGATGTTTTTGATGTTATAGAAGCATACGAGTACAAAGTAGATCAATTAACTCAAAACTTAGGATTCTTTTTCCAAAGCGACTGGGAAATCAACAAGCAATTAAATTTACTAACAGGTATTCGCTACGACAACCATAAATTAAACGCTTTAAAGCAAGACGGAACAGAAAAAACTATTGTAAACAACGTGGCTAGTCCACGAGTATCTTTACTATACAAGCCTTTTGAAAACACACAAATTAGAGGAACTTGGGGAACAGGTTTTAGAGCTCCACAAGCTTTTGACACCGATTTACACATAGCTTTTGCTGGTGGTGGAATTTCTCGAGTATTATTAGCAGATGATTTAAAAAGGGAACGCTCTAACAGCTACACACTTTCATTCAACTACGACAAACCTACCGAGCATTATATTTACGGATTTACTTTTGAGAGTTTTTACACTAACTTAAAAGATGCTTTTTATTTAGAGTCTATTGGAGAAGATGAGTTTGGTGAAGTTTTTGAAAAAAGGAATGGTGATGGCGCCGTAGTAAAAGGAATTACTTTAGAAACACGATTAAACTACGATGGAATTCTACAGCTAGATGCTGGTTTCACCTACCAATCTAGTAAATACAACTCAGCTGTCAACAACTCAGACAAACTACCCTTAAAGAAAGAATTTTTACGTACACCAAACACTTACGGATATGCTACTGCGACTTATACTCCAAACCAAAAATTTAAAACAGCTTTAAATTTAGTATATACTGGAAGTATGGAAGTACTACATTTAGCTTCTCCCCAAAATTTAACAGAAGACGAGTACTTTAGTTCTCCTTCTTTTTTTAATTTAGGGATTAACGCTAGCTATACATTTAATTTAGAAAAACTAAACACGAACCTAGAATTTACTACCGGAATCAAAAATATTTTTGATGAATACCAGTCAAAGTTTGATATAAGTAAAGAGCGTGACAGCAATTTCATTTACGGTCCTGCTACACCAAGAACTTTTGTTTTTGGTATAAAGTTTACAAACAATTAATACTTTGATAACATATCAAAAGTCAGTTAACATTAACTAAACATTCTAATAATACAAACGTAATTTCTACGTAACATTAGCTTTACTATTTAACTTGAATTTTGCGGGATAAATAAACAGAATTCAAAGATTAGAATGAAAAAAATATTATTTATAGCTTTTTTAAGCTTATGTAATCTAGCATTTTCTCAAAGCAAAGGTACTGTTAATGGTACAGTTACTGACAAAGAAATGAGCGGAGAGGCGTTACCTTTTGCGAATGTCTTTATTAAAGGAACTTCTATCGGGGGGACAACCGATATGGACGGTAAGTACACACTTAGTGTGCCTGCTGGAAACCAAACCATTGTGTTTAGTTTCGTTGGTTATCAAACTATTGAAAAACAAATAGTAATAAAAGAAAACGAAACACTTATAGTAAACCAAGAATTAGGCGCTAATGAAGGGGTAGCATTAGACGAGGTTAAAATTAACGCAACTGTTAGTAGAGAAAAAGAAACTGCTTTACTATTAGAACAAAGAAAAGCTACAGTAATTAAAGAAAGTATTGGAGCCCAAGAACTATCTAAAAAAGGAGTTTCTGATGCTGCTGCTGCGACTACAAAAATTTCAGGTGTTAATAAAAGTGAAGGCTCAGGTGATATATACATTCGTGGTTTAGGTGACAGATATTTATCTACTACTATGAATGGATTACCAATTCCTTCAGACGACGTAAGTAATAAAAATGTTAATTTAAGTTTATTCAACACTAATGTTATACAAAACGTAGGTATTAGTAAAACATACGCTACCTCAAGTTATGCTGACCAAGCATCAGGAAATGTAGATATTGCTTCTAAAGAATACACAAAAGATATGTTTTCTATAGGTATCAGTGGAGGTGTTAACACAAACGCTATTGAAGTCGACAATTTCAGAAGAACTACCATTAGTGATGATGTAACTTTTGGATTTCACCAAAAGAAATTTGCTCTTCAAAACCAAATGACTCTACAAGGATGGGATACTAAAAAAGGGGAAACTCCAATTAATTATGGAATTTCATTATCAGGAGCCAAAAGATTCAATTTATTTAATAAAGAATGGAAAATATTAGCTTCTGCTTCACATTCTAAATCATCTGAATATAGAAATGGTTTATTTAAAGCATACAGATCTAACGTATTAAACAACTCGTTTACTGATGTTGAAAACTTCATTGCTAAAACAAACTCTACTGGTTATATAAGAGTTGATTTAAAATTAAACGACAACAATAAACTAAAGTACAACACTTTATTTGTGAACAAAGGTGAAGATGGATTATATGAACAAGGTAGAAATGGAGAAGGATATGTGTTTGATCAAGACCCACAAGAAGATGGAGCTTTTGTAAGAGATCAAAACTTTAAACAAACCACTATGTTTGTTAACCAATTAATGGGAGAACACAAGTGGAATAAAAACAATGAATTAAACTGGGCTGCTGGTTATAATTTTGTTTTGGCAGAAGAGCCAAACCGTATTAGAAATGAAGTAAACATTTTAGATATTAATTCTAGTCCATTAATTCAATTCGCTCATGTTGGAGATTACCAACAAAGAAAATCTTCTCAAAAAATTGAAGATACTGAATACAATGCTTTTATTGAAAATCACTGGTCTTTAGGTAATGTTGCTGATGAATACGAAGAAAAACCTTATAAATTAAACTACGGATTAAACTTCCGTAAGAAAGAAAGATCTTTTAACTCTTTATTTATTGGATTTAGAGCAAAGGATTTTACAGCTCCTTCTGTTGATCAAATTTCAGAAACATTACAACAAGGAACGAACGCTGGTTTAATTTTAAGAGAACAACAACCAGATTTATACCAAGGTGAGTTGTTGGTTTTAGCTGC
The DNA here is from genome assembly GCF_003867015.1 of Tenacibaculum singaporense. Lineage (NCBI taxonomy): Bacteria > Pseudomonadati > Bacteroidota > Flavobacteriia > Flavobacteriales > Flavobacteriaceae > Tenacibaculum > Tenacibaculum singaporense. Next base: position 276,731 of record NZ_CP032548.1, read on the forward strand.
TTATACCAACTTTGACTTCAAATTCGACAACAAATTATCTGGTAATATCGGTTTGCGTTTTGAGAGAGATGAAATTGACATGGCTTGGAATGTAGCTAACCGTCCTGGTAGATTTGGATCAACTAATAGAGTTTACGAAAGCTTATATCCTAGTGTAAACTTAAAATATGAATTAAACGACAGAAACTTTATCCGTTTTGCATCAAGTGTAACTCAAACGTTACCTGAATTTAAAGAATTATCTCCTTTCGAATACGTTTCTCCAACTGGTCGTGTTATTGGGGGTAACGAAGATTTAGAAAAATCCGACGTATATAATGTTGATTTAAAATGGGAGTTTTTCCCTAGCAGAAGCCAATTAGTTTCAGCTACCGCTTTTTACAAACAAATCAACAACCCTATAAACTTAACACAAGATCAAGGTTCATCAGGTTACTTTAAATTCTTCAATACAGGTGAACAAGCTGATATTATAGGTTTCGAAGTTGAAGGTAAATTAGATCTTTTAAAGAATGAAGACGAAGAAACTGTATTAAATGCTACAGCTAACTTAACTAAGATGTGGTTTAATCAAGATTTATCTCCTAGATACCAATTTAAAGGAAAATCAGAATCTGAATTACAAGGAGCTTCAGACTTTATTGTTAATGGTTCTTTAAGTTATTCTAACAATAAAGAAAATGAATTTATCGCTACTTTAACAGGTAACTACGCTTCTGATAAGATTTATGCATTGGGTGCTCCTGAAGATTTTGATAATAGCGCTACCCTATATAATGATGAAATTATTGAAAAAGGTTTTGTAACTCTAGATCTTGTATTAAGCAAACAAATTTTTAAAGGATTTACTGCAAAGTTAGTTGGTAAAAACTTATTAGATCCAAAAATTGAACAAACTCAATTAGTTCGTGATTTAAACACTTTAATCGAAACTAATGAAACTGTACTGTCTTACAAAAAGGGAAGACAAGTTTCTCTGAGCTTAAATTACACATTTTAAGCTTCATTAACCTTAAATTAATATTCATTGTTTTATATAACAATCAATTAATATTCAGTTAAAAGAAACAAAAAATACAGGCTCTTAATTTGCAGAATAAAATTAAACTAAAGAAGTCAAAATGAAAAGATCATTCAAATTATTAAGTATAGCAGCTCTTTCTGCTGCAGCTTTAACTTTTACAAGTTGTGGTAGTGACGACCCAGCTATTTTACCTCCAGATGTTTCTGATGTTGTAGAAAAATTACAAAACGGAATCATGAGTGGTGAGCTTTCAGAAGATTATACATTATCAAATGCCTCTTATTCTTTAACTAGCTCTTTCGTTATTAAAGACGGGGCTACATTAACTATTCCTGCAGGAACTAGTATTGTTGCAGACGCTAAAGGAACAGATGTTTATATTGCTGTTTTACAAGGTGGAAAAATTAACATTAACGGAACTAACAGCAACCCAGTAGTTATGAGTTCTAGTGAAGGTAAACCAGGTGACTGGGGTGGTTTAACTATTTGTGGTAAAGCTACCACTACTGCAGGTACAAATGTTACTGCTGAAGTTGGTGGATTTATTTATGGTGGTACTCAAGATGATGATAACTCAGGAGTTATCAAAAACTTAGTAATTAAAGGTACTGGTGCTCAAATTAACACTGAATCTCAATACAATGGAGTTTCTTTCTATTCAGTAGGTTCTGGAACTACAGTTGAAAACATTGCTGTATTTGATGGAGCTGATGATGGAGTTGAATTTTTTGGAGGAACTGTTTCTGCTAAAAATATATATTTAGAAAACTTAGAAGATGATGCTATTGACTGGACTGAAGGATGGAATGGTACAGTTGAAAACTCTTATGTAGTAAATACAAAAGCTGGTTTCTCAACTGTTGTAGAGGCTGACAAAGACAACAAAAACCCTAAGTTAGTTAACTTAACAGCTAAATCAATTGTTGGTGGTACTGCTTTACAATTTAAAAAGCAATCTGGTGCTACTATTACAAACTTATTCTTAGAAGGATATGATGACAATATCGATATGAAAGACGGTGGTCCTTTAGCAAACGTTATTATCGAAGGAGAAGCTGCAAAATTAGATACTGAATACAAAGCAGGAACTAAAGTTGATATCTCTGGCTGGTCATTTATCAATGGTGAAATCGTTGAAATTACTCCTTTAGTAGGTGAAGTTACAGGAAACGTAACATTAACTTCTGATAAGACTTATAACTTAACTGGATCTTATATCGTAAAAGACGGAGCTACGTTAAATATTGAAGCGGGTACAAAAATTATTGTTGATCCAAAAGGAACTGATGTATATATAGCTGTTTTACAAGGTGGAAAAATCAACATTAATGGAACTGTTGATGCTCCTGTAGTGATGGCTTCTGCTGCTGGAAAACCAGGAGATTGGGGTGGTTTAACTATTTGTGGTAAAGCAACAACTTCTGCTGGTACAGATGTTACAGCTGAAGTTGGAGGATTTATCTACGGTGGTACTCAAGATGACGATAACTCTGGAGTTATTAAAAACTTAGTAATTAAAGGTACTGGTGCTCAAATTAACACTGAATCTCAATATAACGGAGTTTCTTTCTACTCAGTAGGGTCTGGAACTGTTGTTGAAAATATCGCTGTAATTAACGGTGCTGATGATGGAGTTGAATTTTTTGGAGGAACTGTTTCTGCAACTAACCTATACTTAGAAAATAACGAAGATGATTCTGTAGATTGGACAGAAGGATGGAACGGAAAAGTAACAAATACTTACATTTCTCACACTATTGCTGGTTTCTCAACTGCTTTTGAAGGAGATAAAGTAAACAACAATCCTCAGTTTGAAAACTTAACAGCTATTTCAACTGTTGGTGGTACCGCTTTACAATTTAAAAAGACATCTGGAGCTACCATTACTAATATCTGGTTAGAAGGGTATGACAAAAACATTGACATGAAAGATGGAGGACCTTTAGCAAACGTAGTAATTGATGGAGAAGCTGCTTCTACTACAGCTGATTACAAAACAGGAACTAAAGTTGATATTTCAACTTGGTCATGGAAAGAAGCTGGATTATAATAGCTTACCTAATAAATCATTTATTAAAAACCGAGCAATATGCTCGGTTTTTTTATTTCTATTTATTTACTTTTTGATAATCCCAGGTTAACTTATGAATAAGAAAAAAACTTGATTTTTATAATGATTAATTATAAAATATAAAAACTATGAAAAAAATTACCTTATTATTTTTATTCACTATTCCTTTATTCTGTTTTGGTCAATCATACAAATACCACAGAGTTAAAGATTTAGGAAACTCAATTTCTGTTGCAACTGAATCATTTTGTAATGATCTAGGTTCGAAACACCATAAACTAAATATATATTTAGTTTCTAAATTAGAAATAAATGAAGTTTACTATTTTCAGGATGTAGATGGTCAAAATTTTTATGGAAAAATAATACAGGCTGAAGATAGTTCAGATCAAGATGCTGATGAGTTCATAAATGAGAGCAATGTTAGTGATATAATAGATATTACTTGTAATACGGACACCGATGGAGATGGAATAAATGATACTGAAGACAACTGCCCTAACACTTCAAATGCAAATCAAAATGACATCGATAATGACGGTATTGGTGATGCATGCGACTCACAAGACAATAGAGACTCAGATGGTGATGGGGTACAAAACTGGCAAGACAACTGCCCTAACCAAGCAGGTCCTTCTTCTAACAATGGGTGTCCTGTTGGTGACCCTGATTTTGTTGTCGCTAGTATGTCTATCAATGCAGGAGGAACTTATACGAGTACAGACACATCTGGAGCATTAACTCTAAGAACCAACCAAAACCATAAATTCTGTGTTAATATTAAAAACATAGGAGCTGCAACCGGTACAATTAATAATACAGCTTTAATTCTAACAAACAGCTCAAGCTTGAATAGTTCAAGTATTGTAGCTAACCTTCCTTATCCTAGCTCTTCGTTAAACATAGCTCCAAACCAAACTAAAGAGATGTGCTCAGAAATATATATATGGGATAATTACTTAGGATATAACCTTTCAAACTTTAATTATTTACATGCTATAGCAGATTACCATGGAAATACGTCTGAATCTAATGAGAGTAACAATCAGGCTTACGCTAGTGCTAACTCCTCTTCTTCAAAAACACCTACTCAGTTGACTATTCATGATGTAAACGGGAATAAGATTAAAGAAACTACTATCAACAATAAAATAGAAGAAACTAATGTTATTAAAAACCTACCTGAAGGTTTCTATTTTATTGATAAAGACGGTAAAAAAAGTAAAATTTATAAAAAGAATAAATAAACAAAAAACCGAGCAAATTGCTCGGTTTTTTGTTTATTTATTCTTTTACATCGGAAAGCTTATATAAAAAATCTTCTAGCTTTTTTAATTCTTTTGGTGGGTTACCTGCATCAAATGTACTTGACCTATATTCCTTATCAGCAATTTTAATAGTAAATTCCGCATGCAAAGCCCCATCGGTTATTCTTTTTTCACTTGGCGCCTTTAAATTGCTTATTTCTTCTAAATTCAACTCATTAATTATAGCTTTTAACTCTTCTAGTTGTTCTTTAGTTACTTCTTTAGCTCCTTCTTTTCGATATGTTTTGTATGATAAGTTATTTCCTTCAATAGTTAATTTCACCACACTCCCTCTAGTTTGAGCTTCATAAGCTATTTTATCAAACTCTTTTGTTTTATTTTGTGCAGCACAGTTCATCATTAATAAAAATACTACAGGAGTTATTATTTTTAGGTATTTCATCTATTCTTACTTTTTAGTTTATGATAATAAAAAGACGCTCTTTTAAATAAAGAACGTCTTAATATATGAATTTCGTATTAGAAACAGATTAGTCTGCCATAGTAGCTCTAAATCCTCCTGGAGCAAATACTGCATCCATTCTAGCTTTTTGACCTTCTGTAAACATATACATACAGCTATCATCAGAATAATCCATAAAGTTCATAGTCATATTAGCACTTCCGCATTCAATTACTGGGTAAGTAGGACATCCTCTACTATTTCCATCAGCATCAGGAGTATCAGCAACAAAGTCGCTAGCACCACATCCACCATCACCCCAAATGTGACGTAAGTTTAAGTAGTGACCAACTTCATGCGTAGCCGTTCTTTGATTACGACCAACAAAACTATGTGCTAAAACTACACCATCTGTAGACCAGCTACCCCCAGGGAATTGTGCATACCCTAAAATTTGACCTCCTCTATATGGCATAACGTTAACAATCCAAATGTTTAAAAATTCTTGTGGATTAACAACATCACTACCTCCTGAAGAAGTGAATTTCATTGAATCATCTGGTCTCCAGCTTCTCTTTTTTGTATTTTGAACTCTAATTACGTCCTCAATAACAAAATCGATATTTACATTTGCTTCAACTCCAGCAAACTCAGCAGGCATTGCCCCTCTGTTTGGATTCTGCATGTTAAAATCTTCATTTAATGCATCAATTTGGTCTTGTAATACTGATAACGATAAGTTTTCACTTGCTTGACGATAAATTACGTGATAAACTACTGGTATTTGTATTTTTCCATTTACTAACCTAGCTTGAACATCTCCAGATTTAACTTTTTGTAAGTAAGATGCTGTAAAGTTTTCAATATTTTCCATTTTGCTTTTTAAGCTAGGATCATTAGCCATATTTGCCTCTAAAACATCATTAGCAAAACATTGTTTTTCTGCTTTTTGCAACGTTGTTACATCTGCCTCTGGTTCTAAATCTGGATTTTGCTCGTTTGTTTGGCAACCTACTAAAATTCCAGCAGCAATTGCCATGGTAAGAAAAATTCTTTTCATGTTGTGAATGTTTAAAAATTAATTTTAAGAACACTTAATAGTGTTCTTTGTTTTGTTAAAAAACAGTAAACAAAACTTATCTAGAAAGAAATTGTTAATTTTTTATTATTAAAATAATAATTTGAAGGGTTTTTTAACGATATGCAATATATAGTTTTCAGTATACAATCAAATTTTTTTTTCCGCACTCATTTACAACAGTTTAATCCCTCTAAACATCACTTGCGAGTAATAATGGATAATAACATCTTTTTTAAAACCCTTGATAATGAATGGGGTAAAAAAAGTCATTTTTAATCATAAAGCATAAAAAAAGGTGCCTAATTAGGCACCTTTTATATTCTATATTAAAGTAATTACTTAAGTTTTTTCTTAACTGCTACTTCAGTATAAGCTTCTAATGTATCTCCTTCTTTAATATCGTTATATCCTTTAATTTGAAGACCACAATCGTATCCTTTAGTTACTTCCTTAACATCGTCTTTAAAACGTTTTAATGAAGCTAATACACCATCATGAACTACAATTCCATCTCTAATTACACGAACTTTAGAGTCTCTTGTAATTTTCCCTGTCATCACCATACATCCTGCAATGTTACCAATCTTAGAAATTTTATAAACTTCTCTAATTTCAACATTACCAAGAACTTCTTCTTTCATTTCAGGAGATAACATTCCTTCCATTGCATCTTTCAGGTCGTTGATAGCATCATAAATGATTGAGTAAGTTCTAATATCAACTTCTTCTCTATCTGCTACCGAACGTGCATTTCCTTGCGGACGTACGTTAAACCCAACGATAATTGCATCTGAAGCAGTTGCTAATAACACGTCAGATTCTGTAATTGCTCCAACTCCTTTGTGAATAATATTCACTTGAATTTCTTCTGTAGATAGTTTTTGGAACGAATCTGTTAACGCTTCTACCGAACCATCCACATCTCCTTTTAAGATGATATTTAACTCTTTGAAGTCTCCTAATGCAATACGACGACCAATTTCTGCAAGCGTTAATGTTTTTTGCGTTCTAACAGATTGTTCACGTTGTAATTGAGAACGTTTTGCTGCTATTTGCTTAGCTTCACGCTCATCTTCAAATACATTAAATTTATCACCTGCTTGTGGTGCACCATCTAAACCTAAAATTGATACTGGCGTAGAAGGTCCTGCTTCTTTTACTTTTCTTCCTTTATCATCAAACATAGCCCTTACTTTTCCACTATGTTTTCCTGCTAAGATGTAATCTCCAATTTTTAATGTACCTGCTTGTACTAATATTGTAGATACATACCCTCTACCTTTATCTAATAAAGCTTCAACTACAGCTCCGTTTGCATTTTTATTAGGATTTGCTTTTAACTCTAATACTTCCGCTTCTAATAATACTTTTTCTAATAACTCATCAACACCTTGTCCTGTTTTAGCAGAAATTTCTTGTGATTGAATGTTACCTCCCCAATCTTCTACTAATAAATTCATAGAAGAAAGTTGTGTTTTAATATTATCTGGATTCGCGTTAGGCTTATCTATCTTGTTTATTGCGAAAATAATTGGCACTCCTGCCGCTTGCGCGTGAGAAATCGCCTCTTTTGTTTGCGGCATTACATCATCATCGGCAGCTACTACAATAATAACTAAATCCGTTACTTGAGCTCCACGAGCACGCATCGCTGTAAAGGCTTCGTGACCTGGGGTATCTAAGAAGGCTATTTTCTGATCTCCTACCTTCACTGCATAAGCACCAATGTGCTGCGTGATACCTCCTGATTCACCTTCAATAACATTCGCGTTACGGATGTAATCTAATAATGATGTTTTACCGTGATCTACGTGTCCCATTACCGTAATAATAGGTGCACGAGTTATTAAATCTTCTGGTTTGTCTTCTACTTCTTCTATAGATTCCTCTACTTCAGCTCCAACAAACTCTACAGTATAGTTAAATTCTTCTGCAACAATTTGTAATGTTTCAGCATCTAAACGTTGGTTCATTGTTACCATCATTCCTAGCATCATACAACTAGAAATAATTTGAGTAACAGGAACATCCATCATCGTAGCTACTTCACTTACAGTAACGAATTCTGTTACTTTTAACACCTTACTTTCAGCTTGTGCTGCTTGTAATTCAGCTTCACTTTGCTGACGGTGAGCATCTCTTTTATCTCTACGATATTTAGCACCTTTCCCTTTTTTAGATTTACCTTGAAGTTTTTCTAAGGTTTCTCTAACTTGTTTTTGGATTTGTGCTTCTGTTAGTTCTTCTTTCGGAGCTGCACTTGGTCTTCTACCTCTTTGACCTCCTCGGTTTCCACCTCTTTGGCCTCCTCGGTTTTGACCTCCTCCCCTATTATTTCCTTGTGGTTTTGCTCCAGTTCCAGGAGTTCCAGGTTTACTAATTCTCTTACGCTTCTTCTTATCTCCGTCTGTCTTATTAGCTTCTGGTTTTTTCTTTTTTGGTCTTTCAAATTGTTTTAAATCAATTTTTTGACCTGTAAAATTAGGACCTTCTAATTTCTTGTACTGAGTTTTAATTTTCTCAGCGTTCTCTGGAGTAACCTCAGTTTCTTTTTCTGATTGCTTCACCTCTTTAACCTTTTTTTCAACAGTCTTTTTTACTTCTATAGGCTGTTCTTTTTTTACTTCCTTTTTAGGAGTATCAACTGTTTTTTCTTTTGGCTTTTCAGTTTTTGGAGGCTCTGGCTTTTTCTCTTCAACCTTTACAGATTCTTCCACTTTTTTAGTTTCTTGAACTGGTTGAACAGGTTCTTCTTTCTTAGGTTCCTCTACTTTCTCCTCTTTTTTTGTAGGCTCTGATTTTACTACCTCAGGTTTATCTTCAACAGCTTTACCTGTTTCAACATCTATCTTACCTACTGTTTTAAGTTCTAACTTTTCAGCTTTGGCTTTTAAAACTTCTTGTTTTTTAGCTTCTTCTTCTAATCGTTTTCTTTCTTGCTCTTGCTCTAATTGCTGACGAATTGCCTCTTTCTCTTTTTTCTTTTCTTCGCTAACTTCTTTAGAGGCCACCTTTTTAGATTTATCAGTTTGAAAACCATCAAATAAAATTTGATATTCTTTATCTGATATTTTGGTAGTAGGGCGAGCTTCTATCTCATAGCCATTTTTAGCTAGGTGTTCTACAGCTCTATCTAAAGAAATGTTTAGTTCTCTTAAAACCTTATTTAGTCTTAATTTTTTGCCTTCAGCCATATATTGTTTTATACTTTTTATTGAAAAAACACACTTTACACGTAAAACGCATAGTTATGCTTTTTTTCTGCTTTTTGCTAGATTTTACATGAGTATATACTCGTAGGAAACTAGCTTCCTTTTATAATTTATATTTATTCTTCGAACTCTTCTCTTAAAATTCGTTGAACATCTAAAATTGTTTCTTCTTCTAAATCGGTTCTTTGTACTAACATTGACACGTCTTTTTCTAAAACACTCTTTGCAGTATCTAAACCTATTTTCTTGAATTCTTCAATTACCCAAGCTTCGATTTCGTCAGAGAATTCTGTTAATTCTACATCCTCTTCTTCAATTCCTTCTCTCTGAACATCTATTTCGTACCCTGTTAATTCACTTGCTAAACGAATGTTAACACCTGCTCTACCAATTGCTTTTGATACTTCTTCTGGTTTTAACAAAACGTTTACGCGTCCTTTTTTACCGTTTTTCTCTTCTTCATACATTTGAATGTCTACAGAAGTTACTTTTGCAGGACTTAATGCTCTTGCTACGAATAACTGTTCGTTTTTCGTATAATTGATTACGTCTATATTTTCGTTTCCTAATTCACGAACGATACCGTGAATACGAGAACCTTTTACACCAACACAAGCTCCAACAGGATCAATTCTATCATCGTAAGAATCTACTGCTATTTTTGCTTTGTCTCCAGGAATTCGTGCAACACCTTCAATAGTAATTAAACCGTCGAAAACTTCAGGAATTTCTTGTTCAAATAGTTTCACTAAGAACGCTGGCGAAGTTCTTGATAAAATAATAGCTGGTTTGTTACCTCTTAACTCTACTGATTTTATCACTCCTCTAACTGCATCTCCTTTTCTAAAGAAGTCAGAACGAATTTGCTCACTCTTTGGTAAAACAATCTCGTTTCCTTCGTCATCCAACAAAATTACAGCATTATGACGAATATGGTGCACTTCTGCACTATAAATTTCTCCTTCTAAATCTTTAAATTGCTTGAAAACGTTTGTACTATCGTGTTCGTGAATTTTAGAAATTAAGTTTTGACGCAATGCTAAAATAGCGCGTCTACCTAAATCTACTAACTTTACTTCTTCAGAAACATCTTCACCAATTTCAAAATCTGGCTCTATTTTTCTTGCTTCTGAAAGTTCAATTTCCTCATTATCGTCTTCAGACATTCCATCTGCTACCACCACACGGTTTCTCCAAATCTCTAAATCTCCTTTATCTGGGTTGATAATGATATCAAAGTTTTCATCTGACCCAAATCTACGTTTTAAGGCAGCACGAAATACTTCTTCTAAGATAGACATTAATGTTACTCTGTCTATGCTTTTATTATCTTTAAACTCCGAAAATGATTCTATTAACGCAATATTTTCCATTTCATTCTCTAATTAAAATATGATCTTCACTTTTGCTTCTTTAATATCTTGATACGCTAGTGTCTTTGTTTTCTCTACCGTATGTTTCCCTTTACCTATTGGTTTAGGTTCTCTTGTTTTCCATTGTAACGTGATATTATCTTCCGTTACCTCGGTTAATGTTCCTTCGAATTCTTCAATTGCTGTTTTAACTTTTAGAATTCTATTAATATTCTTTTTATACTGACGCTTAACAGTTAATGGCTGAGCGATATCTGGTGTTGTAACTTCTAACGAAAAATCTTCTTCTTCTCTATCTAAATTATGCTCTATATTTCTACTAATACGAATACATTCGCTTAGAGGCACACCAGAGTCACCGTCTACTATTACTTTTATTTTATTGTCTGCCAAGAATTGTAAATCTATTAAATATAACGATTCGTTTTCTTGTAAGGCTTCTTGTAATAATTCTTTAACTCGTTCTTGATTCATCTTAGGTATAAAAAGAGGGGACTCTCGTCCCCTTCATCTATCTGATTAATAAATTTGCTGCAAATATAGTAAGTTATTCATTAACACACAAATATCTTTTATTTGTTAATTGTTTTTTCGTATATTTAAGAGACTATCTCTCTTTAAATCTTCTTATTATGAAAAAAATACTAGTACCAATCGATTTTTCAAAACCTTCGGAATATGCTTCGAAGCTTGCCTCGACAATAGCTAAAAAAGCTAATAGCGAAGTTCACCTACTTCATATGGTTGAACTTCCTACTGGATTTGTAGACATGGGATCAGGGACTAATTTTAGTATTCCTGAAAGCATGTTGTATATTAGAAAAGTTCGTGACAGAATGCTTGATTACAAAAAACAGTTTTTTCCAAAAAACAACAATATCAAACATGCTATCCGATTTCAAACTCCCTTTGATGGAATTCAAGATTACTCTAAAAAGAATGGAACTGATCTCATTATTATGGGAGCTAAAGGTCACACAAATTTAGAGGAAATTCTTATAGGCTCTAACACCGAGAAAATTGTAAGAAATTCTGACATCCCAGTTATCGTTACTAAAAAAAACGAGGATCATTTCATTCCTAAAAACCTTGTATTTGCTTCAAGCTTTAAACCTGAAAAAACACAAGCTTTTGAACGATTTTTAGACTTTGCTCAGAATTTTGACAGCAAAATTCATCTATTAAAAATAAACACTCCTCAAAAATTTGAAAATACTCAAGAAACCAACAAACGAATTAAAAAATTTATCGCAAAATATGATTTAAAAAACTACACTATTAACGTTTACAACGATTCTTCAATCGAAAAAGGAATTTTAAACTTTTCCAATAAGATTAATGCAGACATTATTGCGTTAGCAACCCACGGAAGAAGTGGTTTAGCTCACATTTTTAATGGAAGTATTACTAAGCATTTATCTAAAAAATCAATAAAACCTATGCTTACCTTCAAAGTTTAATAAAAACTTCTCTAATAAATTAGAAACGCTAAGACGATTGTCTTAGCGTTTCTTTTGTTTGATTAGTTACGGTTTCAAAGGTATGTTTAGAGAAGCTTTTTTACAGACCTCTCTAAACAACTCATAATTCAGATTACTTTCTCTTTTTAGGACGCATTGCTATAATTTTCTTATTAACAACACCTCTACTTGTAATCATTCTTACAATTAAAGCTTGATTTTGCACATTTGATAAATCTATTATCATCTGCTCCTTGGCTCCTTTGATATAAGAGTTATTTTCTACCCTTTTAATCAAAATACCATTCATAGTATAAATCTCAATAGCTACATTGGTATCAAACTTATAATTATACTCTACTGTCAACTCATTTTCAAATGGTACAGGGTAAGCACTAAAGCTTAATGGTTCCTGTTGAACTGGATCTAGCGCTTCTTCGTTACAAGGTTCTACAGAACCACTTGGAGTAAACGTTCCACCATTATCAACTGACTCGTGACATCTACAAACTTCTTCACAGGTTACAGCATGAGCAATAACATATATTGGTCCACTAGCTTCAATAGGTCCTACTGTATAATTAGACACATAATCCAATGTACTTGTATTGAAATTATATTGTCCAGGAGCTACAGTTGTTTTACCTTTTTTATTGCTAGGGTATTTTTCACATCCTATATACACATGTGCAACACTCATTACATATCCTTCGAATAGGTTGTATTCTACTGATACATACCCATCTTGATAGGTAACTGTTACCTCTCCTGATTGTACACCCTTAGAAGTATCACATTGCGCTGCTCCTGAATATAAAGGCATTGTATAGATACCTTCTTCTGCAAAGTAATTTGTCCAACCCCAACGGTTAAAGCCATCATCTAGGAAACATGTATAATCGTTACCTCTTGCAAATGCAGTTTCACAGTTTTCAAATAAATCTGTTTTATTTGACATTGTTACTGTTTCAGTAACACTATTACCACAATTATCCGTTGCTGTGAAAACATAGTCTGCGTACTGAACACAACCTTCTTCTCTTATATTTGTAGGATATGCTACTAAGTCTCCACCAGCTGAACAGTTATCTGTCCATCTAGCATTTAACATTTCTGGTAATCCTTCATCACATAATTCAAGACTTTCAGGTAAATCGACTATTACAGGATCAGTCTCATCGTATTGTCTTGTTACACGGATTACTACTGGTGTGGCTTGGTTTCCACAATCGTCTGTAATATTGAATGTGTAGTCTCGGTACTGAGTACAACCATCGTCTCCAGCCATTACTTCTCCGGCTACTCCATTGATGTTACCTGAGGTTTCTCCCCCAATTCCACAGTTGTCAGTCCACGTTGTGCTTACTACTTCTGGCCATGCTTGATTACATTCTTCTAGCATGATATCGTCTTGGTCGGCAATCACTGGTGCGGTTTCATCGTATTGTCTTGTTACACGGATTACTACTGGTGTGGCTTGGTTTCCACAATCGTCTGTAATATTGAATGTGTAGTCTCGGTACTGAGTACAACCATCGTCTCCAGCCATTACTTCTCCGGCTACTCCATTGATGCTACCTGAGGTTTCTCCGCCGATACCACAGTTATCGGTCCACGTAGTGCTTACTACTTCTGGCCATGCTTGGTTACATTCTTCTAGCATGATATCGTCTTGGTCGGCAATCACTGGCGCGGTTTCATCGTATTGTCTTGTTACACGGATTACTACTGGTGTGGCTTGGTTTCCACAATCGTCTGTAATATTGAATGTGTAGTCTCGGTACTGAGTACAACCATCGTCTCCGGCCATTACTTCTCCGGCTACTCCATTGATGCTACCTGAGGTTTCTCCCCCGATACCACAGTTGTCGGTCCACGTAGTGCTTACTACTTCTGGCCATGCTTGGTTACATTCTTCTAGCATGATATCGTCTTGGTCGGCAATCACTGGTGCGGTTTCATCGTATTGTCTTGTTACACGGATTACTACTGGTGTGGCTTGGTTTCCACAATCGTCTGTAATATTGAATGTGTAGTCTCGGTACTGAGTACAACCATCGTCTCCAGCCATTACTTCTCCGGCTACTCCATTGATGCTACCTGAGGTTTCTCCGCCGATACCACAGTTATCGGTCCACGTAGTGCTTACTACTTCTGGCCATGCTTGGTTACATTCTTCTAGCATGATATCGTCTTGGTCGGCAATCACTGGCGCGGTTTCATCGTATTGTCTTGTTACACGGATTACTACTGGTGTGGCTTGGTTTCCACAATCGTCTGTAATATTGAATGTGTAGTCTCGGTACTGAGTACAACCATCGTCTCCGGCCATTACTTCTCCGGCTACTCCATTGATGCTACCTGAGGTTTCTCCCCCGATACCACAGTTGTCGGTCCACGTAGTGCTTACTACTTCTGGCCATGCTTGGTTACATTCTTCTAGCATGATATCGTCTTGGTCGGCAATCACTGGTGCGGTTTCATCGTATTGTCTTGTTACACGGATTACTACTGGTGTGGCTTGGTTTCCACAATCGTCTGTAATATTGAATGTGTAGTCTCGGTACTGAGTACAACCATCGTCTCCAGCCATTACTTCTCCGGCTACTCCATTGATGCTACCTGAGGTTTCTCCGCCGATACCACAGTTATCGGTCCACGTAGTGCTTACTACTTCTGGCCATGCTTGGTTACATTCTTCTAGCATGATATCGTCTTGGTCGGCAATCACTGGCGCGGTTTCATCGTATTGTCTTGTTACACGGATTACTACTGGTGTGGCTTGGTTTCCACAATCGTCTGTAATATTGAATGTGTAGTCTCGGTACTGAGTACAACCATCGTCTCCGGCCATTACTTCTCCGGCTACTCCATTGATGCTACCTGAGGTTTCTCCCCCGATACCACAGTTGTCGGTCCACGTAGTGCTTACTACTTCTGGCCATGCTTGGTTACATTCTTCTAGCATGATATCGTCTTGGTCGGCAATCACTGGTGCGGTTTCATCGTATTGTCTCGTTACACGGATTACTACTGGTGTGGCTTGGTTTCCACAATCATCGGTTGCGTTGAATGTGTAGTCTCGGTACTGAGTACAACCATCGTCTCCGGCCATTACTTCTCCGGCTACTCCATTGATGCTACCTGAGGTTTCTCCGCCGATACCACAGTTGTCGGTCCATGTAGTGCTTACTACTTCTGGCCATGCTTGATTACATTCTTCTAGCATGATATCGTCTTGATCGGCAATCACTGGCGCGGTTTCATCGTATTGTCTTGTTACACGGATTACTACTGGTGTGGCTTGGTTTCCACAATCGTCTGTAATATTGAATGTGTAGTCTCGGTACTGAGTACAACCATCGTCTCCGGCCATTACTTCTCCGGCTACTCCATTGATGCTACCTGAGGTTTCTCCCCCGATACCACAGTTGTCGGTCCATGTAGTACTTACTACTTCTGGCCATGCTTGATTACATTCTTCTAGCATGATATCGTCTTGGTCGGCAATCACTGGTGCGGTTTCATCGTATTGTCTTGTTACACGGATTACTACTGGTGTGGCTTGGTTTCCACAATCGTCTGTAATATTGAACGTGTAGTCTCGGTACTGAGTACAACCATCGTCTCCAGCCATTACTTCTCCGGCTACTCCATTAATACTACCTGAGGTTTCTCCGCCGATACCACAGTTGTCGGTCCATGTAGTGCTTACTACTTCTGGCCATGCTTGATTACATTCTTCTAGCATGATATCGTCTTGATCGGAAATCACTGGTGCGGTTTCATCGTATTGTCTTGTTACACGGATTACTACTGGTGTGGCTTGGTTTCCACAATCGTCTGTAATATTGAATGTGTAGTCTCGGTACTGAGTACAACCATCGTCTCCAGCCATTACTTCTCCGGCTACTCCATTGATGCTACCTGAGGTTTCTCCGCCGATACCACAGTTATCGGTCCACGTAGTGCTTACTACTTCTGGCCATGCTTGGTTACATTCTTCTAGCATGATATCGTCTTGGTCGGCAATCACTGGTGCGGTTTCATCGTATTGTCTTGTTACACGGATTACTACTGGTGTGGCTTGGTTTCCACAATCGTCTGTAATATTGAACGTGTAGTCTCGGTACTGAGTACAACCATCGTCTCCAGCCATTACTTCTCCGGCTACTCCATTGATACTGCCTGAGGTTTCTCCGCCGATACCACAGTTGTCAGTCCATGTAGTGCTTACTACTTCTGGCCATGCTTGGTTACATTCTTCTAGCATGATATCGTCTTGATCGGAAATCACTGGTGCGGTTTCATCGTATTGTCTTGTTACACGGATTACTACTGGTGTGGCTTGGTTTCCACAATCGTCTGTAATATTGAACGTGTAGTCTCGGTACTGAGTACAACCATCGTCTCCAGCCATTACTTCTCCGGCTACTCCATTGATGTTACCTGAGGTTTCTCCGCCGATACCACAGTTGTCGGTCCACGTAGTACTTACTACTTCTGGCCATGCTTGGTTACATTCTTCTAGCATGATATCGTCTTGGTCGGCAATCACTGGCGCGGTTTCATCGTATTGTCTTGTTACACGGATTACTACTGGTGTGGCTTGGTTTCCACAATCGTCTGTAATATTGAATGTGTAATCTCTGTATTGTGTACAACCATCGTCTCCAGCCATTACTTCTCCGGCTACTCCATTGATGTTACCTGAGGTTTCTCCCCCAATTCCACAGTTGTCAGTCCACGTTGTGCTTACTACTTCTGGCCATGCTTGGTTACATTCTTCTAGCATGATATCGTCTTGGTCGGCAATCACTGGCGCGGTTTCATCGTATTGTCTTGTTACACGGATTACTACTGGTGTGGCTTGGTTTCCACAATCGTCTGTAATATTGAATGTGTAGTCTCGGTACTGAGTACAACCATCGTCTCCGGCCATTACTTCTCCGGCTACTCCATTGATGCTACCTGAGGTTTCTCCGCCGATACCACAGTTATCGGTCCACGTAGTGCTTACTACTTCTGGCCATGCTTGGTTACATTCTTCTAGCATGATATCGTCTTGGTCGGCAATCACTGGTGCGGTTTCATCGTATTGTCTTGTTACACGGATTACTACTGGTGTGGCTTGGTTTCCACAATCGTCTGTAATATTGAATGTGTAGTCTCGGTACTGAGTACAACCATCGTCTCCGGCCATTACTTCTCCGGCTACTCCATTGATGCTACCTGAGGTTTCTCCGCCGATACCACAGTTGTCAGTCCATGTAGTGCTTACTACTTCTGGCCATGCTTGGTTACATTCTTCTAGCATGATATCGTCTTGATCGGCAATCACTGGTGCGGTTTCATCGTATTGTCTTGTTACACGGATTACTACTGGTGTGGCTTGGTTTCCACAATCGTCTGTAATATTGAACGTGTAGTCTCGGTACTGAGTACAACCATCGTCTCCAGCCATTACTTCTCCGGCTACTCCATTAATACTACCTGAGGTTTCTCCGCCGATACCACAGTTATCGGTCCATGTAGTACTTACTACTTCTGGCCATGCTTGATTACATTCTTCTAGCATGATATCGTCTTGGTCGGCAATCACTGGTGCGGTTTCATCGTATTGTCTTGTTACACGGATTACTACTGGTGTGGCTTGGTTTCCACAATCGTCTGTAATATTGAATGTGTAGTCTCGGTACTGAGTACAACCATCGTCTCCAGCCATTACTTCTCCGGCTACTCCATTGATGCTACCTGAGGTTTCTCCCCCGATCCACAGTTGTCAGTCCACGTTGTGCTTACTACTTCTGGCCATGCTTGATTACATTCTTCTAGCATGATATCGTCTTGGTCGGCAATCACTGGTGCGGTTTCATCGTATTGTCTTGTTACACGGATTACTACTGGTGTGGCTTGGTTTCCACAATCGTCTGTAATATTGAACGTGTAGTCTCGGTACTGAGTACAACCATCGTCTCCAGCCATTACTTCTCCGGCTACTCCATTAATACTACCTGAGGTTTCTCCGCCGATACCACAGTTGTCGGTCCATGTAGTGCTTACTACTTCTGGCCATGCTTGATTACATTCTTCTAGCATGATATCGTCTTGGTCGGCAATTACTGGCACGGTTTCATCGTATTGTCTTGTTACTCGGATTACTACTGGTGTGGCTTGGTTTCCACAATCATCGGTTGCGTTGAATGTGTAGTCTCGGTACTGAGTACAACCATCGTCTCCGGCCATTACTTCTCCGGCTACTCCATTGATGCTACCTGAGGTTTCTCCGCCGATACCACAGTTGTCAGTCCATGTAGTGCTTACTACTTCTGGCCATGCTTGATTACATTCTTCTAGCATGATATCGTCTTGGTCGGCAATCACTGGTGCTTCATCATCTGGTGTAACTGTAAATGTTCTTTCACAAGAAACTACTTGCTCACATTCATCAGAAACCTCATATCTTAAAGTTATACTTCCTCCACAAGCATCTGGCGCTTCAAGAGTATTTACATCAACTTCATTTTCTCCTATGTAATATTTCTCCACTACAGTTCCATTTCCTCCTGAATTTGAAAATCCAGACAACCAAGTAGTAAAAGCATTATTAATATCTTCTTGTGATGTACATTCTGGTATTGTTTGGTTTTCTGGACAAACTTGATTTAAAGGAATTAAAGGCTCTCCATTTACTTCGAACTCATCTTCCGCCGTACATCCTACTACACCGGGAGCAAACTCTAATGTTGCTGCTACTTTATAAGTTCCTGCTTCTGTAACTTGTAATGTATTCCCTGTTTCTCCCTCTATCTCAACATCATCTTTATACCACACATACGTAAAAGTATTTCCTTCTGGTGTTGCGTTTGCTGTTAGTGTTATACTTTCTTCTGTACAAGCTATATCTTCTCCTTCTATTACCACTGCTACTTCAGGTGTATCTGCTAAACTAAATGGTCCTGCTAAATCTTTCAACTCTGCAGTAAACGAGTCGGATGATCTTGTTTTTACAATTACACTTCCTAACGGACTTATACAATCTATTCCTGGAGTACTACTCGAATCAAACCCTAATGCTGATGCGTTAATTGCAATTTCTGCAAAAGTAGTTTCTGAATAGTCAGATACTATATTTCCTCCTTTATCAATTGTTCCCCATGGTCCTGCTGGTACTGAACCAGCATCATTTACTTGAGAGAACACAGCATCTGGCGCTCCTTGTCTTAATTGTATTTCGGCATACCCATAGTTACCTGCTCCATCACCTCCATCGTATTGTATATACCCATTATTATCTTGTTTAAACTCGAATGGTCTAAATGGCAATGTATTATGTGTATCGAAATAAGAATCTGGAACCCCTACTAATTCAACCCAAACAAATAGTTTGATTATTGCATTTGATCCTCCATTAGCATAATTAACAGAAAGGATAATATCTCCATGTTGTAGTACTGAACCGTCTGGGTTAAATACATACGGAGTTCTTCCTCCTGTAGCTGATAAGTCCACCTCTGATTGAATAGTTCCACCTACTAAGTTTACTTTTTCCCTAAAATATTCGAAGTCTAAATAGCTATCTCCACTATCATTTCTTGTTGAAGCCCCTAAAAAAGCCCATTCATCTGTTCCTACAGTAGCTCCCTCTCTCCTTAAATGTCCAAAAACATCTATAATATCATTTTTTTGAGGTACTGAAGCATCTGTAATTGTCCAAGTATTTGGATTATCATTGTTTTTATCTGACCCTCCTGTAAATACATTTGAATCTGTATTATTACCCTGAGCATTCTGATCTCTGATAAATACAGCATCAATCCAAAGTCTTCCATCTACAACTGTATAAATAGGAACACTCATTCTTATTTCAGCAGAAGCGTTATCATCTACTAATAGATTAGCTGTTACTGCTGTTGGCGTTTCGTCTATCACCCCTTTCCCTGAGTCTCCTAAAAACCAATCGTCTGTTCCAAATGGGAAAACTGCTCCATTTGGAAAGGATACTATTCCTGAATACACATCAGCATCAACACCAAAATTGGCTTGAACTGTAGTTTCTGTATTTACTAACTGCGCATTCACTGCATTTATTGAAAACAAAAAAAGCATGACAAGAAAACCCGTCATACTATATCGGCACCTTTTAAAACCTTCATCAATGCAGTTTTTTAACGTTTTTAACCCTCTCCTTTGACAGGCAGGTTCTGTATCATTAAGCAACATATTGTAATATTTTACATGGTATTATTCTTTAATTTTTTGTTATTAAAGGGGTTACACATCTAGCCGATATAAGAAGTAAATCAGCTGTAAAATATCTATTAAAGAGGTTGTTAAATAACTAAAAGTATTAATCTTTCGTTTTAAGAGAGGTTACAAAATAAAGAGGTTAAAAGGGATGTTTCGTTGAGAGATTAGAAAAAAAACTCATGTAAGAAATTATGAGTTAGGAGAACAAAGTTAATCAATTAACAGATATTTAACAAACTCACTTGCAGACACTAAAAGGAAAAAGGGGTTTTCCCCCTATATCAAAAAACACTCCTTTAAAGTCAATTAATAACTACGGAGCTATTATTTATTGAATTAAAAAGTTTGATCTTTTTTCAGGTAAAATACTTAATTATTAAGATTTTTTATTGATTTCTTTATATACTTCAACCAAACCTTCAGCTTCTTTTTGCGCGCTCCAATTTTCTTCAATTTCGTTTCGAGCATTGTCTCCTAAATGAGGAAGCTTCTTACTTATTAGGTTCGTAATTATTTCCTGAAGCTCAACTATGTTTCCTGAAGTAAACAAATATCCAGATTCTAAATCCGTTATCAACTCAGAGTGTACTCCAACATTATTTGTAGCCACTACTGTATTTCCACATGCCATTGCTTCAGCACAAACTAAAGAAAACCCTTCTGTAAAAGATGGAACTACTGAAATTGTAGCTGCTTGGTAATATGAAACAATATCTGATGTTTCATCAATAAAATAAACTTGACTTTTAACCTTGTTTTTTTCGGCTATTTCTTTTAGCTCTTCCAAGAAAGGTGGTTTGTCTACTTTTCCAACCACAACCAATGCCCAATCTTTATTTTCTTTTAATTTAGGAACTACAGCTTCTAACAATATTTTTTGCCCTTTTGCTTTTCTTACTCTACCTGTACAAAGAATAATATTCTTTTGAGCAATATTACTTAACTTTTTTTCTGGATTAGGAATAAAAAGGTTTGTATCTACACCATGCGGCACCTTTACGTTAGGTATCCGTAAACTCTTATGCATTGAGCTTGTTAGTGTAATCACCTCATCTGATTTCTTCAATAATAACTTGGTAAATCCTGATGGCTCTGTTTCTGCATGTCGTGTAGCTACTAATTTGAACTTTGCCCCTAAAACCTTATACCATAGCATTTTTAAAATTTCATTGTTACGATGACAATGAACAACAATATCTTCTTTAGAGAATAATAACTCTTTTAGCTTAGAAGTTGTAATTTTTTCTCCTTCAATACCATATCCATACAGATAAGTTGTACACAACTTTTTTAACTGAGGAAGTACATTTTCAATACTTCTTGTAACACCAGTTCTTCTATTGTGAAAGTGTGTATGTACAACTACAAGGTTAGAATCCATCTATGCAAATCTTCTTTCAATAATCTCTAACAGTCTATTTTCATATTCTTCTTTTTCAGACCAATCATAGTCTGGCTTTATCATTTTGTTGATGAATTTTTTCGCTTCTTTTTCTGTTTTAAAAGTATTTAGTTGAGAAATAACTCTATTAAAATCATTTTGATCACCATCAAATAAATGTTTTACAAAAGCTATTCTATCATTTAAATCTATCTGAATTGTTTGTTGAAAATGATCGTTTAGTGATTTCTTAGGTTCTGCTTTGGTAAATAAATCTGTCATTACATCTACTGAAATCGTATCTTGTAACTCATCTTCTAAAGTCGGTGTTTTTCTTTCTCCTACATCTTTTACATCATTTTTTACATCTTCAGCATCGCCATGTAGTAACTCTTCTAATTCATCAAAAGGTTGCTCAATGATATCATTAGTAATTATTTCTTCATTAATTCCTTGAATTACTTTCTCAGCTATTTCATCTGCTTCTTGCTCAAAACCTTCTTTTAAGTCTTCTTCTAAGTGATGTACTTTTCTTTCCTCTAAAAGCTCTTCCTTCTGTATATTTTCTTCTATCTGTTCTGTAGACTTTTCTACTATTATTTCTTCTGAAATTAGCTCTTCTTTCTTTTCTACCTCAACTATCAAATTACTTACAACTTCTTTCTCAGACTCAATATGTATCTTTTCTTCTTCAACTAAAGCCTCTGCCTTCTTTTTTTCTTCTGCTAACAATACATCTTTTAACAACTCCTCTTTATTTTTTGTAGGGTTAGGAGTGTTATTTATGTATTCTTCTACATACGCTAAAACCGAAAGTTTTTCGTAAACCTCATATGCCTTTTGCTTTAACTCAAACACATCTTCTCTATTTTTCATCTGTAAGATACTGTGTGCTAAACTGGTTAAATCTGATGCTAGTTTTTTGTGCATAAGTTGTCGTTTGATTTTAATTTTTGCTGTTAAATTTTAATAAATTTGTTCCTCATTCGAAAGTAATACAAAAATCAATAATTAGAGCTTAAAATTACAAAATGTTTCTTGAAAATACAGTAAATCATACAGAACAATTTGGTTGGATTGAGGTAATTTGTGGCTCAATGTTTTCGGGGAAAACCGAAGAACTAATTCGTAGACTTAAACGTGCTCAGTTTGCTAAACAACGTGTTGAAATTTTTAAACCTGCAGTTGATACAAGATACGATGACGAGGAAGTAGTTTCTCACAATAAAAACAGTATTCGTTCTACACCTGTTCCTGCATCTTCTAATATTAGATTATTAGCTAATGATGTTGATGTTGTTGGAATAGACGAAGCCCAATTTTTTGACGACGAAATTGTAGCTGTTTGTAACGACTTAGCGAATAGAGGGGTTCGTGTTATTGTTGCTGGTTTAGACATGGATTTTAAAGGCAAACCTTTTGGACCAATGCCTGCGTTAATGGCTACTGCAGAATATGTTACTAAAGTACACGCCGTATGTACTCGTACAGGGAATTTAGCCCACTATAGTTACAGAAAAGCTCAAAGTGATGACTTAGTTTTTTTGGGAGAAACTCAAGAGTATGAACCACTAAGTAGAGCTGCTTATTACAAAGCTATGAAAGAACACGAAACACACAATAAAAAAGAAAGTAATAATGAATAACAATCACGTTACCGTATTAGAAATTGATGCTAAAGCTGTATTACACAACTTAGCTTATTTTAAACAAAAGCTACAGCCTACAACAAAAATATTAGTTGTTGTTAAAGCTTTTGGTTACGGAAGTGAGTCGACAGAAATTGCCAAAATTGTGCAAGACCATGTTGATTATTTTGCTGTTGCTTATTCTAATGAAGGAATAGCTTTACGTGAAGCAGGAATTACAACCCCTATTTTGGTTCTAAATCCTCAAATTCAAAATTTAAAAGATATTGTTAAGTATCGTTTAGAGCCCAACTTATACAGTTTTAAAATTTTTGATGCTTTTTTAAAACTTGCTGACGAAGAGCCTTTGATGAATTATCCTATTCATTTAAAATTTAACACAGGATTAAATAGAGTAGGTTTTTGGCATACTGATGTTCCTACTATTGTAGCAGAGCTAAAAAAATCAAACAATGTGAAAGTTGAATCAATGTTTTCTCATTTGGCTGCTAGTGAAGATTTAAACGAACAAGAGTTCACTACAGGTCAAATAAACAACTTTGCTTATATAGTAAAACAAGTTTATGAGCACTTAGGATACCAACCTATGATACATATTTTAAATACATCTGGTATTATCAATTATCCGCAAGCTCAATTTGATATGGTTCGCCTAGGCATAGGCTTATATGGTTTTGGAAATGATGAACAAGAAACTACACAACTTAAAAATACGCATACGCTTAAATCTATAATTTCTCAGATTAATATAGTTCAACCAGGTGAAACAGTTGGATACAATAGAGCTTTTGTTGCTAGTCAACCTACAAGAAGTGCTACCATTCCTATAGGACATGCAGATGGTATATCAAGAAAACTAGGAAATAAAAATGGATTTGTCTTCATTAATAATCAACCAGCTCCTATCATTGGAAATGTCTGTATGGATATGATAATGGTTGATGTTACTAAAATTGATTGTAATGAAGGTGACGAGGTTATTATTTTCAACCATCAACAACACGTAGAATATATGGCTCATAAATGTGAAACTATTTCATATGAAATACTTACTGCCTTATCTCAACGCATCAAAAGATTGGTAAAACACTAATTTTTTTATACTTTTCAATTCAATTAACTATTAAAATTCAAAAATATGGGAATGCTCAAAGAGTTTAAAGACTTTGCAATGAAAGGAAATTTAGTGGACATTGCAGTAGGTTTTGTAATGGGTGCTGCTTTCAAACAAGTGGTGACCTCTTTCACTGGAGGAATTGTTTCTCCTTTAATTGGACTTATTTTCAAAGCCGACTTTAAGGACGTAAAATATATAATTAAAGAAGGTGTTGCTGATGAAGCAGGTAAAGTAACAGGAGAAGTTGCTGTTATGTACGGTGAGTTTTTAACCAATGTTATTGATTTTATCATCGTAGCTTTTGTAATGTTTATGGTAGTAAAAGCAGTAAATGCAATGAAGAAAAAAGAAGAAGCTGCTCCAGAGGCTCCAAAAGGACCTAGTCAAGAAGAATTATTAGCAGAAATCAGAGATTTACTTAAAAAATAACTCTCATAAATATTTAATTAAAAAAGCTCGCAATTGCGAGCTTTTTTAATTTTGATAATCCTACTTTACACATGCTTTCCTTTCTCCCAACCATGTTTTCCTAAATATTGCTCACCACTTTCAACCGCTCCATCTTCAATACTTGTTCCCATAGAATCATTCCAACGATTTAAATACCCGAAAAGAGAAATCACACCTAACATTTCAACTATTTCACCTTCATCCCAATATTTATACAATTCTTCTTTTATCTTTTCATCTACCATATTTGGAACCATAGAAGCTGCCAATGAAAAATCTAACGCAGCGCGTTCAGCATCAGAAAATGCTGGGTGGGTTTTATACTCCCAAATATTATCCAATTGTTCTTGTTCAGCTCCATAACGCTCCGCTGCACGAATTGCATGAGCTTGACAATAACGACAACCAGTAGCATTGCTACTTACCCAAGCAATCATCCGTTTTAAAGCAGAAGTTACGCGACCGTGATTAGCCATTACTGCTTTATTTAAATTGATAAATGCTTTGGAAATTTCTGGTCGTCGTTGCATGGTTAACACTGAATTCGGACAAAAACCTAAGGTTTCATTATAAAAATCAGATAATTTTTTAGTTTCCGCATCATGATTCGGATCTAAAGGAGTTACTAAAGGCATAGATTTATTTTTTAAGTTTTTAATACTAACTTTTTGCTGTAAGTTTGTGTTACTATTTAAATAATTAAGTCGAAACACACAGAGACTTACTTACGCAATAAACAAAAAATTATCAAGATATGGCAACAAACACAGTTACAACGGTTTGGAAAGAAAACATGCAATTTGAAAGTGACAACCCTAGTGGACACCCAATAGTAATTGACACTTCTGAAGAGCATGGAGGAAATAATACTGGATTACGACCTAAAGCTATGATGCTTTCATCGTTAGCAGGTTGTTCTGGTTTAGATATCGTACCTATGCTAGAAAAAATGCGTGTAAAAATTGATGATTTTAAAATTGTTGTTACTGGTGAATTAACTGAAGAGCACCCAAAATATTATCATAAAGTTTTAGTGGATTATCATTTTTACGGTAGTGATTTAGACGAAAAAAAAATTAACAAAGCAGTAGATTTATCGATAGAAAAATACTGTGGTGTTATGGAAATGTTTAGAAAATTTGCTGATGTAACTACTGCTATTCACTTACATAATAACTAATCTATTTTCGATAAAATTGCTATGCGCTGGACATTAAAACCGCAACCAGACACCTCTAAAGTAAAACAGTTAGCCAAAGAATTATCTATCGATACAACCTTGGCTAGAATCTTAGTACAACGTGGGATAGAAACCTTTGATGAAGCTAAACATTTCTTTCGCCCATCACTCAGCGATTTACATGATCCCTTTTTAATGAAGGATATGGAGCTTGCAGTACAACGTATAGAAACTGCTATTACTAATAACGAAAATATCTTAGTTTTTGGTGATTATGATGTTGACGGAACTACCGCTGTTTCTTTGCTATCTTCTTACCTAAAAACAATTCATCCTAATATTGCAACCTACATTCCTGATCGTTATGAAGAAGGCTATGGAGTTTCTTTTCAAGGAATTGATTTTGCTGAAGACAATGGATTTTCTCTCATCATAGCTTTAGACTGCGGTATTAAAGCTATTGATAAAGTAGATTATGCTACTAAAAAAGGAATTGATTTTATTATTTGCGATCACCACAAACCTGGAAATGAAATTCCTAAAGCAGTTGCTGTTTTAAATCCTAAGCAAATAGATTGTAACTATCCATATGATGAACTGTGTGGCTGTGGTGTTGGTTTTAAATTGATTCAAGCATTAGCTTCAAAAAGAAATCAAACGATAGAAGACCTAATTCCATATTTAGATTTAGTGGCAACTGCAATTGCAGCTGATATTGTTCCAATGACTGGTGAAAATAGAGTTCTAGCTTATCATGGACTACAAGTCATTAATTCACAACCCAGAAATGGTATTAAAGCTATCATTCATCAGTTGCAAAAAAAAGAACTTACCATTACAGACGTAGTTTTTATCATTGCTCCACGTATAAATGCCGCTGGACGTATGAAACATGGAAACTATGCTGTCGAATTATTAACCGAAATGGGTTTTGACTCAGCAGTTGAATTTGCTTCTGCTATTGAAAAATTCAATTCCGATAGAAAAGAGCTAGATAGAGCAATTACACAAGAAGCTTTATTACAAATTGAAAACAACAACGAGCAAGAAAATTACACCACAGTTGTCTTTGATGAAAGCTGGCACAAAGGGGTAATAGGTATTGTAGCTTCTCGTTTAACAGAAACTTACTACAGACCTACCTTGGTTTTTACTAAAAGTGGTGAAAAATTGGCCGCCTCAGCTCGTTCAGTAAAAGGATTTGATGTATATAATGCTTTAGAACAATGCTCAGAGTTTATTGAACAATTTGGCGGACATAAATATGCAGCGGGTTTAACCTTGTTACCTGAGCAATATCAAAATTTTAAAAATAAATTTGAAGAAGTAGTTAAAACTACTATTGATAAAAATTTATTAACTCCGGAAATTACTATTGATGCTGAGATTGACTTATCAGAAATCACTCCTAAGTTTTTCCGTATTATTCAACAAATGGCTCCTTTTGGTCCACAAAATATGAAACCTGTTTTTACCACAACTGCTGTAAGAGATAATGGCTATGGAAAGCAAGTTGGTGCCGACAATAGTCATTTAAAGTTAAATATTATTTACGGCTCAGATCAAAAAACATACAATGCGATTGGGTTTGGTTTGGGAGATAAAATAACTTCAGCGCAAAACGATTTTGATATTGCCTATACCTTAGATGAAAATACTTGGAATGGATACACTTCTATTCAACTAATGTTAAAAGATTTAAAGTAGTAAAAGCCCCTTTGTTTTTTATTTAGAATAATTCCAAATAAACTCATATATTTGTTATCGAAATAAATATAGTTATGGACGGAATTACTAAAATATACGACAACAACATAGGTATTTCTTTTCATTGGAAAGAAAACGACTCAAACTTAGTTCAATTAATTTTTAGGGATACGGGTTTTCATTTGACTGAGCAAGAAATAGAATTATTTTTAGACAAAGTAACTGACTCTAAACTTCAAAAAAATTGTGCTACTTGTAGTAAGGGTAAAGATTGTAGATCTATTCTACTTCAAACTCCCTCAAATAAAGTAAGTATGGCAGTATCATCAATTGAATTATGGCAAATAGACGACCTTTTAAAAGGCACTTTATTTCAACTAAGAATGAATAATTACCTAAATAATATATGTAAAAATTAAAAAGGCTTGCAAAATTTGCAAGCCTTTTTAATTTATTTATCTTCTTTAATCAAGTACATATATACTGGATAATGATCACTGTAACCTCCCGTATATTTCCCATAAGAAAAACTCCTAAAAGGATACCCTTTATAACGTCCACTCTTTTGGGTTAAAAAACGCTTATTAAAGATTCCTGATTTAAACATTTTATAGGTTGAAAAATCTTTTTTCCCTTTATCCAATAAAGGAGAAGTAAACATAATTTGATCAAATAAATTAATATTATCTCTGTATCCTAATGTATTAAATCCACGACGGAACATATCTTCATAAGGATTATAAATATCTCCTTCTTTTACGTTTTTCTTCTTACTCTTCGTTTGTAAAACAGTTTTAAAGCTAGAATTGATAGGATCATCGTTAAAATCTCCCATAATTAACACTTTTGGATTTGGATCGTTTTCTTTAATTTTTTCTATAATCTGCTTTACTTTATAAGCAGCTTTTTCACGTAGAGGCCTGCTTTTAGCTTCTCCTCCTCTACGGGATGGCCAATGGTTAACAATAATATGTACTAACTCATCATCTAGGTATCCAGAAACTAATAAAATATCACGTGTATAAATCTTTTTATTTTCAGCATAGATATTCGGGTTGAATGCCTCAAAATGAATCGGTTTAAAATAACGAGGCTGATATAATAATCCTACATCAATCCCTCTTTTATCAGGAGAATCAAAATGGATAATACTGTAACGCTTCTTTTTTAACCTTTCTGACGCTACTAAATCTTCTAAAACTTTCTTATTCTCAACTTCAGCTACTCCCAAAATTGCCGGACTTGTCTTAGCTTTTTCAGCTCCTAATTGAGAAATAACTTCTCCCAATTTATCTATTTTATCTAAATAAACCTCCTCTTTGTCTCCTTTCATTTCCATGATAGGACTTGCCTCATCATTCTTTTCAGGGTCATTCTTAGTATCAAAAAGATTTTCCAAGTTATAAAAACCTACAGTTCTTATTTTATATTTTTTTGCCTCTTGCTGTGCATGCGAGGAAAAAACACCAAGAGTTAAAACTAAAAGTAAAGCTATATTTCTCATTTAATAAATTTTACGCGACAAAAGTAAAAACAATTTTCAAGCCAAAACCTATAATTCACATAAAACCGAGATTAATAACTTTAACTTAATATTAACATAACTATAATTTTCGTAATTTTGCCTCCCTTTTGCTGAATTTTACAGCTATGGGAGTTAATATATTCAAATATTTTATAAACAATCATTTATGAGAAATTTTACGATAACAATGTTATTGCTTTTTTCAGGTTTATTTGGCTTGAATGCGCAGAATATTGTAAAGGGGATCGTAATAAACGGCGATTCTGAAAATCCTATGCAAGGTGTTTCTGTAAGTGTAAAAGAAGCTAACATCTCTGGTACTACAGATGCTAGTGGGGCTTTTGCACTAAATGGTTTACCAAACGGAAGACAAATTGTAACGGTATCATTAAACGGGTATGAAACCCAAAACTTTCCAGTTGAACTATCTGGAAAAACAGTAGATTTAGGTACAATCTTTATGTATGAAGATTTGTCTGAAGATCAAGATTTAAGCACCATCACTATCACAGATGATGAATTAAATGATGACACAAGTGCTGCTGATAATATTTCTGGTTTACTACAAGCTTCCAGAGATGTATATTTACGTACTGCTGCTTTTGAATGGAGTGGTTCATTCTACAGAGTACGTGGTTTAGATTCTGAAAACGGTAAAGTTTTGATTAATGGAATTGAAATGAACAAACTATACAACGGAAGACCTCAATGGAGTAACTGGGGAGGTTTAAACGATGTATTGCGTAACCAAGAATTTAGTAATGGACTAACTCCTTCAAACTATGCTTTTGGTGGTGTTTTAGGTTCTACAAATATTAACACAAGAGCTTCTGAATATAGTGAAGGTGGACGTATTTCTTATGCTTCTTCTAATAGAAGTTACAACCACCGTCTAATGGCAACATACTCTTCTGGTTTATTAGCTAACGGATGGGCTATAACAGTTTCTGGTAGTAGAAGAGCTGGTAATGAAGGATACGTAGATGGTACTTTTTATGATGCTAACTCCATCTTTTTATCACTTGAAAAGCAAATTAATGATGCTCACAGCTTAAACTTAACTGTGATTGCTGCTGAAAACGAAAGAGGAAAATCTTCACCAAATACTCAAGAGGTTTTTGATATTAAAGGAATTCGTTATAACTCTTACTGGGGAAATCAAAAAGGAAAAATGAGAAACTCAAGAGTTAAGAGATTATATGAACCTATTGTTATGTTAAACCACTATTGGGACCTTTCTGAAAACACTACATTAAACACTAATATTGGTTTTCAGTTTGGAGAAATAGGTAATAGCCGTTTAGATTATAACGGTGCTAACAATCCTGACCCTACGTATTACAGAAAGTTACCAAGCTGGTATTTATCAGACCCAAATGGACCAGATTATGAAAATGCATACAAATCATTAACTGGTTTCCAAAATGATGGACAAATTGATTGGGATGAATTGTATATTGGAAACGAAGGAAGTCCAGAAAATGCTCGTGTAATTTTATATGAAGATAGAAACGATGATCAGCAATTAACAGCTAATATGATTTTATCTTCAGAATTAAATGAAAATATTACACTAACAGCAAGTGGCGAGTATAGAAAGTTAAAGTCTGAAAACTTTGCTTCTCCAATAGATATGCTTGGAGCTACAGGTTATTTGGATGTGAATACTTTTGGTGATAATTTTGATCAACAACAAAGTAACCTTTTAACTCCTAATAGAACAATTGGATTAGGAGATCGCTTTAAATACAACTATATCTTCAATTCTGAAGTATATGGCGGTTTTGCTCAGTTACAATTCAAATACAACAAAGTTGATTTTTATATAGCAGGACAAGCGAATAATACTACACACCAAAGAGAAGGTTTATTCCAAAACGGATACTTTCCAACTAACTCTTACGGAAAATCAGATAAGTTAGATTTCTTTAACTACGGAGCTAAAGGAGGGTTAACCTATAAAATATCTGGTCGTCACTTAATTGATGTAAACGGAGGTTATATTACAAAAGCACCATCTTTACGTAACTCTTTTGCCAATTCAAGAGCTAACAATGTTACAGTTGCTGATGTTGCTGAATTGAATAGTGAAAAAATATTATCTGGAGATGTTAGCTATGTTTTCAGAAGCCCTTTAATCACTTCAAGAGTTACAGGTTACTACACAGACATTAAAGATGCTACTGAAATTTCTTTCTTCTTTGCTGATGGTATTGGAGGAGACACTTCAGCTTTTATCCAAGAAATATTAACTGGTATTGATAAAAGACACTTTGGTGTTGAATTTGGTATTGAAGCACAAGTTACTCCTACGATTAAATTAAAGGGAGCGGCAAACGTTGGTCAATATACTTACAACAACAACCCAAATTTGGTTATTACAACAGAAAATGCTTCTACACCTGGTTTTATTAATGGTAAAAGAGATATGGGACCTGCTTCTCTTAAAGATTATAAACTTGCTGCTGGACCTCATAAGGCTTACTCTTTTGGTTTTGAATATAGAGACCCAGATTATTGGTTTGTTAGTGTTACAGCAAACCATATGGATGAAGCTTATGTAGATGTTTCTCCTATTAGAAGAACTGCTAATTTTATAAGTGATGCAGACGGAGCTGCTTTTGCAGATTACGACCCAGTGTTAGCTAGACAATTATTAACTCAAGAGCAATTTGATGATTATATGGTTGTAAATGCCATCGGAGGGAAATCATGGAAAGTAGGCGATGGTAAATACATTGGTTTATTTGCTAGTGTTAGTAACTTATTCAACGAAGAATATAAAACAGGTGGTTTCGAGCAAGGAAGAAATGCAAATTATCACCAATTACGCGACGATAATACTAACGGGACACCAACCTTTGGAAATAAATACTGGTACGGTAGAGGTACTACTTATTTCTTAAACTTAAATTATAGATTCTAAAAAACACTCAAAATGAAAAAAATAAATTTATACAAGATTTTTGCAATACTTTTTATTGCAATCTCTGCTTCATGTGTTGACAATAATGATTTTGAATTACCAACTATTGGACCAGACAAACAGTACGAGAACTTAAAGTCTTTAGACGAAATTATAGCACAATACAATGGTGATCCTGTAGAGTTTGTAGAGGATGTTACTGTGTATGGTTATGTAGTTTCTGATGACAGAGAAGGGAACTTTTTTAAATCAATCATTATTCAAGATAAACCAGAAAACCCAACTGTTGGTTTAGAAGTAAGAATAGATGATACTAATTT